>JBPCYD010000020.1:0-36764 GCA_051007895.1 Woeseiaceae bacterium
GGTCCAAGGTGCGTTCCGCAGTCGCTCCGATAAAAATTCGCTTAAGCTTATTTCGCGAAACAGCCCCGATGACGACCAGTGCGGCATCCAGTTCTTGCGCGAGACTCGGTAGTTCCTCCTGCACGAGACCCGCAACCAGGTGGGTACGATCTTCCGTGAAGTCGTAGTTCTCGGTGACCTCCTTAAACCGACTTTCATGCAGGCTTCGGACCTGCTGCGCAATTTCATCGACCGGCAGGGACATGAGAACCGAGCTCTGTGACGTAGGAACAGAGAATCTCGGGTCGAAAGCGTGGAAAACATGAACGTCCGCACCGATCTTCGCTCCGATGAACTGACTGGTCGTAATAATCTCGTCGTCAAGTGCTGCCGGTTTATCGTGTATGTTCAACGGATCTACCGCAGCAACGATATGCAGTTGTTCCGGCAATTCACGTGGCTTGACGAACCAAATCGGAACGGGACAGGTTCGAATCAGGTTCCAATCGGTGTTCGATAGAGTTGACAGGTCGAATACAGAATGGTGGTGAGTGTCCTTGAGCACGAGGTCTGCGCCTGTCGCGCAGGCATAACGTACGATTCCTTCGTGCAGAGGATGGTCCCACTCAGCGGCTGTCTCGAAGCTAATACCATTTTCTCGCAACGGCAGAGCCAGCTCTTCAAGGTGATCTTTGTATCCATCGATCAGTTCCCTACGAGTCTTTTGCATTGACGGCGCGTCAAAAAACCGATGGCCACTGATGTATTGATTGTAGAAACAGACTAGTAGCTCAAGCTTTGCGCCAGTGCGCTCAGCCAGCCACGCAGCGCGGTGCATGGCCGGCTGAGACGTTACCGTTGGGTCGATGACACATAGTATTTTGCGAAAATCAGACATTTCTACATCACACTGTTTGTGGCTAAGCTAATAGGCAAGAAACACTAGTTTATGATCAATAGTGAGCGACAAAAATACGGCTGTCCGCTTAGCAACTAGCGGAGACTACTTATCCCGGAATGCACGGGATGGTAAGTGTGTTAGCAACGTACAAGTCGCGAATTAGTGCTCATAGCTCAGTTTTACTGGGATTGGTTCGAAGATTTGAACCCGCTCGAACTTGCGCTGACGTAACCAATTGGCAGTGAGAATCTATTGAGTGGGCCCCTGCCTCCCGAATCCAGATCTCGGATGTTAACTGATTGTTTTTATTGATCGATCCGGAGACGCCCACGGTCAACATTGCACTACGGTGCATAAAGATGCAGGACTGACTCCCGCAAAAGTCCCGCACAGTAAGCAATCATGCAGTCCGCCTGGATGAAAGTGTGTGCTATGTCCAAGTTTCGGCTCGACGGGCTGGTCTATGCTCTGAGGACATACTGGAAAAGCACGTCACTCGATCTGCGACCAGGTAGTCCAGCTGACGTCCAGCCAGGTTTCGCTTCGCCGGTCTAAGAGAATGTATTCATCAAAAGGTGATCCCATGCAAAGTACATTAACCGTTCTACTTTCGGTTCTGGCGTGCGCCGTTACGACTTCGGCGTTCGGACAGTCTGCGCCCACGTCGACGGATTCTCAGGGAAATGTCCAGATCGAGTTTCAGTCACCGATCGCCGATCTTATTTTGGATGCAAATGATTCGACCATTGAGGTGGAGGGCATTGCGTCGGCAATTGGCGGCGTACGTTACCTTGACATGATGTTCGTCATGGATACGTCCGGAAGTCTCAGTGGCACCGATCCGAATGATTTTCGTTCGGAAGGCGCTATTGGATTGGTGAGAAATCTGTCGCCAAAGAGCGATATCAAGATCGGCGTCGCCAGTTTTGATAGGAAAGGTGAAATTGCACGGCCGATGACATCGGACCGCGACAGTGTTGTCCGGGCACTGCGGAATCTGCCGCGATCGGGCAGTACGAATCTCGCTGCCGGCATTGAAGCAGCGCTCCAAGAGCTGGAGACAAATGGGCGGCCAGGCTCTTCGCGCGTGATCATGCTGTTCACCGACGGCAAGTCGAACGAGAGAAAGGCATATGATGCAGCAATACAGTCAAACTCACAGGACGTCACGATTCAAACGCTGTTGCTGGGATCCGATAAAAAGGGCACATCGATTCTCGATACCATCGCATGGGCTACCGGTGGCAATTTCGTTCAGGTATCAGACCCGACGATGCTTCCCGAAGCTTTCCTGAATCTCAGGACGACGGGCATTGATAGCGTCACACTGAGCGTCAATGGTTCAGCGCCGATTCAAGCTCGACTCGCAGGTGGGACTTTCGCAGGAAATCTGCCGCTTACGGTCGGTGAGAATCGAATCGTTGCATTGGCGACGAGCCTGGAAGGGCAGACGCAGGAATCCGTCATCACGGTGAACGTGCGAGATGCAAGCTGTGCGGCTCTGGATATCACCGCAATGAATGACGGACGACCTGTTCTGTCCCTTAACGACCGTGCCGTTGAAATCGTCGTAGACGCATCACGGAGCATGTGGGGACGTATGGAGGGCGAGCCGAAGATGACCGTCGCCAAAGAAATCCTGGAAGACGTTTCCTATTGGTTCCCTGAAGACCTGGATCTCGCACTTCGCGCTTACGGAAGTGCTAGCCCGAGCGACAGCAACGATTGTGCTGATTCGACATTGCTCGTTCCGTTCGGAGATGAAAACCGCGAGCCCATTCGCCGGGCGGTCGCGGGATTGCGGCCGCTGGGGCAGACACCTATCGCCTACGCGCTGAACCAGGCGGCTGAAGATTTCGGCTCGTTGCAGGACGATCGCGCGTTAGTCCTGGTCACCGATGGCATCGAAAGCTGCGGAGGCGACCCGGTACAGGCGGCGCAGGAGCTGCGCGAGCAGGGCATCATGGTTCACCTGATCGGCTTCGGACTTGGCAGTGCCGCCGATGAAGATTCTGCCAGTCTGCAAGCTGTCGCCAATGCATCGGGCGGCCGCTATGTCACCGCAGGTAGTGCCGAAGAACTGAAAGTGGCATTAGCGCAGACGGTAGCTACCTCGTTTAGTGTATTCAAAGGGAGCACAGAGGTTGCGAGCGGATCTCTCGGTTCAGACGAGACTTTGTATTTGCCCGAGGGCGATTATCGAGTCGAACTCGATAGTTCACCGCCACAAAACGTCCAGATCAGGCTGGCTCCAAGGGATCAATTGACGTTGACGTTGGAAAAACAAAGGGGCGTCGTGTCTCATTTCGAGCGTCGCGGACGCATAGCGCACATGTCCTGCGAGGATTCCATCGCATCTATGGAGCGTCTGCAAAAGCGGAGCGAATTGCAGCGCCCGGTTGCGACCGTAACGAATTAGTTGTTTGGTCGCGGGAAGTCGGGAGAAGAGGGCAAGCGACCGACTGACGCAAAGTAGGAAAACTGTGTGAAGAATTGACGAGAATCGTTTCCAAATGATTCTCGCCCTTACGGGCGCCTTCGGCGTCCAAAACGCTGGCGCATTTTGTGAATTCCGATCGAATGCTCCACCTCAACCAACCGTCGAACGAAAAAAGGCCGTCCCTCTTCGAGTATGGACGGCCCTTTTTTCTTATCGTTGGTCGGGGTGAGAAGATTTGAACCCGCTCGAACTTGCGCTGACGTAACCAATTGGCAGTGAGAATCTATTGAGTGGGCCCCTGCCTCCCGAAGACAATTTGACACTCGTTTGTTATCAAGAAGTTACAGAGTAACACCAACTAAAACATTCACATACGGTGTTTTTTGATAACGATTGATCACGTTACGTCACGTTCGATAACGTTCACACTGTGGCGATATTGTGGCAGCGATTTCGAGTCGAAAGGACTTGGCGATCTCCCGATCTATTACCTTGATTTAGGAATTCACAACCCACAAGCAAGAAATATGACGAATTGGCTCGCGAATCGGAACGTAAGATTGCGAGGAACCCGAGGTAGATAGTGCCATAATCAACACTCTGTTAAGAGATGATATGTAATTCAAGGGGCGGGTCAGATGAGATACTTAGGGCCACAGGAAGTCGCCGATGGTCTTCCTTACGGCGACCTAGTGGAAAGCCTGAGGGAGATCTACCAGGCTGATGGCATGACTGCCAAGCGCGATTTGATTGATCTAAAAGGACTTGGTGATGCGGAAGGTACCTGCATGGCATTCATGCCGGCATGGGGTCCGGGCCATGATTTGACAACCAAGATTTTCACTCTTTTTCCTAACAATCGAGATAAGGGCCTCCCGACAATTCACGCAACAATTTTCGATTTTGACCCCTCCAACGGATCGCTAAAAGCGATTGTCGACGGCACGGAAGTAACTCGGCGTCGAACTGCCTGTATGAGTGCATTGGCTGCGGACTATTTGGCTCGGCAAGATAGCAATCGATTGCTGGTTTGCGGAGCCGGAGCGTTGGCACCGCACGCAGCATTGGCTCATGCAACCGTGCGGCCGATAGATTGTATTGAAGTTTGGGCCAGGCGAGAGGAGGCAGCCGAGTCAGTGGTGGAGTTTTTGCGAAGCCAAAGCCGCGAAATCGAGGTCAAGGTCGCCACTGATTTGGCAGAATCGTGCCGGCAGGCTGATATTGTCTCATGCCAGACGAGCTCACCGAGCCCGATTGTGTTCGGAGATTGGATTACGGCCGGAACGCATATGGATTTTGTTGGTAGTCATGAGCCTGACAAGAGGGAGTGCGATGACGAAGTCGCCCGGATTTCGAAAATATATGTCGACGTATTGGAAACTGCGATGCGCGAGGCGGGTGACATCCTGATCCCGTTGAAAAACGGCGTTATTACCAAGGAACAAATTATTGGTGATTTGAGTGATTTGACCCGCGGAACCGTAAGCGGGAGAACAAGTGAGGAGGAGATAACACTTTTCAAATCGACAGGTTCATCCTTGGCGGACATGGCAGCGGCAGAACTTGCAGTGAATAATGCGGAGCCCGTAGCAGGTAAACAAGAACAATAATTCAGGGCGTTTCAGCATCCGAGTAGAAGCTCATAAGCGCTCAAAACCGCTCGGGAGAAAATGCGGTTGAATCGATATGAGTGGGTTTGTCCTGAATGATTTCCACGATCAGTTTGCCGGTAGCGGCTGCGAGGCTCAGTCCGAGCATATTGTGCCCAGTGGCCAGATAGGCGTTATCCAGTCGGGGTACACGGCCAATGATTGGCAAGCTGTCCCAGGTCATGGGTCGCCAACCGTACCACGTGTCCAGAATCTCCTCCGTGAACGGCTCGACAAGATATGGTTTCGCGGACTCTCGCAGTTGGCGAATCCTGCGTTCTGGTATTGATGTGTCGAAACCGACGAACTCCATCATCGATCCCAGCCGATAGCCATTATTGAATGGTGTCACACCGACATTGTGTTCTGGAAACAGCATCGGATACTTCGGACAATTACCGGGGCGTTTCATCGTTATCGAATAACCCTTGCCTGGTTCGACAGGGATACGACAGTCGAGGTGGGATGATAATTGGGCGCTCCACGCACCGGTAGCAAAAACAAATCGCTCCGCCTCAAACGTTCCTTGCGACGTTTGAAGACGTTTTATTTGCCCGATCGTTTTCTCAACTGCAGTTAGTTTGCAGTCCTCGATAAAAGTTACGCCATTTCGCTTGAGGTTTCGGTACCAACGTACATTGAGGAGGTCAGGTCGAACAAACGCGTCGCCTTCGTAGTAAAAGGCACCGGCCAAACCTGGCCTGAACGCGGGGTCGAACTCAGGCAGGTCCTTGCCCTCGATACGCTGTGCTTCGACTCCGAATTGATCCGCGAGTAGCTTGTCTGTTTCGGCAAAGTCTCGCATGCCGGAATTTGTCTCCAACACATGGAGTAGGCCGGAATCGTGCCACTCGCGGTCAAACGACTGTTCCGGGATGATCTTCCGATACTCGATCATCGACGAATCCAGAATACATTTGAGATGAGAAGCCGCTTCGAGCATTTGACGGCGATTGCAGCGTCTCGCAAATTGCCACATCCAGTTGCAGAAGGCAGGACTTAGTCGTGGCTTAACTCGAAACGGTGCGTTCGGATCAAAAAAGGACTTAATCGCGGTACCAATAGCGGCGGGTTCGGTTAACGGCAGTACATGACTCGGACAGATATAGCCAAGGTTTCCGTGTGAGCATTCGTTTGCGATTGAGGACTGATCGATGACTGTTACATCGAACCCGTGCTTCTTCAAATAGTGAGCACAGGCAATACCGACAACTCCGGATCCGACAATCACGGCGGATTCATTCGTGGATTCTATTTGCAAATTTGTATTCATGATGTTTTACGAGGCCATGCCGGTGCTTGGCGAGGTCGGAATTTAATTCCAATGGCATGAAACGTGAGGATATACGGGTCAACACGACTACATTACCGCGACGTAATATATCCGGCTCCGCCGTACATGCCATCACCGACCAAACTCAGGCCTTTTTTCTATTTCTAAGGATTACCGTAAAAATGCCACTGACTTTGAAAGTCGCTGGTGAGTTGTTGGCCAGTCAGTCTTGCACGCACCAATTCCACTGGCAATCGACCCCCTTGCATGACCGCATCGTGAAATTCACGAGCTGTCATGTCGCCGGATTTCACAACCTCCTCATAAAGTTTTCGAAACTGCAGTGCACCAATCATATACGCGATCTGGTACAGAGGCGCATCTCTGGCTGTGCGTCGCACCTCCGCTTCTGCATTTGCCCGTTCGTGTCCGACGCGTTCCACGAGAAAATCGACGGCCTGCTCAGGCGTCCAGTTTCCGAGGTGATAGTTTAGCGAGAATATGATTCTTGCAGCACGGTGTAGCCTCCAGAACAGCATGCCAATTTTGTCTGGATCATTTCGAGGAAAATCTGTTTCCCACAACAGGAATTCCCAGTAAAGCGCCCAACCCTCACCCCAGAATGGGGTCCGGTTCAATTGTCCGCGATGCTGGTTGAATCGATTCGACATGAATCCCTGCATATGATGGCCCGGGACCAACTCGTGTTGCACGGTGCCAAAATTAAAGTGAGGTGTATTGCCTCGCATGCTCATCATCTTGTCCTCGTGCGCCATTCCACTGGTTGGAAAAGACACGCGGGTGACCTCTCCTCCCGTGAAAAACGGGTTGACGAGCTGGGCTTCAGGCGTTTGCATTTTGAGGCGCCATATTTCGCGCGACAGGCCAGGCAAAGTGATGTTGTCGAGCCCTTCAATGAAATTTTCTGAATAGTCCGCGATATTGAATATTCGCCACGGTTTTTCTCCCGGCGGCGGCGCCAGATTCTTCGTGTGCTCCAGGGCTGCAAGCCAATCGTCGCCGAAACCCATGTCATTTGCGACGATCCGAAATTGATCCTCAATCCATTCAAACTCACGCTCGCCGATTCTTATCAATTCCTCTGCACTGTAGGGAATCATCTCAACCGCAAGATCGGCACGCAGTCCCTGTTCAAGGACCGGGTCGCCAATAATCGGTGCTCTTTCTTCTTCGCTGATACCAACCAGATGTTCATTGATTGTCTTGGCGTATATCTCCAGTGCCGCATCGACCCTGGCGTACGGTTCCGGTACCCAGAAATTGAACATTGGGTCGTAGCCATCATAAAACGTATTCCAGTCTGCAAGGACTTCGCGCAGGTGTTGAACCTGGTTGGCAGCGCGCGAGGCAACTACTCGTGACAAATCTTCCCAACGATCCGTGTCGCCCGCCGCAATATTATCCGTAAGATCGCCTAATTCATTTGCAACTGAGTTTAGCGTGCCTGCCGCAGTACGCGGGTGCACTCGCTTACGGTCATGACGTTCCTCCTGCAAGAGCCGCAGACTGTCCGAAAACGGCAGGAGCGGAGCAATCTGCTGACCACGTTCTTCCTCAAGACGCAGTGTTTCCAGGTCGTATTCGACACGATTGCGCAGCGCGATGTAATCCACCTGGCCTTCATGGTTTAGATCTCCAAACGAGAGATCTTTTACCTTCGCCTGCCAACCTAGATAGAACTCCGTCAGGCGACCAATGCGTACCGGTGAGAAGCGAACTTCGTAGCGTCGCTCAATGGCAGCCTTGTCCTCAAGATAGCGGACAACCGCCACTCGCAGGTCGCTTTCGCCGCGAGCAAAGATGACCAGCGAAGACAGATCGGGCGGATCGTCACCCCAGCCCTCGGGGAGAACAATGTCGGCATCCTGTGCGAGTAGGCTGCAGGGAGTAAGCAAAAGAAACAGGCATAATTTATTCATCAAACAGCTCCCTGAATGACCGGAGACCAGAGTGGAGAGGTAATATATAATATATTCTTTACTGGAATGCTATCGCATCTGCCTGGGCGCTGGCTGCAGTCAGCAAATCGCCGTTGGAGACTTCGAAAATGAATCAAAAATTCTTGGTAACGATATTAGTGCTGACGTTTTGTAGCGTGGCGCTCTCGCAAGAGAGTGACCTCGTGGAGGAACAGGACAAAGACGAACCAAAAGCGGAATCTGTAACAACACAGCACAGTGTCCGGATTGACGGCACGACCATCCGTTACTCCGCCACCGCTGGTCTGGCACTGATTTACAATGATGACGAAAAGCCAATTGGTCAATTCGGTTACACCGCGTATATCAGGGAAGGCGTCGACGACGCGTCGAAACGTCCAATTATGTTCGCCTACAACGGCGGTCCGGGTTCTGCTTCTATCTGGCTCCACATGGGCGTTTTGGGTCCGCGCCGTATCCCGGTTGTCGATACAGAAGTAACCGGACCGGCGCCCTTTGGTGCAGTCAATAATGCGTTCAGTATTCTGGATGTGGCGGATCTGGTCATGATGGACCCGGTCGGAACCGGGTATGCAAGACCGGTTGGGGAGGGCACTGGTGAGGACTTTTGGGGCGTTGATCCGGATATTGACGCAGCGTCACAATTCATAGCGCGGTTTATGACGGACAACGATCGCTGGAATTCACCAAAGTTCGTTCTCGGGGAAAGTTATGGCGGAATCAGGACCGGCGGCGTCGCGCACAAACTCTTAACCGAATATGGTATCGGGCTTAACGGTGTCATTCTGGTATCGCCGTTTATGGATGCCGCTGCCGCGCGTGATCGATTCGCCATCGATCTGCCGCACGCCTTGTATTTACCGACACTCGCGGCCACAGCCTGGTATCACAATGCGCTTGATGAGCGTCCAGACGACCTTTTGGCCTTCATCAGGGAGGTCGAGGAATTCTCAACGAATGAATATTCAACGGCGCTGATGAAGGGTACCAATCTGTCAGCGTCCGAACGCGCAAGTGTAATTACAAATCTGTCTCGATTTACCGGACTTAGTGAGCAGTACTGGGACTACTCCAATCTCCGCGTCAGCCATTTTCACTTTTCCCAGGAACTATTGCGTGATCAGGACGTTGTAGTCGGACGGGTAGACTCGCGTTTCAAAGGGCGCAGCATCAATCGAGTCGGTGAAAGGATGGACTACGATCCTTTCAATACCGGCGTTGGCCCTGCTTTCACAGCGGGGTTCATGCATTATTACACCAACGATCTCGGCTTCCGGCAGGACCGGAAGTATTCGGTGTCGGGTGGAGTAGGGCAGGATTGGGACTGGCTACACACGTTGCCGAGTGGTCAAAGAACATTGATAACTAACACTGCGGTGGACCTGGCTACTACGATGACGTTATACCCGCATATGAAAGTTCTTGTGCAACAGGGGTATTTCGACCTGGCTACACCGTTTTATGTGCTCGATTATGTATTGAGCCACATGGATCTTGATGAGGAGCAACGTGCCAGGATTACAGTGGAGATGTACGAGGCCGGGCATATGATGTATGTGCATCCACCGTCACTGGCGAAATTTAAACAGGATCTCGCGAAGTTCGTTCTCGACAACGACGGTCAGGAATAAATTCGGCGCATCCGGTTTGGCGCAAATGTGAGTTCGTACTGAGCCTGGTTGTAAAGTAACCGGAGAGCAAACAGTGAATGCGAGACTAAGGAATGCTGCAATTTCGGTGGCGTTCGCAGCGATACTAATTGCTGCTGTCACCTACATCACGAAAAATCCGGAGACTAATGCGGATCCTCAGGTTGTTGCCGAATCCGAAGATCAGCGCATTAATCGTTTTTTTGAAGCGGTATTCGAACGCGAAGTCTCCTTAAGCCCCATTCGACAATCTTCCCTGGGCCGCAAGACCGATCAGTTGGGGAAATGGGACGACTTCTCCGACCTCGCGACGTCAGAAAGGGTTGAGCGGATACGCGCAGACTACCAGCGGCTTAAATCAGATTTTGATACTGACGCTCTCGGCGACGACGCCCTGCTCAGCCACGACCTGTTCGCAATGAATGCGGAAAGAGCTATCCGAAATTTCGAATTCCATCGAAATCACTACATTGTTGATCAGTTCAACGGCCAACTGTCCGGATTGCTCACAGTTCTGCAAAACAACCACCCCATCGATTCCAGACAGGATGCCGAGGATTACATATCGAGAATCGTCGCATTGGAAACCGTACTGCGGGAAATGACAGCGCAATTGAAGGACCGGGCGGAATTCGGAGTCATCGCGCCAGCGTTCTCTTTTACCGATGTCGTCAATGATGCCCGCGGCATTTCATCGGGCGCGCCGATCCAGGATTCGCCGCGCGATAATGCCGTTTTCATTGATTTTCGCGAGAAACTGAACGCGCTGGACCTGGATGCTGCAACGTCGGACGACCTCTTGCTGCGCGCCGCCGCGGCCCTGAAGGGACCATTCGCGCGTGGATTCAACATGTTGGTCACCGAACTTGAACGTCAGCAACAGCTCATGGACGACAACAGGGGCGTGTGGTCACTGCCGAACGGAGCAGCGTTCTATCGTAACCGAATTTACCACCACACAACTCTGGACTTGAGTGCCGACACGATTCATGCCATTGGTCTGGAGGAAGTGGACAGGCTCCACGAGGAGATGCGTGAAGTCAGGGACACCGTCGGATTCGACGGCACGCTGCGCGAGTTCTTCAACTTCATACGCCAGGATCCTAACAACTACTTCGAGGATTCGGATGCCGGGCGGGAAGATTTTCTTCGCGATGCGCGACAGCAGGTCAGCGAAATCTATGAAGTGGTAGACGGCTACTTCAAAACTCTGCCAAGCGCTGAATTGGAGGTTCGTCGTGTAGAGCCGTGGCGCGAGAATTCGACGAGCATCGCTTTTTACAATCGGCCTTCTGAGGATGGGAGTCGCCCGGGAATCTACTATGCCAATCTCGCCGACATGGCCAGCGTCCAGAAGTATGTTTTCACCGCGATCACCTACCATGAATCAGTGCCCGGTCATCATTTTCAAATCGCGTTGGCGCAGGAGCTTGAAGGCTTGCCCAGTTTCAGAAAATACAATGGTTACGGTGCATTTACCGAGGGTTGGGCGCTATACGCGGAGCAACTGGCGAAAGAAATGGGTTTTTATGCGGATCCGTATCATGAATTTGGAAGGCTACAAAATGAATTGTGGCGGTCAGTGAGACTGGTACTGGATACCGGAATTCATGCTAAGCGATGGACGCGTGAGGAGTCGATAGATTATTTCCTCGAAAACACACCATTATCAGAGGGAGACATCGTCACCGAAGTTGAACGATTTTTCGTCAATCCAGGTCAGGCCCTTGGCTATAAAATGGGCATGATAAAAATTCTCGAGTTGCGCGAGAGAGCAAAGAACGATCTGGGCAGCGCTTACGACATTCGCGAGTTTCACGACGCAGTAATCGGGGCCGGGTCATTGCCATTGCAGATGCTCGAGCGACAAGTCGAACGGTATATTTCTGCAACGCAATAACTGTTCAAAGGGCCAATTATTTTGGTTGACTAAAGGTAGTCATAACAGGGCATTCTGTGTTTTTTGGATGACACCTTCCTCTTCCATCAGCCGTTCGATGTCGTCTATCTCTATCGCCAGGTTGCCCGAGAGATTTTCGACACCATCCTCAGTCACGACGACCACATCTTCCATGCGAATGTACAATTGTTCTTCGGGTACCCAAATCATTGGATCAATAGAAAAGACCATTCCGGCTTCAAGCGTACGATCTTTGTAGTGTCCAACGTCATGCACTGCCATTCCGACAGGATGGGACAGGTGCCCTTTGAATGTAAACGCGTCCTCGGCAGCAGCACGATATATCTCTTTTGAGAATTCAATACTCTCAAACACACTACGCATGTCCGCCGCTGATTCCTGCATGACCTGATCGGGTGTTACGCCGGGCCTGATATATCTCAGTAACGTTTTCTGATATTCAACAATAAAGCCGTAGAGATCACGTTGGTCCTGTGTGTACCGCCCATTGCTTGGCCACATTCGAGTCACATCGGATGTGTAGTAGTGGTAGTCGGGCGCCACGTCCATCAGGATTAGGTCGCCATCCCGAACGGGATCAGAGTTTGCAGAATAGTGACCCATCCATGCGTTCGTACCACCGGCAACAATCGCGCTGTAACCTAGTCCGCGAGCGCCATTCATTCTGTAGACAAAGTGCGCGGCAGCTTCAAGCTGGTATTCGTAGGTACCTGGCTTTGTCGAGCGAATCGCCTCGGCAATGCCGAGTCCGGCAAGTTCACTGGCGCGGCGGATGACTTCGATTTCTCGCTTACTTTTGATCAGCCGCATGTCATCCAGCGTCGGCGACAAGTCTCGAATTTCAAATTGCGGATAACGTAGCCTGAGCAGATTGATGAAATGGCCGGCTTTGGACGGCCTTCCATCCCAGGGGTCGGCCGCACGTCGTCCGAAACCGCTAAGCATTTCATCACGACTCTGGCGAAATTTCTCATCCGGACTGAAGGGCGTATATAGAGCAGGGATTGGCGGTCGCCATAGATAAGCGTAGGTAAAGTCAGTTCCCATTTTTTCGATCGGCCGAACTTTCTCGGCGCCGCTGATAGCCTTCACAAGGTCTGCGTCTTCCACCGATAGTATCTTGCCTTCGCCGCGTTCCCTCTCCGCATCGCGATGCGGCAGGTAAACGGTTGTTTCCTTTTTGGCGCCGTCCAATACCATGTATGCAGACGGAATTTCGAGACCACTCAAATAATAGAAGGTATTGCTCTGTCGGAAAACGATAAAGCCGTTGTCTTCCTCAGCGCCCTGAATGATCGCAATGTTGTCGCCGATTGCGCCATACACGGCAGAGCGTCGCTCAACAAATTCTGCAGCGGGAAAGTCAGGTTGCTCGACGGCTTCCTGCGCGACCCCCTGAATGGCCGGCAGGAACCCAAGCGCTGCGATACAAAGAAACCTGTTCATTTTGTTGTCTCCGTAAATGACCAATTCGCCAGTAGTACCGTTCTCGGATCAATAACGACTCTCTCGGGTTTATCGGCGAGCGAAATCGAAAGGCGTCCACTTTCGCCGGTTAAAGGCAGGTGATGAATGGTTGGCACCAGTTCACCGTTGCCAAATATGCCAATTTCGACAACAACGGAGAACTTGAAATCATCGCTCTGCGTCTGTGACAAAACCACCTCCATAGTTTTAGTCAATTCGCTGTAATACCATTCGCCGGTCAACAGGATATTGCCACCCTGATACAGCCACTGACTGAAAAACGGCTTCAGGTTGCAGCTACAAACAGTCTCCATTTCGGTGCGAAAGTCGTCGGTTGTCGCGTTTGAGTTCATATATTTTCGATAATAGTTTTGAATTCCAGCCCACCAGTTTTCATCTCCAACCTCGTTCCTGAGCATGTGCAGAATCCAGGCACCCTTGTTGTAGGTCTGGCCTGACGTCACTTTGCTCATGTCATCCAGATTCGCGTGGACAATTCGATAGTCAGGATTTTCTGCATGGAATTCGAATATCCGTTCCCGGGCCGCAATCATCCTCTTGACGAATGCATCATGGCCATCTGCATATTCGAAAAACAGCTGTGTGAAATAAGTCGCAAATCCTTCACTCAGCCAGACATCGTCCCAGCTCGCCTCGGTGACTGAATTACCAAACCATTGGTGCGCGATTTCATGAACAATCACGCTTTGCCAACGTTCTGTCCGCTGGCCAGTGACGGATTCATCGCCATACAGAATTGCCGATGCAGCCTCCATGCCCCCGCCGACACTGTTGGATTGAATATTAGCCAGTTTTTCGTATACAAACGGGCCAACGTAACTGGAATAGAACTCAAGTGCCTGCCGGGTAGGCACAGCAAAATCGTAAAAACCGGCCTCGCGATCCTGATGATAAACCCAGGTCTGTATGGACTTGTGCTCAAATTCGTCAACATACTGGACTGCAAATTTTGCGGCAGCGACGACATATAACCAGGGGGACGTCGGCACAGACTGTCTCCAGTGTGTCAGCCGCAAATTGCCTTCGAGGCCGGATTGCTCCTGTAGCAGCCCGTTGGAAACGACCTGGTAGTGATCCGGTGCGGTTATCAGGAATTCGCTTGTTGCTTTGTCGGAAATGTGGTCGATGGTGGGCAACCAGTTGCGTGCCTTGTCCGGCCAGTTGTCGCTAAAGAACGTGCGTTCGCCATATTTGTTGTTTTTGATCAGAAGACCCGTTACCGGAATTCCCGAGTACTCTATCGTTATGTCCATATTTTCATTGGCACGGGATCGGCCAGGCAAATCGACGAGCAGGCTGCCGACATCGTGATCGAATGCAAGTGCATCGCCATTGTGCATTACGGAATGGACAACCATGCCGCGACCGTTATGTTCCGGACTTCTCTTAATGAGGTCCAGGCGCACTTGCCGGGTTCCTGGTCGCAGGAATTCGAGAGAGACCGTTGCCTTACCGACTACCTCGTCAGTCTGATCGCTCAACGCAAGTGCAAATCGATAGTGAACAACATCAATTGAGTTATCCACCGGGTAGGTATCGGCCAACGATGTCTGGGAGAGGATGCAAATAACAACGAATACGGATACATGCTGCCAAAAACTTACGGTCATATGAAACACCTCAAGGTTTATTCCAGTACTATGCGGCGCATGCTTTCCACACCTGTATGACGGTACGGACCGCCAAATTCTGGCATGCAGCAATTTATCAGGAATAGCCACTCTCGGAATCGAGCCCCTTCCTGAGTTCACTATGGCGATTTTTAAAATAATATATTATATACTCTGAAGTAGGACTTGAAAGCCGCCTTGCTCAGCCGTTATTTCGACCTTAACCATCTGACAATAAAGAAAAAAACGCGATGATGTGCCGGTTGGTCGTCGAGTATTTGGGAGATACGAATGCAGTTTGAGGGCATTTATGTGCCGATCATCACACCGTTTTTTGATGATCTTGCTATCGATTATGACGCTTTTGGTGATGTCATAGATTGGCAAATTGATAATGGTACACATGGCGTTATCGTTGGCGGTTCTACCGGCGAATTCTTTTCACTTTCCGACAACGAACGTACTGAGCAATTGCGCTACGCGGCAGAGCGTATTGCAGGCCGTGTCCCATTGATCGCGGGCGTTAACCACCTTCTGGTTGATCGATGCTATGAACTGACATCGGCGGCCAGGAAGGCTGGCGCCGATGCTTTGCTTATCGCGGCACCCCCTTATTCATTGCCCAGTCAAAAAGAACTCGTCGCTCACTGCCTGAAGATCGATCGAATCGCGAATCTGCCTATTATTCTCTATAACTATCCCGGCCGCACCGGTGTGAGCATGGAAGAGGAGTTTCTGGAGCGCGTGGCCCAGAGCAAAAATGTCTGCGCGATAAAGGAGTCCAGCGGTAGCGGCGATCGAATCCGTCTTTTGGCGCGCGAGTATCCGCAGCTGCAACTTAGTGCCGGATCAGAAGAGCAGGTGTTGGAATTTTTCGCCTGGGGTGCGAGAAGCTGGGTATCTGTCGTCGCGAATTTCTTTCCGAATGAGGCGGTGAAATTTTACGAAACCTGTGTACTGAATGGTGACTTCGTAACGGGCAGAAGGATTATGAGTGCTTTCTTGCCGTTGATGTTTTGTCTCGAACAGGGCGGTAAGTTCCTGCAAAGCGTCAAATATGCCTGCGAAATCATGGGCCGACCGGGAGGGCCGGTGAGACCCCCGATGCAACCGATGAAAAAGGAATTGCGGCGAGAAGTGTTGCAGATTGTGCAAACAGCGAAAACGACTCTCCACGCAATTCTGAATGACAAGGGATAAACCATGCCGACACTCCTAACGCACGAAGAGTACAAAGCCATTGCTGCAGATTTGTCGCTGCCGCTCAATTCCTATGTCAATGGCAAATTTGCCAAGCCGCGTTCGGGTAAGACGATGGACACATTGAATCCTGCTACAGGCGAGTCACTAGGGTTGATGGCTGCCTGCGATTCGTCGGACGTGGACTATGCAGTGACAAAATCGCGCGAGGCGTTTGATCGCGGCGACTGGTCGCGAATGCACCCTAGCGATCGGAAGCGAGTAATCATTCAGCTGACAAAGCTGATATTGCGACATCGGCACGAGCTGGCGGTCATGGAGAGTCTTGAATCGGGAAAGCCGGTTCACGAGTGTCAAATAACGGATATCCCCGAGACTGTTCACTGTTTGCAGTGGCACGCAGAAGCGACGGATAAACTTTATGACCAAATATCGCCGTCCGGGGACGATGCGCTTGGGATGATCATCCGCGAGCCCGTCGGCGTGGTGGCTTGTGTTCTTCCCTGGAACTTCCCGTTAATGATGTTGGCCTGGAAGATTGGCCCGGCTTTATCGGCGGGCAATTCAGTCATTGTCAAACCCGCAGAACAGACCAGCATGACTGCCCTGCGCGTTGCCCAATTGGCCAGCGAGGCCGGACTGCCTGATGGTGTGTTGAACGTTCTTCCTGGCGAGGGACCGGATGTTGGTGAGCCGCTTGGCAGACACGATGATGTCCAGGTTGTTTCATTTACCGGGTCAACGGAAGTTGGTAGAAAATTCCTGGAGTACTCTGCACAAAGCAACCTGAAGCGCGTCGTTCTCGAATGTGGTGGCAAGAACCCGGCTATTGTCCTTGCCGATGCTGAGAACCTGGATCATGCTGCGAAGCATATCGTTTATGCGGCGCTGTGGAATATGGGTCAAAACTGCACCGCAAACTCCAGGGTAATTGTGCACAAGGATGTCAAAGCGAAACTTGTCGAGCGGATTCTGGAGCAACTTCGATTCTGGAAGACGGGAGATCCACTGGACCCAGCAAATCAACTCGGCGCAATTGTTAGCAAGGAGCAGTACGATAAAATACTGGCCTATATCGAGGTTGGAAAGAAAGAAGGTGCGAAAGTCCTGGCAGGTGGCTCGGCATTGAACATGGACGGAGGTATTTTCGTAGAGCCCACGTTGTTCGATGACGTAACGCCTGAAATGACCATCGCCAGGGAAGAAATATTCGGTCCGGTATTTGCGATTATCGAGGTTGCTTCGGATGCGCATGCGCTGACTATCGCCAACGACACCTGTTACGGCCTTCAGGCGTCTTTGTATACAGCGAACGTCACGAGCGCGCATCGTTACGCCAGGGCGTTGCAAGCCGGTACGATTTCAGTGAATTGTTACGCTGAAGGAGATATTGCGACACCTTTTGGAGGCTATAAATTGTCGGGCTTTGGCGGGCGCGACAATTCCCTGCAGGCACACGAGCAATACAGTGAGACCAAAACCATTTGGATCGATCTTGGTGATGATCCGATTGATGATGCCGTCGCAGCAAGCTGAAACCCGATTTGTCGATAAATGATAGAGCGATTCGTGTGAAAGCCAGATGATCAATAATTCGACGCTTGCATCGGTTCGGCATTTCCTTTCCAGAATTGCAGGAACAGCCGGGCTTGTTTTTTGCACTTCGTTTATTGCAATGGCTTGGGTGGAAACTGCAGTCGCACAGAATACGGTTGTGATTCGTGATGTCACGGTAATCGATGGCACTGGCCGGCCCGCTAAATCCGCGATGACGGTGGTGGTTGATCAGGGAAAAATCTCACGCATTGACTCAAACAAAAACGGCGATATGCCTTCTGGCTCTGTTGTGATCGATGGTGCCGGAAGTTACCTGCTGCCTGGATTCATTGATAGCAATGTGCACGCATCGATCTACGGCAATTCCACGAGGCGTGAAACTGTCGTCAAATATGGCGAGCGAAATGCCGAACTCGTGCTGGAGTTTGTGCAACGGCAACTTATGCACGGCATCACCACGATACGTGACAGCTATGGCGCGCTAATACCACTCATGGAAGTTCGTGATCGTATAGAACGCGGCGACGTCACGGGCAGCAGAATGCTGGTTGCCGGCAATATCGTCGGCTGGGGTGGACCGTTTTCCATGACATTTTCGCTAATGGCGGAGTCGGACCTGACTCTTTTTCAGGCGAAGTGGAATGACTGGATCGCCCAGGACGTTGGCGAGGAACTAATGGACATGGGGCCCGAAGAAGTACGGGCCGCGATTAATCGTTACCTGGACAAAGGTCCGAATTTCATCAAGTTTGGCGGTACCAGTCACTTTCGCACTCCGTCACTTATTGGCTTCTCGCCGCGCGTGCAGAGAGTCATTGTCGAAGAGGCGCATAATCGTGGTCTGATTGCAGAAACCCATTCGACGAGTCCCGAAGGATTGAGGATGTCAGTCGAAGCCGGAATCGATCTGATCCAGCATCCGGAAATTCTGAGCCGGGATTATCCAGACGACTTGCTCGAATTGATTGTTGACCGCGACGTTCTTTGTGCGATGCGTTCCAATACCCTGACTGGCAGCCTGTGGCAAGACCACCTGACGAAGAAAAAGGAGAACGAAGAGTCGCTACGGGATGCGCCGGAGCCGAAGACGTCCGCCGAACGAAGACAAAGGGAAGATCTCCTGAATTCGCATTATGAGATTCAAAGGCGAAACGCCGAAAGACTGATACGCGCCGGTTGTCGTGTGACTATTGCGACCGACAACTATCAGGGTCGTGCGCCGGAGTTCAGAAAAGAACCAAAGCCGGAAGACCAGGAAGCCGGAATCGGCAGCATTATGGCGATAGAAGGCCTCGTCGAATTGGGCATGACCGAGATGGAAGCGATCGTTTCAGCAACGCGAAATGGCGCAATTGCGGCAGGCATGCTCGAATCGATTGGGACAATTGAAGTAGGAAAAGAGGCGGACCTTGTTCTGCTACGAGACAATCCGCTTGAGGACATTGGCAATATACGCACTATCGAAACAGTCATTGCGCGTGGAAGAATCATTGATCTCGATGGGCTACCCGAGAACAGGCTGTTCTACATCGGGCCCGATAAGAGACCGGATATCAATCTTTCGGAAGAACCCGTCAATTCGTCCGATGTGTCCATTGCGACCAGCCCTGACATTTCGAGCTCCGAATCAGAAAACGGTCAGCCGGCAAACCCGGAGGAAGATGTGTTTGGCGAATTCTTACCGGTAACTGTCGTTAAGCGATCAACATTGGGCAATCTGATTGTCGTATTGGAAAATGGCCAACAATGGCGGCAGCTAAATTCAGACAACACGCGTGTTACTTTGCCTGCGGACAGATCTGGCCTGAACGCGAATGTTAAGCGCTCATTCCTTGGTTCAGTCACGATGACAATAGTGGGAACCGGACGTTCCTTTAAGGTTTCCCGTATTCAATAAAAACAAGATCACCTAAAGGGGCGAGAAAGATGACAGCACCGGTGCAGGACGGCGGACAGGAAAACTGGTCTTCACGGCTCACGTTTTTAATGGCATCAGTCGGTTTCGCCGTCGGTCTGGGTAATATCTGGCGATTTCCGTACGTTGTAGGCGAAAACGGTGGAAGTGCATTCGTGCTGGTGTATTTATTGTTTGCGTTCGGTATCGGCGTGCCTTTGGTGATGGCTGAATGGACCATCGGCCGGCGAGGCTCCGGTGCAGCTTCTGCATCCGGAAGTGTCAAGGACGTTGCCAGGCAATCAGGCGCCTCTTTAGCGTGGGGTAACGTTGGAGGCATAGCTGTACTAGCTGTTTTCATGTTGATGTTGTTTTATACAGTGGTTGCCGGCTGGACGATGGACTACCTGGTTCGTGCTGCAAGCGGCGCATTCGAGGGAATAGACGCAGCAGGATCAGAAGCGATGTTTGATAGCTTGATCGAGAGCCCACTTCGCCTTGGGTTCTGGCATACCATCGTCGTGTTGCTGACGGTGTATATAAACTCCCGCGGCCTCAAGGGTGGAATCGAGAAAGCCGTAAATATTTTGATGCCGTCGCTCTTTGTGTCTCTGCTGTTAATGGTCGGTTACGCGAGTTCTGTTGGCGATATAGGCGCTGCTGTCGAGTTCTTGCTGACCCCTGATTTTAGCCTCGTCACGGCGGATACATTGCTGATGGCGTTGGGCCAGGCGTTCTTTTCGATCGGCATCGGTATGGCGGTAATGATCACTTATGGGTCCTATCTCGACAAGCAGACGTCGATACCTCGAAACGCCTTTATCGTTGTTGGTGCAGACACGTTGGTGGCTATGTTGGCGGGATTCGCAATCTTCCCGCTGGTATTTGCCCACCAGTTAGCGCCAGATTCCGGCGCCGGACTCGTATTCCAGACATTGCCGATTGCCTTTGGCGAGCTGCCCGGCGGGCAAATATTCGGGAGCATCTTCTTTCTACTTCTGATTGCCGCTGCCATTACGTCATGCATTGGTAATTTCGCGCCGGTGGTAGCCTGGACTGAAGAAAAATTCTCCATGAGCCATGCCCAGGCGGCCATAGTTGCCGGATTCGTCATGTGGCTTCTCGGGCTCGGATCAGTATTTTCGTTTAACCTGTGGTCCGAATTTTATCCACTGTCGTTTATTGATCGCTTCGCGAGCATGACAATCTACGATAGTCTCGATTACGTGATGGCAAACGTCCTGTTGCCGGTTGGTGCATTCCTGACCGCCATGTTCATTGGATGGTTTGCGTCACATGATGCGATCAGAGAGGAGATGGGATTGCCTGATGGGCCAGCGTACAAGACATGGCGAATTCTGATCAGATTTATCGTACCGGTTGCAGTTGCGATAATTTTTTCCGTTAGCATCGCTGGTTAAACCATGCGAATCTCACGACCAACAGCGTGGAACACTATTCGCGCAGCCTGGATGCTGCCCTTCATGCTGCTTTCATTTTCTCTGTTCGCGCAGGACGACGGCAACCCGTTTGAAAATTTCGAGTTACGAGGTATTGGGCCTGCCGTCATGGGTGGTCGGGTTTCCGATTTTGCCTTCCATCCGGATCGTAGTCAGGAGTTTTTCGCCGCACACGCAGTCGGTGGCCTTTGGAAAACGACCAACAATGCAATCACATGGACATCGGTTTTTGACAAGGAAGGTGCCTACTCGATTGGCGTTGTCACAATTGACCCGACAAATCCGAATATTGTTTGGGTTGGCACAGGTGAAAACAATAGTCAGCGCTCCGTCGCTTATGGGGATGGCATCTATAAATCCCTGGATGGCGGCAAGTCCTGGACCAACATGGGTCTCCGACAATCCGAGCATATCAGTCAGATTTATGTGGACCCGAACGACTCGTTGAATGTCCTCGTTGCAGTGCAGGGCCCATTGTGGAGCACTGGTGGTGACCGCGGGCTTTACCGGACAATTGACGGCGGCAAAAACTGGAGCAAGATTCTCGAAGTCGATGAATACACAGGCGTCAATGATTTCGTCGTGAATCCAAAACATCCCGATCACATCATTGCTACTTCCGTTCAGCGAGGTCGCCATGTCTGGGGAATCGTTGGCGGGGGACCTGGCAGCGCGATGTATAAAACGACCGATGGAGGCGTCAGCTGGCGCGATGTCGAATCCGGAATTCCGCCGGGAGACAAAGGTCGAATCGGACTGGGGATGGCACCGTCGAATCCGGACATCGTGTACGCGATTGTTTTTGCAGAAGAAGACGGAAGCGGATTCTACAGGTCCACAGATTTCGGCGAGACCTGGGAGAAACGGTCCGATCGGATGTCGAATGATGCCCAGTATTACAACGAAATTACGGTGGATCCGAAGAATGCGGACCGTGTCTATTCAGTCGATACATTTTCCTGGATTACCGAAGACGGGGGGTTGAGCTGGCAACGACTCGGATTTGATCGGCGCCATGTTGACGATCATGCTTTCTGGATTGATCCGGCTATGACAGAGCATATCTATCTCGGTGGCGACGGGGGAATCTACGAAAGCTGGGACCGGGGCCAGACCTGGAGGCACGTTAGAAATCTTCCCTTAATGCAGTTCTATCGAGTCCAACCGGACAACGCAACTCCTTTTTACAATGTGTTCGGCGGAACTCAGGATGCCAGCACATGGGGCGGTCCATCACGGACTTTATTTATGCACGGTATTGCGAACACCGACTGGAGAAATGTTCGGGGTGGAGACGGTTTCGAGCCGCAGATCGATCCGGATGATCCAAACACTGTTTATGCGCAGTCACAGCATGCTGGACTGGTTCGTTACGACTGGCGAACTACAGAACGTGTCAGTATCGTGCCACAACCTGCGAGTGGCGAAAATGAATTTACCTGGAACTGGGCGACACCATTAATCATTAGCCCACACGATTCGCAACGATTGTATATCGCGGCGCAGAAAGTCTTTCGCTCTGATGATCGCGGTGACAACTGGCGAGTCGTTAGCCCGGATCTGACTCGTGGCATTGATCGAAACCGGCTGCCAATCATGGATCGTATCTGGAGTGTTGACGCGCTGCAAAAAAACGGCGGAGTATCGCGTTATGGTGCGGCAATAGCGCTGAGTGAAAGCTCGTTGCAGGAGGGGCTAATCTATGTGGGTATGGATGATGGCCGCATAAACGTTACTGATGACGGCGGTGTCAACTGGCGTTCGATTGATCGCGTTTCGGGCGTCCCTGATATGACTTATGTCGAAGACATCGTGGCATCTCAGCACGATCCTGATGTGGCATATGCAACACTGGACAATCACAAAAGAGGCGATTACAGGCCCTACGTCTATAGGACACAGAATCGGGGTCGAAGTTGGCAATCGATTTCCGGAGATTTGCCAGCTCGAGGCAGCGCCCACACAATCGTTGAAGACCACGTTGATCCGGATTTACTGATAGCTGGAACTGAATTCGGTATTTTCTATACGCAAAATGGTGGAAAAAACTGGCTGCAGCTTCGCGGCAATTTTCCGACGATTTCAGTGCGTGACCTTGAGATACAGCGCCGGGAAAATGATCTTGTCGTAGGCACTTATGGTCGGGGCATATACATTCTTGACGACTATTCGCCCTTGAGAACAAAGGTAGATGCCATCAATGCGTCAAATGTAACGTTGTTCCCGATTAAAGACGCACTCCTTTACATTGTGGGTGACAAGTGGAATGCCGGCCAGGGTATCGGTGATGTTGGAACGTCCGGGGCTGCATTCTTCAATTCCCCCAATCCACCGTTCGGGGCGGTGTTCACATACTACCTAAGAGATGGATTGCAATCTGCACGCGAGATCAGGCGAGAGGAGGAGAAACGTGTGCAGCGGGAAGGCGGCGATAACCCGTATCCCTCATGGGAGGCATTGCGAGATGAAGATACCGAGGAACCGGTCGCCCTAAATTTTACGATTAGAGACAGCGATGGCAACGTCGTTCGGCGCATTGCTGCCCCGTACAATAAGGGCCTGCACAGAGTTAGTTGGGATCTGCGATACGCTGCCCCGCATCCGATTGAGCTTGAGAAAGATACCTTCCGGACCCCTTGGGCAGACGTACCGACCGGCCCTTTAGTTTTGCCAGGTCAGTACAGCGTCACGATAACGGCGCGCGCCAACAACACGCACCAGCTGCTGCTTCCAACCGAGATATTCACGGTTCGCGAATTAAAGCTGAGTCCGGAACTCGCAGCTGATCGTCGATCAGTTCTTTTGTTCCAGCGGCAGGCTGCGGACCTGTTCAGGCAGGTTTCTGGTGCAGTTCAGGCAACACAGGAAATTGAATTGCGTCTCGACGCATTGGTTCAGGCATTGATAGCAACACCGGCGGAGACTGATGAACTGCACGGAAGACTTCGAGATCTCCGCTCTCACCTCTTAGCTGTGAAGATTCTGCTGCAGGGAGACCGGACGGTACAGTCGCGTCGGGAAGCCGTCCCCTGGTCATTACAGCGGCGTGCGAACAGTCTATTGAATAACTGGCGCAGCCAGTCGCCGACGACCGGAACGGATCGCGAAGCCTTCGAAATTGCAAGTGCAGAATACCAGGCCGTAGGCGAAAGGATCCGGCAACTGACTGAGCAGCTCAGGCAATTTGAAGCGGACATGAACGACAGCGGTGCGCCATGGACACCAGGTCGGCAAGTGAATTAGAGCGCGTCCAAGGAGGACCATAGATGAAAATATCGGAAATAAGGGTCTACCAGATTGATCTGCCGCTGGTTGAAGGTCGATACACCTGGTCGGATGGAAGACACGTTGAAGTTTTTGACTGTACGGTCGTGGAAGTCGTCGCTGACTCGGGCCTCATTGGATACGGCGAGGTGTGCCCGCTCGGCCCATTTTACCTGCCGGCGTTTGGCGCAGGTGCGAGGGCAGGTATCGGCGAACTGGCGCAGTATCTTATCGGCCAGGACCCAACGGCCCTTGGGCCGATCAATGTTGTCATGGACACAGCGCTTCTCGGTCATCCGTACGTTAAATCCGCATTAGATATGGCTTGCTGGGATTTACTCGGCAAGTCTGCCGGCAAGTCTGTTTGTGACTTGTTGGGTGGCCGGCATGGAGACAGCGTTGAGCTTTATCGCGCGATTAGCCAGCGACCGGCTAATGAAATGGCGGACAACGTTGCGCAGTATCGGGATGAGGGTTATCGAAAGTTTCAATTGAAGGTTGGTGGCGATCCGCAGGATGATATTGCACGAATTCGTGCGGCGTCCAAAGTGCTGCAATCCGGAGAAACACTTGTTGCTGATGCCAATACCGGTTGGCGGGTCGACGACGCCGCGAGGGTCGTCAATGCCGTCAGTGATATCGATGTTTATATCGAGCAGCCTTGTTTGTCATACGACCATTGCCTGGCGACGCGCCGGCGAACACAACTCCCCTTCATTCTGGATGAAAACATCGACGGAACCGATGCACTGTTACGCGCTCACCGGGATCTTGCAATGGATGCCATCAACCTGAAGATCTCAAAAGTCGGTGGGCTGACCAAAGCACGATTGATTCGTGATTTGTGTGTGACCCTGCAGATTCCAATGACAATTGAAGATAGTTGGGGTGGTGATATTATTACGGCGGCCATAGCGCATCTAGCGCATTCAACACCCGAGCCATACAGATTCTCATCCACCGATTTTAATAGCTATGTAACGGTGCGCAATGCGACCGGCGCGCCGCAGAGAGAAGACGGCCGCATGGTGGCCGGTGTTGCACCGGGCCTTGGAATTGACGCGGACTTCGACAGCCTTGGAGCGCCCGTGGCTGTATATCAATAGTTTCCGGCCCACGTGAAAACCAGCGAACCGAATATGAGGGCCGTCGAAATGAACGTAACGCGATGGGATCAATGCCGAGCTGCCAATCGGCAGCCGAGATGAACCCATGGCGATGGGAACTTTGTGAATTAACATAGGGATACCTGAAATGAATCTATCGAAGAGAAAATTCTTACATGGCGCAGGTCTTGCGGGCGCGCTGGTTGCACTTAGCGGTTGTCAGCGACAGGAACCTGAACAGGCCGCAGTCAGCAATACCAATACTAGAGTGGCTACCAGCACCGATCCATTCGCACACCTCCGGTCTATGGTGGAGGGCGTAGAGCCAATTACTGTCGCCGAAAGAATGGCGCGTATCGAAAAAGCGCAGCAGCTCATGGTCGAAAACGGCATCGATGCGATGTACCTGGATGCGGGTACCAGCATGGAATATTTTACCGGCGTGCGTTGGGGTCAGAGTGAAAGAATGCTTGCGGTTGTGATTCCTGCCGATGGCGACATCAAATACGTTAGTCCGGGTTTCGAGGAAGCAAAACTTCGTGAGCTTATTACGATCGGATCGGATGTGCGTGTTTGGCAGGAACATGAAAGCCCCTACCAGCGAGTGGCGGAAATTCTTGACGATTTCGGAGCAGCGACGGGGACCGTCGCGATGGAGGAGAGAGTTCGCTTTTTTCTATTCGATGGCATTCGCAAAGAGAGGCCAGAAGCTAGTTATGTCAGTGCGGACCCGATCACTATTCCGTGCCGGATTCAAAAATCGCCAGACGAAATTCGGCTGATGCAGAAAGCGGCAGATATTACGATCGAGTGCTACAAAGCTAGTATCCCGCAACTTGAAGTTGGCATGACGCCACAGGATTTCATCGATATAAGCGCACAGGCGATGACTCGCCTCGGGGCGCGCGGTGGCCGTTTGTGGTGTTCATTCGCCGAAGCGACTGCTTTCCCGCATGGAAGTAGTGAGCCGCAATACCTCAAGGAGGGCGACATGGTGCTGATGGACGGCGGCTGTGGCGTGCACGGATATCGGGCTGACATCAGTCGGACTACAGTATTTGGCGAACCCACTGCAAGGCAAACGGAAATCTGGAACCTTGAGAGAGAAGCACAACAAGCGGGCTTCGACGCTGCGCAATTGGGCATGCCCCAGGAAAACATCGATATCGCCGCACGAAAAGTCATAATAGATGCGGGCTTTGGTCCGGGTTACGCGGTACCTGGACTGCCGCACCGCACCGGTCACGGAATTGGCATGGACGGACACGAGTGGGGCAATGCAGTCCTCGGAAACAAACGGCCGTTGGATGTTGGCGTTTGTTTTAGTGTTGAACCGATGGTTGCCATTTACGGAGAATTCGGGGTTCGCCTCGAAGACTGTGCGCACATAACAGAGGATGGGCCAAAGTGGTTTAGCCAACCCAGCGAAGCAATTGATAAACCAGTTTAACGGGTAACTTACATGCAAAAGTTTCATGGCCTGCCGGTGGTCTTGCTGGCGGCATCGCTTGCCTTTGCGGGATTAGCAAACGCGCAGATTCATCTGCAATCTGACAAAACCCGCCGGGCGGCGCTGGAAGTAGAGTCGAAAATAGAGCGCATGGTGATGGTGCCTATGCGTGACGGTGTCCGACTGGCGTCGAGAATATACATTCCGAAAAATGTATCGGGACCAGTCCCGACAGTTTTCTGGCGAACGCCATACAACTTCAGCGAACTAAATGCAGGCAATCCAGATCGACCGAGCGCTTATCTCAAGTTCGCGCTTGATGCTATTCGGAAAGGCTACGCATTCGTCATTCAGAATGAGCGCGGCAAGTTTTTTTCTGAAGGGGAGTGGGAGATTCTCGGTTTTCCACGAACCGATGGATACGACGCGCTAACCTGGATCGCAGAACAGGCCTGGTCTGACGGAAAGGTTGCGACCCTTGGCTGCTCGTCTACTGCGGAATGGCAACCGTCGCTGGCCGCGATGAACCACCCCGCGCATGCAGCGGCCGTACCAATGGCTTACGGTGCGGGAATAGGGCGAATTGGCGAATTTTACGAGCAGGGAAACTTTTATCGCGGCGGTGCAATCCAGCAATCGATGATTACGTGGATGTTCACAGAGCAAAACACGCAACGGCCGACATTGCCCATTAGCCTTTCCCGTGAGGACCGGATTCGCCTGGCCACATATACTGACCTCGCAATGAATATTGCGGAGCCGGACTGGGAGAAAGCACTGTGGCATCTACCACTGTCTTCATTGTTTGAAGAGTATGGCGGTCCTGCAGGCGCATTCAACGAAATGGCATCTCGTGGGCCCGCTGATGCTGCGTGGTACAACGGTGCGCTATACAACGACGGTGAAGACTATTTTGTACCGACACTGTGGGTAAGTTCGTGGTATGACCTATCCACTGCTCCTAACCTTGAAATCGTCGAACACATCAAAATACATGCCAGCGACAAGTATATTCGTGATGGCCAGTACATTATTGTTGCACCGACCCAGCATTGTGCTATGTACCGGTTGCAAGACCCGCTTATCGTTGGCGACCGCAATATGGGTGACGCAGACTTTCAGTTTGATCAAACGTTGTGGGACTTTCTCGACGCCTACGTGAAGGGGGCCAACAATGGCTACCGTCGCGAAGAAGCAAAGGTTCGCTATTTTGCAATGGGAGCTAACGAGTGGCGAACTGACGAGCAATGGCCGCCGAAAGACTCCCAATCTGCAACTTTCTATTTGAGCAGTCAGCTTGGTGCAAACACCTTGCTCGGCGATGGGCTGCTAAGTACAAGCCTGCCGACGGAAAGCACAAACTCGGACCTTATCATCTACGATCCTGCCAACCCGGTACCTTCACTTGGCGGCAATCTATGGGGTTCGTCTGCTGGTTCATTCGACAATCGACAGGTTGAAATGCGCAACGATGTGTTGGTTTTTTCGACCGATCCACTCAATTCACCGATGAATGTAACCGGCAAAATGAAAATCATTCTCTACGTGTCTTCCGACGCCAAGGACACAGATTTTACTGTGAAGATACTGGATGTATATCCCGATGGCCGCGCCATGAACCTGGACGAAACCATTCAGCGTGTTCGTTACCGCGACGGCTATGACAGTCCGCAGATGATGGAGCAGGGTGAGATTTACGAATTACACGTTAGTCCGGTAACAACCAGCAATGTTTTTCTGCCGGGCCATCGCCTGAGAATAGAGATCTCCAGCAGTAATTTCCCCCGGTTTCAGCGAAACCTGAATACCGGCGGTGACAATTTCACCGAAAGTGAGCCGGTCATCGCAAAAAACAGGCTGCACCACTCAAGTGACTATCCGTCTCGAATCGTGGTACCGATAATTCAGTGACGCCCAGGCAACGAACGGACCTGCTCATGTTTTTCAACAGCCTTACCGCCAGCGAACGGTAAATGACCGGGCTCCGGCCAAATTCTGCTTAAATTTCGTAGTTCGAGTCAATCAGTATTGCGGCAATTCTGTGATGCCACGCTCGCGCATTTGGGCGTTCACCATTTCCTCGACGTCACTTAGCAGTTTTTTTGCATCATAGATAATACCGTCCTTGATCGTGTACTTGACGCCACCGATGCGTTCCGGCTCTCCTGTGTCATCGTTGAGTCGCACGTGCCCGGTTCCATAGAGAACCTTCAAGTTATGCAGCGGGTTTTCATCGACAATGACCAGGTCGGCCAGAAGGCCAGGCCGGACGACGCCGAACTGAATTTTTTCGTCCTTCGGTTCGAACAACGCCTGGGCCGGATGCAGGGTCGACGCTCTGATGACTTCGAGTGGTGTGAGGCCGGCCTCCTGAATCAGCTCCATCTCTTCGATGTAGCCAAATCCATACTGGTTATAAATGAATGCGGCATCCGCACTTACGGTAACACGTCCACCAGCGTCCTTGTAATCGTCGACAAAATCCATCCATTTGCGATAGAAAGCCTTCCACGCAATTTCGTCAGCCGTTGTCCAGTCATAGTAGTAGGATCCGTGATTGACCCGACTGGGTTTGTAGAAGTCCCATAATGACGGCAGCGTGTACTTATGCCAGTCAGCGTTTCGCGCACGCATAACGTCGCGGCCGGCGAGGTACGCGGTCATTGTCGGATCGAGAAATGTTTTGTTGCTAAGAAAATACTGGATGAGATCGTTCCAACCATCGCTGCCTTGCAGGTCAATCAAATTCCACTGCCTCGCAACCTGTGTAAATCGGAGCTGCTCATCGTTATAGTTCATATGATCCGGCCACGGCTGCACGTCATGATCGTCGTACATAGACTCAAAAAGCCCGTAGAAGTGTGTGACCGTGCCAAGGCCCATACCAACGGCCTGTCGCGCATTTGTTTCTGCGACCATCAACTGATTGAGATGCGCCGTGCTGCCGAGATTGTGTTTTTTCGCCTCGTCTAACAAAGCGGCTAACACGTCAGGTGGGTTGTTGAAAATCTTTAGCCCGTCAATTCCTTTACGTGCTGCCCAGCGCACCCAGTCGCGAGCAACTTCAGGCGTGTGAATAGGGCCGCCTTGCCAATCTTCCCCGTCGCCGGGTACGTGATACGCAAATATACGGGGTGCCACAATTTCATTATTCGCGCTGCGCTCGCGCTCATTCAGGGTCCAGTTCAGCGGCCCTGCCGAGACGCCGCGAACAGTTGTGATGCCATGTGCCATCCACAATTTGTAGGGATACTCGGCATCTGGTGCCTTAGGGACGTCGCCGACGTGAACATGATTGTTAACGAACCCCGGCATGACATATGCGCCCGTTGCTTCGAGTTCGAATGTTGCATCGCCGGGCCGACCTTCTTCTTCGATCGGTACATGCGGTACGCCGACGTTTTGAATTGATGCAATTCGGTTACCTTCGATAACGATGTCAACGGGTCCACGGGCCGGTGCGCCACTGCCGTCGATCAGCGTCGCTCCGCGAATGATCAGGCGGTCAAACGGTCCCTGGCCTTCATCGGCCCGACGATCGGGTGCGCCGCGTACGGCATCGTCCTGCGCTGCAGCAACTCCAGTGCAAAAAATTGCAGATATCGCTACAACAATAGTCGCGACCCAACTACGTTCAAAGAGAGTGTTTTTCACGGTTATCCCCACGGCATTCTAGATCTTTTTGTAAAAAAAACGCCGACCTGAAATCAGGCCGGCGTATCGACTATTGGTGTTCGTCAAAATACTCTGTCGGAGCTTTGCCTACAGTCTCACGCGAACACCTGCAAAGTAGCGACGTCCAAGAACGTCGTACAACGATATGTCTACGTTGGCATCGCCGGCGATAGAGAAGCCAAAAATTGGCGGTTCTTCGTCGGTCAGATTGTCGATACCGAGAAACACGGTAACGTTCTCGTTAAATACGTAGTCGAAGTTCAGGTCCAGGTAGTTAACTGCTGATCCGCTTTTGATCGGGTTAGCTGCTCCCGGAAATAGCGACACCGATGAGATGTTTCGCCATTGGAACCGGCCCGAAAAATCACCTGAATGGTAGTTAGTATTGAACACGTACTTTGTTTCCGGCTGAATGAAGTCATTAAAGCCGGAGCAGACGCCGCCGAATACGCCCAGGCAGTCAACTCCAGGTTGCCCGGGTTCGGAGACTTTCTCGTTTTCGAACGCCCAGCTGGCAACCAACTGTAGATCCAGTGAGGCTGGACCAAAGAAAGCCATCGTGTTGCCAAGATCCCAGGAGTAGTCAGCCTGAAAATCGAGCCCTGTGGCATTGATGCTGGCAACATTCAGTGAACGGGCATCGACAAAGTCGATCTGACCGTTGCCGAATCGATTGATTGCCTGACAGGTCTCGCTGTTGTGATCGAGGTTGTCCGGTCGGAAACAGTTGTTAACAACCTCTTGAGCAGTCAGCTGATTGATGGCGTTGGTAATCTCAATGTCGTAATAGTCGATGGTGAGATTCAAGCCCTCAAGAAACGGCGGGGAGATGACGGCTCCAACCGTAAACGTGTCTGCTTCTTCTTCTCTCAAATCCGGATTGCCGCCTGAGCGAATACCGAAACCCACGCCTAGATGAGTGAACGTGTCGATGTCTACTTGCGATACGCCTTGTAATACACACTCAGCTTGCGCGGCGGCAGACGGGTTAAAATTAATGTCGCACAGGTCGTCACCTGCAGTGAAACCAATTGCGACCGTGTCGAACAGCTCGTCCAAGTTCGGTGAGCGAATCGCTTGATTGAACATGCCGCGGAAACGCAGCCAGTCGTTTGGTGCCCATTCGATGCCCGCCTTCCAGGTTGAGACATTGCCTACTGTCGAGTAGTCAGACGTTCTCACCGCGAGTTCGAGGCCGAGATAGTCTGCCATAGCGGCGCCCTCGATTAACGGCACTCGTGCTTCAGCAAAAAACTCCGTCAGATCGATACTGGCCTCAATGGGGGGTTGTGGATCACCAAACTCACCACCTTGCGCCGCTGTATCCGGACGGAAGTCATAGTCATCTCGACGTTCCTCGAAGCCCAAGCCCACGGCAACTGGGCCAGCCGGCAGTTCGAACAGGTCGCCGGAGATGAAGCCGCCATATATTTGGCGCTCCAGAACATCAGTTACGCCATGATTAGGGGAGATAAATGCGGCCGCCTCAGGTGAAACTGAGTTGAGACCGAGGAAGTTGACTGGAACGCAGCCGACAAACTCGTTGGTACAGCGAACGCCGCCCGGCGCCATAGGATCAACAGTCACATCTGAACCCAATGACAGGCGCAATTGTGATAGCTGGCCTGCGATGTCCTCATCCGTCTTCGCGTGTTGGAATTGGAAGAAAGTGTCCCAATTCCAATCCCTGCCGCCGGCCTCAAATTCGCCCCTTAGTCCAACCAATGTGCTGAAGGAATTACGATCGTATTTGTAGTTGCGCGGCCCTGTTTCAACTGAGCGTCGCCCCGTGCCCTGGATGACGGCAGTGCCGTCGCCATCCGAATCGAAGATGGCAGCATTGTCCACTAGGAATTGCGTTGTCGCGGGAAACAACACCGGATTGTTTGCAAAGTCCGGAATTAAATAGTCACCGCGTGGCGCGCCGCTGGTCTGCAGGCCGCCAGCATTCGGCGCTTGCTGCCATTCGTTGCGGTTGTTCATGTAAAAAAGTTCGGTGTACGCGGTCACGTTGTCATTAATATCGTAGTGGCCAATCGTACTGATCTGTATTCGCTCCAATGGCCTCAACAGATAATTAAGTGGCGCGAAGTTGAATCGATCTTCGGGATCGCAATACGGGACGACGGTACCCTGATCACCGAACCGCACTCCACCGATTGTGCCCGGACACGCGCTTGTCGGATCAAATCCTATGCCATTCAAAGACGCAAGCTGAGTGCTACTTAACGTCAGACGGGTGCCAGGCAGGTTGCTCGATCCACCCGGGACCAGGCCTGTGCCACTTTCAAACAATGAGATGGCCGAGTAGCTGCGATCGGCGAAAAAGATCTCGCCGCGGTCCGTATAGGACACACTGACCGCTGCGTTGCCGCGGCCTTCCGCAAAGTTGCCGCCGACCGTGAGATCGAATTTTTGCGTCGTTGCATCACCCTCGGCTGTCTCGCCCAGGTAATAGCCGAATTCGAGACCCTCAAAATCATCCTTCAAACGAAAATTGATTGCACCGGCAATCGCGTCGGAGCCATACACGGCAGACGCACCACCCGTCATCACCTCAACGCGTTCAACCAGTGCATCTGGGATACTGGATAGATCTGTCAAGCCGCGTGAGTCGGCTGGTGCAAAACGTCGTCCGTTGACGAGAACCAGCGTGCGAACCGCGTCGAGGCCGCGCAAGTTGGCAGTCAGAATTCCAGAGCCACCGCCGGAATTGACACTTGACGTGTTATCCGATGCAAGTTGCGGCATTTCGTTCAAAGTCTCTTCGATCGTAACGTTTCCCGCGCTCCTGATCTGGGCATCGGATATCACCACTACGGGGCTGGCAGCATCGAGATCGCGGCGTACCAAGCGAGAGCCCGTGACAACAACCTCTTCAATTTCCGCCCCTTCCTGAGCCAGCGCAGAGGGCGACGCCACAAAAGCGAGGCCTGCCAAAGCAGTTGCGCTCAAAAACCATCGCGCTGCGAGTCTCATCTTTAAGAATATCGGTAAATCATGCATCTTAAACATCGTGTACTTCCTCCCCCTGTGGCGAACTTGCAGATTTTGTGCAGTCGCACCTGGATAGATTGTGGTGATGAAATCACCGGTTTTGTTGTTTATTGATTGATTCGAAAATCTGGTTCGGCAACGTGCGTATTTCCAATCGGCATGCAAGACCAATCGAGAAATCTCGTTGTCCGCCCTTGATTAGTTTGCTTTTCGCCTACGGTGGCTCAATTGAATATATAATATACAATCGTTATCATGATCATGTCAAAACCTAATATTGAACTCGTTGCATAATTACAACAGTAATTCGGTGGCACTCCGTTCTTTAAATTGAGATGCCAGAACAACGTATCGCAGATCGTCGGATGAATAGAATTAGACGGTCATTTCTAGGCAACGCTGCCAGGATCGGTAATAATCGCTGGCCGTAACTCAAGGCCCCGGTTGACAATTGGCGGCACCGAATCCGATATTGCGTCGGGGAATTTGCAAAATGAACGATCCGAAACGACCGCTAACAGTCGCGCAATCCGTTGCTGCACAAATTCGCGAGAAAATCCTGAAGCGTGATATCAGCGGCGGCGAGCCACTGCGCCAGGAGGCAATCGCAAAGTCATTTGGCACCAGCATCATTCCCGTAAGAGAAGCGCTACGACAGCTCGAGGCAGAAGGATTGGTCGAGCTGCAATCCCATCGTGGCGCAATCGCGACCGAACTCACTCTGGACAAGGCGTTGGAGTGGATCCATCTGCGACGACTGATCGAAACCGATTTGATTGGCCTCGCGATCGACAATATTTCCGATGAAGATCTGAACAATGCAGAGGAGATTCTCGGAAAATTCGATGATGCAATGGACCATCGGCGCGAAATTGAACACTGGAGTGAATACAACTGGAAATTTCACTCGGCGTTGTACAGTTCTGCAAACCGGCCTGAGACCATGAAGGTCCTGTCTTCACTGCACAAGAAGTGTGATCGATACATTCGACTGCAATTACTTGGCGGGGACCATGTTGTGAGAGCTGAAAAAGAGCATCACGAGTTAATTGATTTGTGTCGCAAGCGAAATAAGCGTGCGGCTAAGGCGTTGATGCACAAACATATTATTGGCGTCGAGGAAGATCTGGTCGAGCAACTTAGTACCTAGACCACTCTTTCAAAAATAATTGACGCCGCGTCGAATAGCCGAATAATCGGGGACAATTAGTATGCAACTCACGCTGGTCACGCGATCGTTCGCAACATTCATTCTGCTGGCTCTCGCAATGATTATTGTACCAGGTGCCGTGGCTCAGGAATCGGCAGCCGCTCACACCGCCCGTCACCCGGCCGTTAGCGGAGGCGCTCTTGACAGGGCGTTGCACGAAGCGGCAGTCAAATCAGAAAAGATGCGCCTACACCTGCAGCCAGCAATGCGTCGCAACGATATAGATATGTGGATCATCATGAGTCGTGAGTTCCACCCCGATCCCATACTTGATCTCTTCGGCGGATACGGAATTTCAGGCTGGTACGGCCATCGAAACGCCTACGTATTTTTTGATCCGGGCGGAGACATGCCACTCGAAAGCACTATATTTGGGACGCACCAAAGCAATCATATGCTCAAGTTTTTTGACCGTATCGAAAGTTACGGAGAGGAAGGGCTGAAACCACATTTGCGCGAGTACATTAAATTTGTTGATCCGGATCGCATCGCGATCAACCGTTCACGGACCGTATCGATGGCCGACGGCATCACCGCAGAAATGCTTGCATACTTAGAAGACGCAATTGGTGAACCGTATGCGTCCAGGCTGGCGTCATCAGAATCCCTGATATTCGACTATGTCGGTACTCGCACAGACGCGGAACTGGAAATTGAGACCGCGGCGAGTTGGCAAACCTGGAATATATTGAAGCGGGCCTTCTCCAACGAGGTCATTAGCCCGGGGCAGACCAGTCTGATGGACGTATGGGGCTGGATTGTGGACGAATGGAAATCGCAGCACCTCGAGTTCAACTTTCCGCCGGGATTAACTGTTCACAGGCAGGGCGAAGTCGATGGAATTTCGGCATCCGATAACCCGATTATCTTGCCGGGCGACATTATTCATGTCGATTTTGGCGTGCGGCTGATGGGATTGGTAACCGACCAGCAGCATCTTGCTTACGTTCTCCGTCCGGGTGAATCTGCAGCACCGGAAGGGCTGCAAGAGGCGTTCCGGCAGTCGTCATTGGTCGCACAGATGTATGCAGAAGCGCTCAAGCCAGGTATGTCCGGCGTAGAAGTTAAGGAACAGATCGAAAAAAGAGCCAAAGGCGCGGAGATCGATGCATTGGTTTACGGTCATACGCAGGGAAACTGGGTACACGGCGTCGGCGCACGAACCGTATATGACTGGCCCGACCGCTACGGCATCTTTGCCGTGAAACCGGTCAAAACACGTGAGTTCTGGTCGATAGAATTTCGTACCCTGACTGCGATCCCGGAGTGGGGTGGACAGTTGGTGCCAATGCAGCGCGAAGAGGATGCGTGGATTGACGACGATGGCAATGTGAGTTTCATCACTGGGCCGCAGCAGGGACTGTGGCTCATTCAAAGCCGGGAATAAACGCCAACATACTGACGAGGAGATTTTTCCATGCAGGTATCCCGCCGATCGCTAATTCGCAATGTGGGTCTCGGCATAGCCGGAGCGAGTGTTGCATCACGAGCTCTGGCTAATATCGAAGACGAGCTGGAGTCAGAGTCTCTATTTGTCAAAGACCGCGTACATCCGGATCCCGCGCCGATGGGATACGATCGCTTACCGCTTTCCTGGTACAAGTCCACAACGCAAAGGCTCAAAGATCGCCTCAGGCCCCAGGGTTTCGATGCGATATTGTTGCAGCGTGATGTCAATGCGGTCTACTTCAGCGGTAGCTTTCGCGGCAGTGGTGAGCGCACCACTTGGCTCTTGTTTCAAGTGGATGAAGCCGACACTGCGTATTGGTTCTCGCCTGGCATTGACAGGGATCTGATTACGTCGTGGTGGTGTACAGAAAAAGAGTACTATTTTTGTTACCCGCATGCGTCAGGCGGCTTTCCCAATAAAGGTGAGGTCGAAACGGGACCCGCAGTTGACCTGTTTGACTGGATGCTTAAAGCGCTGCGCAAACATGATCTGGCCGGGAAAAAAATCGGCATCGACATAACGCTGTCTCCTGCCCAGGAAGCAGCAGCCAGGAAAAATCTGCCCGGCGCCACGTTCGTTAATATCAGCGAACAATGCTTGTCTATGCAAATTAGCAAGACGCCAGAAGAG
>JBPCYD010000021.1:0-15359 GCA_051007895.1 Woeseiaceae bacterium
ACATCCAGGTAGGGCTGCGATCATCCGGGCTGACCGCAACTGCATTCGAATGGATGCGGGAAATTGGCATGCGCTATCACAACATGGCGGAGGTGGAAGTGCGCGGCTGGGATGCGGTCATTGAGCGAGTCGTTGCCGAGGCCAGCGAAGAGGGGCGCAAGATTCACATCTCGTTTGACATCGATGTACTCGACCCCGCCTTCACAGTTGCAACCGGCACACCTGTTCCTGGCGGTTTAAACATGCGCGAAGCAATCACGATCGTGCGTCGCCTGTGCGCCGAGACCAATGTCGTTGGTTTCGATCTCGTTGAGTTACATCCGGCACTCGATCCTACCTATAGAACGACGCTTAACAGCGCGCACATCATCAAAGCGTGCCTGGTTGGTTTGGCAATGAACAAGAAAGGACTAACCGCGGTCCATTACCTCAGTCCGCTGTCATCCGAACACGCCCTTGACGATTATTATGGCGATCAGCAGGAATACCTGGACGCTACAAAGCCGGAAGATGAAACAGAAAAAGAAACAGAGGATTGACGTTCGGATTCGCCCGATGAGGTCTTGACAGGCGTCTTTCAATAGGTAACCATTTGGTTACATGTTTAATGACCGTGATATGGATGCCGTTTTCCACGCATTAGCCAGCTCGAGTCGCCGGCAGATGCTCGATATCGTGAAGGAGCGCCCCGGAATCGCGGTGGGCGGCCTCGCGAGCGAGTTTGATGTGAGCCGCATCGCAGTCATGAAGCACCTGCGAGTCCTCGAACAGACCGGTTTGCTCATCTCGGAGAAGACTGGACGCACCCGGCGGCTCTATTTCAACGCTGTGCCGGTGCAAATGATCTACGACCGCTGGACCACTGAGTACAGTGCCTACTGGAGCGGCAACCTCACCAAACTGAAATACGCGGCCGAGCGCCGCGCGCAGGTGGATACGAAAAAGAGGAAAAAGAAAAGCCGATGACAGACGACGACAAATACGCCGAACGGGCCTTCTATAAGGTCTTTGTTAACGCACCCATTGAGACCGTTTGGTCGGAGCTGATCGATACGTCGTCAGCCCGCCCCTTTTTCTGGAACTCGTGCTGGGATACGAATGCAATGGCGCCTGGCAATTCCTATCGAGTTGTGTCGGCCGATGGAAAGGTTGTTGCGGTGGTTGGCGACATCTTGGAGATTGAAGCACCGTATCGACTCGTTACCTCGTTTCGATTGACGTCGCTTGACGATCCTGCATCCATAGTTACCTACTTGCTGAAAGAGAAAAACGGAGGTACTGAATTTACACTCGTAACCGAGCGTATCCCCGCAGGCTCAAAAAGTGAGAAGTCCATGGCGGATGGTTCGCAATTCATTACAAGAAACTTCAAGGCTTATATCGAAACCGGCAAAGTAACGTTGGGTGCCCGGTTGATGTTGGCAATGTTTCGCCTAATGGCTCCATTCACGCCGAAATCGATGCGTGCTGATAAATGGCCGCTCGGTCGCAAAGAATAAAGGGAGAAAAAGATGCCGAAGTCACCCGAGGAAATGGCGAAAGCGATGATCGCCAACATGAAGGAAAAGACAGGCAAGACACTGAAGCAATGGATCGCGATCGCCAAAAAGTCTGGTGCCGGCAAGCACGGCGAGATCGTCAAGTTTCTGAAAGCGGATCATGGCATGACACATGGCTTTGCCAATCTTGTCGCCCACAAGACGCTTAAGAGTGATGCTGGCAGTGCGACCACCGATCTTGTGGCCGCTCAATACTCCGGCGCCAAAGAGGGCCTAAGACCGATTTACGATGCCCTGATCAAGGCTGCGAAAAACTGCGGCGACATCGAGGTCTCGCCCAAAAAGGCCTACGTCAGCCTGCGCCGCTCGAAACAGTTCGCCATCATCCAACCGTCAACCAGGACCCGTGTCGACTTGGGGCTGAACATGAAAGGCGCGCCGGCGAAAGGTCGACTCGAGGCATCCGGCAGCTTCAATGCGATGGTCAGCCACCGGGTAAAACTCGAAAAAGTTGCAGACGTGAACAAGGAGGTTGTCGCCTGGTTGAAGAAAGCCTGGTCCGACGCCTAGTTATAGGTGTCAGATAGTCAGGCGGCACCAATACCAGGTATTCTGACTGATAAATGAGCCCGACGGCGTTCCTGCGATTCAGTCCGAGAGCGCATGACTATTTTGGCCACCGATGAAATCGATGTACATTGAGCGCTATGGGCAAATGGTTCGAAGCACCGGGCACCGACACGAAGCGTCAGCTAGGCGGCTGCGGGGTCATGCGCATGTTGGCCTTATCCATCGTCGCGATCTCCCTGGCTGCCTGCGAATCTACGGAACGGCCTGACGAGACCGAAAGTGACACCGGTAAGCCGTTCGAGGTTATCTTCACTGGCGGTTTAATAATCGACGGGCTCGGCAACCGGGCGTTTCCAGGTGACGTCGGCATCAAAGGCGATCGTATAGTAGCGATCAATTCTGACGGCCTGAATGCTGACGACGCTGACGTCACCGTCGATGTTTCGGGCCTGGTCGTTGCGCCGGGGTTCATCGACAATCACGCACACATTCAGACCACCATTCACGAACATCCGCTCGCAGAAAACTTCACACGCCAGGGTATTACAACGCTGATGGCGAGCCTCCATAGCGGCGATCAGCCGTGGCCACTCGATGAATACGCAGCGGCTCTCGACGTCGCGCCAAACGTTGGGTTTTTTGCCGGTCACACCTGGACCAGGATGCAGGTGCTCGGCATGGAAAACCGTGCTCCCGACCACGACGAGCTGCAGGCGATGCGGGATTACGTGGAAGAATCGATGAAACAGGGAGCATTGGGCCTGTCGACGGGTCTTTTATACGTCCCTGCGAACTATGCAGAGACAGAAGAGGTCATTGAACTTGCCAAAGTGGCCGCACAATACGGCGGCATCTATGTCACGCATATGCGCAATGAAGCCACCGGGCTGATTGATTCCGTCAATGAGACATTACGGATTGCGACCGAGGCAAACATCCCTGCGCATATCAATCATCACAAGGCCGTCGGCGTCAATCAGTGGGGTTGGTCCGAGCAGACGCTGGCGATGATTGATGAGGCACGGGCGTCCGGAATTGATATCACGCATGATCTATATCCCTACACTGCCTCGAGCACGCGGTCAGCTGTACTTTTTCCGCAGTGGGCGATGGCGGGAGGTGCAGATGAATTCGCGAGACGCATCGCGAATCCTGAACAGCAGCAAATCATTCGGGAGGAAATGCGCGAGATCATTATGAATGACCGAACGGGTAGCGACCTGAGTCGAATTCAGTTCCGCGTGCTTTATTCCGACGAATCCTATAACGGTAAGCGGCTCTCGGATCTTGCGGCGGATCGCGGTTTACCGAATGACCTTGAAACAGGTATTGATCTGATCATTGAGCTGCAATTGCAGGGCGGTTTCTCCGTGATTTTTCACGCAATGAATGAAGACGATGTCATTCGCATCTTGCAGCACCCGCTCGCAATGATAGAAACAGACGGCGATCCTGTAAGCTATGGAGATGGCTTTCCTCACCCAAGGAGCTACGGCGCGTTTCCACGAATCCTTGCGCGATACGTAAGAGAGCTCGGTGTTCTAACGCTCGAAGAGGCCGTGCGAAAGATGACCTCGATGCCCGCGGATCAGTACAACCAGAAAGAGCGGGGCCGGATTGTCGAAGGCACCTATGCCGACATTGTTGTCTTTGATCCGGAAACCATTCAGGACGAAGCAACTTACGTCGATCCACATCGCTATCCGAGCGGCATTCACCACGTAATGGTGAACGGCAGTTTTGTCATACGGGCGGGAGCGCTGACGGGCGAAAGACCAGGTGTGTGGATCAAGGGTCCGGCAAGACCTGAGCGAGTAACCGTAAACTAGATCAAGGGTTAGTGTACCTGTACGAAATTATCTTGAGGAGTACCACAATGATATTGAGAAACGTCTCCCTGAGCGTTCTTGCGGTAATGTTCGCCGCTTGCGCAGAGCAGCCAGTCTCAGTCGAACAACAGTTTGTCGAGGACGTCACAGCGGCACTTGGTGGCAGGAATGCGATCGAAGCGGTGGAAACGCTAACCATGGAAGCTGAAGGCCGTATGCTGAATATTGGCCAGGATCTGACGCCGGAGGCGGCGACCATGGAATTCGACATTACGGACTACAAGCTTACCGCAGACCTGGCGAACAACCGCAGCCGTACAGAACTCACGCGAACGCCATTGTTTGACTATTTTCGTGGACGAGATCCAATGCCGCAGGTCAATGGAATTGACGGCAACGTGGCCTACGATATTGGAGCGGATGGCAGCGCGCGACGCGCACATGAAGATGTGGCCACGGACCGGCGCTCGTCCTACTACCATCATCCGCTGCCATTGCTGCGAGCAGCGCTGCTAAACATGGCAACTGTGGGCAATATTCGCGACGAAGGCGGAAATACACTGGCAGACGTCACTTTGGATTCTGGCAAGGTGTTCACACTCGCCATCGATTCTGCGAGCAAATTGCCAACTTACATTGGCTCGACGGATCATCATTACTACCTGCGCGATATCGTTCGGCAGACCGAATTTTCAGAGTACATCGCCGTAGGCGACGTCATGTTGCCCTCGGTGATCAGCCAGTCATTCGATGAATTTCATGTGTTCAGGATCCAGGTAACCGCGCAAAGCGTAAACGACCCGGTTACCGGTGCCAGCGCGCCGCAAGACGTAATTGCCGCCACGCCTGTCACCGGATCGTCGCCCGCGCAGGTGACCGCAGAGCAATTGGCCGACGGCGTCTGGGTTCTCGCCGGCCAGTCGCACCATAGCGTGCTGTTTGAATTCAGTGATCACCTGAAGCTGCTGGAGGCACCTAACGAAGTCCGGACCCTCGCGGTAATCGCCAAAGCGAAAGAACTCGTGCCAGGCAAGCCGCTCACACATATGATCAATACTCACCATCACTTCGATCATTCGGGTGGAATACGCACCGCCGTATCCGCGGGCCTTACTGTGATAACCCAGGCGGCAAATGAAGCTTTCTATCGTCGCATGGCTGAACAACCGAGCACGCTTGTACCCGACACGCTGTCACGGGCACCCCGGGGCATCGAGATTGAAGTCGTGGACGAGAAAGCAACCTATGCGGACGACGCAATGACGGTCGAGCTCTATCATGTCGCAGGCAGCCAGCATTCGAATTCAATCATGATGGCGTATTTGCCCGAACAGCGAGTACTGATTGAAGCGGATCTTTACAATCCGGGCCGGACAACGCCGCAGCTGTTTGCGCCGAACCTGCTGGACAACATTCAAAACTATGGCCTGGAAGTGGAGCGAATCGTACCAATACATGGCGGCACTATTGATTTCGAGGAGCTGGAGTCTGCCGTGCACGTATTGCGAAACTAGCTATCTGTTTCGTCCCGATTGTTCGGGTGTAGTTCGGCTTTACCGCCTGTAACAAATTGTATCCCTTGTGTCCGGGTATCTTATCTGTCGCATCAATTGACGGTAACCTTGTAGTCGTTGGGTACGAATGATGCGACATCGTCGCGAGGTGGTCGATCGATAGCGCGATTCGAGCGGCGTGCGCAGACCAGGGATTGCTCGTGACCTGTAAACCCCGATTTCACTTCGGCCTGAGTATTCGGCACGCAGACTTGCGGACCTGAATTTTCAAGTGCCACCGGCTCGCAGCATAGCTGTAATCTCGCAGCGCGGATCACCAATCGAGAAATTGATGAGAATGCTATGTCCTTACTTTTTGGAATACTTCTGATGATCCAACTCGGTTCACAAATTGATGTCCCCTATGCCCAATCCGGAGGGCACACCGTTCTTACAGATCTGACCGCGCTCAGCTCCGATCTGAGCTGGTATGTGGTCGACGATAGCGTGATGGGCGGACGCAGCCAGGGGGCATTGGAAATGGAGCAAGGCGCGCTTCGTTTTGCGGGCCGCACAATCACGAATGGTGGTGGCTTCAGCTCCATTCGTTCGCAGCCGATGCATCTCGATTTGGGAAATCGCACTGGAATCCAACTACGCATCAGGGGCGACGGCCGTCGCTATACCTGGCGACTCACGACTGCTGCGCGCTGGCGTGGCAGGCAGGTCAGCTACTGGGCCGATTTCGACACCCGTGATGGCGTGTGGAGTCTCGTCAACATTCCCTTTGCCAGATTCGTCCCCCAGTATCGCGGATATAGACTCGACGGACCCACGCTCGACCCACGAGAGATTACCGGCATGGGATTAATGATCTATGACAAGCAGGATGGCCCGTTTGAACTGCGCTTGTCCGATGTTGGCACTTATTCGTTGGATGAGGTTTTTACACTTGAGCGATACCAGTGGAATAACCGCGTACTCGTCATCAGTGCGCGATCTGACGATGACGAAAATCTTGTAGCGCAAAAGAAAGCGCTGACCCAATCGGCAGCGGAATTCGCAGATCGCGACATGGTGCTTGTAACGCTGCTCGACAAGGCGATCTCGCTGGCAGGTGACAGAAATCTCACGACTGCGGAAGTTGCCACTACGCGCGAGACTTTGGGAATCTCCGACGGGACATTTGCCCTGCGGCTGATAGGCAAGGACGGTTCAGTCAAGTTGTCGCGTAATTCAGCGACCTCGGTAGCGGAAATATACAGCCTGATCGACTCCATGCCGATGCGGCAAAGAGAAAAGCAGCATCCCTGACGAGTTGCCGAGCATTCCACAACTGCGGCGCCCATGCAAAAGGACCTACACAACCAGGAGAAGCCCGAATGGCCGAACGCAACAATCTCCAGAGCCTGATCACAATTGTTGTCGCAATCGTGATCGGTGCATTTGTGTCCTGGGCGGGCAGCGATGGCGGCGACCGTATTGGTGTCGTGCCGGTATTTGCATTGTGCGGCATGCTGGCTTTTGCCGTTAACTGGCTGGCCTTCATACCAGCCGCGCTGGCGCAAACCGAGCGCTACTACGACCTGACCGGTGGCATCACCTACATCACGGTCACCGTGTTTGCCGTGCTCGTTTCTCGCGTACCCGATCTGCGTGCAACGCTTGTAGCAGCGATGGTCATGGTCTGGTCGCTGCGGCTCGCATCGTTCCTTTTCACGCGCATTTCGCGTGACGGCAAAGACAGTCGATTCGACCAAATCAAGAATCAGTCGCTGAGATTCTGTATGGCGTGGACGCTACAGGGCCTGTGGGTGCTGCTGACCGCAGCAGCCGCGCTGGCCGTAATCACCGGTGGTGCGCGTGAACCGCTTGGGGCAGTGGGTATCGGCGGCATCGCGGTGTGGGCGGCAGGCATGCTCATAGAAATCGTCTCGGACCGGCAGAAGTCGAATTTCAAACGCAATCCTGAAAACGAAGGAAAGTTCATACAATCCGGGCTATGGGCCTGGTCGCGTCACCCGAATTACTTCGGTGAAATCTTGTTGTGGGTCGGCATGGCAATCATCGCGATGCCGGTGCTGCAGGGCTGGCAGTGGGCCACGCTGATCTCGCCGGTATTTGTGACAGTTTTGCTAACCAGGGTCAGCGGCGTTCCATTGCTCGAAGCGAAGGCAGACAAGCGATGGGGCGGGCAGGACGACTACGAAGAATACAAACGCAAAACTCCGGTGCTGATTCTGAAGCCGCCGTCGGGACAGGCACGCGACGACCGCGTGCTCTGATTAACCGGGCAATATGTTGATCACGTGACATTTGAACGCCTCAACATTGCCTCACGAAACAGCTTGGACAGCAGGCAGCAGTGATACTGCCTGATCCGGGAGTCACTCCCGACTGCAGTAAGATCCAGCTTGAGCATGCAGATCACACCGCTACCTCAAATGGCCATATACTCGTGCACAGCCCGACGCCGAGACAGACCCTGATGACATTCGAAGCTGTCCAGTACACTCTCCAGGACAAAATCGCGATCATTCGTATCGATGATGGCAAGCGCAACGCCCTGTCACCGCAAGTCTTGCGCGAAATTTACGCAGCACTCGACCAGGCTGAATCCGACGGCGCTATAGTGATTATCACTGGCAGGGACGGCGTATTCTCGGCCGGCTTCGATCTCAACGTTATGAAACGCGGCGGTATGAACGCCCTGCGAATGCTGCGCGACGGCTATGCCCTTACCGCCAGGGTTCTGGCCTATCCGCATCCCGTCATTGCCGCCTGCAACGGTCACTCACTGGCAATGGGCGTTTTCCTGATGCTTTCGGCTGACTACGTAATTGGTAGCCGTGGCGATTTCAAAATTGCCGCGAATGAAGTTGCCATTGGCCTGACGATGCCGCGAGTGGCCGCAGCCATGTTGCGTCATCGCCTGAACCCGTCGGCATACCAGGGTGCGGTGACGGTGTCACTGTACTTCAGCGTCGAATCCGCCCTGGATGCAGGGTTCTTCGACGAATTGGTCGATGCTGCGGACCTGCAATCGCGTGCCGAGCAACACGCGGAAAAGTTTCAAGCACTCAACGAACGTGCGCACACGGTGTCCAAACGAAGAATACGCGCGGCACTGATCAGGAAAATACGCTGGAGTATTCCACTCGATCTGTTAGACGCAATCCTGCTTGGCATGCGACGCAGCTAAATTTGCACCATTGAGCTTATTGTCGTTGCTAGCCCTAATTGTTGACCATAAAGTGAGATACTCAATAACGATAAGCTTGCAGGCGACTGTCATCGCAACAATATTCAGAAGGAGGCTCGCAGCATGCGCTTGGCAAAGGTACTTTTGACGATCCTTTTAACCTCGATGTCAGCGAACGCGCTCCCGGATGAAGCAAGCGAGATGGAGGCGCGCATAATGAAACAGATGTCCGCACCGGACCGTCACGCATGGGATTTACGCCGCGACGCCCCAAGAAAACCCGTCGAAACGTTTCAGTTTCTGGGCCTCCGGGCTGGCATGGTCGCACTCGATATTGGCGCATATGCGGGCTACACGACGGAGATGCTGTCAGCCGGGGTGGGGCCGGATGGCACGGTCTACATGCAAAACACACAGGAAGTTATCGAAGAGTATGCACAGGGATATTACGAAAGAACCATTGCGGAAAGACTGGCGAACAACCGCCTTCCGAATGTAGCTTTACACGTGCGTGAGTACGATGACCTGGGACTCCGAGACGAAGTTGACGTGGCTTTTCTCGGCAATCTGATTCACGACTTCTACAATCGCGACGGTGAAGAAAATACGCTACGTTTTCTGGCCAGCATTCGGACTGCTCTCAAGCCCGGCGGCGTCCTGGGTGTGATGGACCATGTCGGAGATGCTGATCAGCCCAACGGCGAGCTGCATCGTATCGATCCCGAAATTGCACGCGATCTGCTCAACCGTGCGGGCTTTCAGATCGAAGCGGAATCAGATCTTTTTGCCAATTCTCGGGATGACCACACATTGATGGTGTATGACGATGCCGTCTACCTGCAAACGGATCGCTTCCTGTTTCGGGCAATCAGCCCGGACTAAATATCGGCCAGGCCAAACACCAATGCGGTTCAATGCCCGCGGGCACACGGAGCCCGTTATTTGCCCTGAACTAGGAAATCATCACCGTTCGTGTGAATTGCGCATAGTTTTCCCACCGCGAAGGCTTCTCAGGCATCTGCTCAACCGTTGCCTGCACCTGGCCGTTAACGTCCGTAACGCGAGACAGGACTGAGTGCTCGCCCGGGGTTGCATCGTCCCAATCGAGATTGAACAGCTTCCAGGAATACTGCGTCGATTCCGGGTCGATCTGCGCTGCTTGCCACGGACCATCGTCAATCCTGATCTCGACCGATTCGAGTGGCGTACCATCATTCAGCACAAAACCGGTAATCCGGTGGCTGTCGCCCTGACGCGTTACACGAATAATGGCTGACTTGAGCTGGATTTTGGTAACCGAGCGCTCGTCCCAGCGCTCAACGCCACCAACGTCAATTTTACTAAGCGTTACGTAATCGCGCGCCATGAAACGACCCATGTAGCGACGATCCTGAACATGAATGTGCTCCAGCCATTTGACGTTCGCGATGCCATACCAGCCCGGCACAATCAGGCGAACCGGTGCACCGTGGTAGTGTGGCAGAGGCACCCCGTTCATCTCGTAAGCGACCAAGATTTCCGCCCGCTGCGTATCGTCTATGTGCATGCTGCGGCCAAACGCCTGTTCGACGTCGACATTGCGAACATTCTCGGTGCCTTTGTCTGCGCCATAGAACACCACTTCGATGCCGGCGTCCTGAACTCCGGCGTCGCCTAGCAAATCGCGAAGCCGAACGCCGCCCCACTTCGCATTACCGATCAGGCCGTTAAACATTTCACGTCGGTTACCGCCGCATTCGAAGCCGGCATCGACCTCGACTTTATTCATGCTCTTGAGCTCGGCCAGCGTGAATTCGAGTGGGCGATTCACCAGGCCAGTGATGCGCAAGCGGTAATCGTCATCAGCTATTTCTGGCTGGTTGTAATGCTGGACGATGTAGAAATCATCGTTGGGCGTGTAGAAAGAATCGATGTAACGAGTATCCTGGAAAAGGATGCCGCCTGGCGTCACCGGTGGCGCCGCGAAGTCTTCGGGCACGTCTGTGAAGGGCACAAGTTCCTCGCCTTGCGCAAGCGCAAGTTTTGACCAGAATGGCATGCCGGCGGTCGCCGCGACTCCCCCCAGCGCCAGGCCCTTTTTGAGTACCTCACGACGATCTGTTTGACGTTCATCAGACATGCTTTTCATCCCCTTGGTCGATTTCTTCAAAATTTATTGTAGCGGAGTATTATTCGTTCCCATTTCGGCAGCGTCAATTTACGGCGCAATCCAGGATCCGAGACCAGGCGCCCCGCGAGCCTTCAGCGCCTTCTTTCGATACCTTACCTGTATCAAATTGTGACTGCAGCAATCTTGATGCTGTACGTTAAATATTACCGTCTTTCGGGAGCGTCTCAAAAGCTGCTTGTTGTGATTGGTCATGGACCCGAGGGCGGCGGTCCTATTCTCGGGCAGGCAAATTGTTACCAGGGCCTGTCTGAGTCTGAGCGCCAGGCAAATTTACGTCGAATTCTATACGTTCAAGCTGACTTGCTACGCCACCTGTCTTCTGCAGAAAAGCAGGCCAACGTGCGTCATCATGCAGTTTCTGAAACAACGCCGAAAGTCGAAGGTCGAACAAGCCAGATTCCTCGGCTTCCAACGCCTTGTCCAGCCACTGAAACGCCGCATCGGTGTCACCGATCCATGCGAAGACGGCCGCGATTTCTGACGGCCATTCTTCGCCCCAATCACTTTGAAGTTGATTGAACGCCTGTTCGAACTCGACTGCACGATCGAGGTCATGCAAAGCGAGTGCCCTGCCTTTGACGTGCCACTCCTCATCGACTTCTTGCTCAAACGACTCGAGCGCCGCCAATGCATCTCCTTTCAGCAGTAGCGCCAGTCCCAGTAAGTAATTTGAACCCAATAATGTCGGACTCAGCGCAATAGACGTCTGGATGCTTTCAATAGCCTCATCAAGCTGCCCGGCAGAGAGGTAAGCTGCGGCAAGGTTCGAGTGCAATGTTGCATTTACAGGATCCCGAGCGCTACTGAATTTATATAGCGCAATGGCCTGTTCGGTACGTCCTAACGCCTCCGACAATACGGCTGAGCCGCTGACGATGCCCGGATCGCTGTCGTCCAGCGCCAGCGCCCTCGAGTAGTGACTTGCAGCCTGAGCCAGATTGCCGTCGATAGACATCGCTATCCATCCTATATTTGCGAATGCGCGGGCATTTGCCGGATCAATCGCAAGGGCAGTCCAGTTCGCTTCTCGTGCAAGATCGAGCGCTTCATCTGCCGTACGCTGCCCGGAACTGACCTGGTTGGCATAGACCCACCCAAGACCGCTCCAGGCATTCGAAAAGTTCGGATCAATCTCTATCGCATCATCATAGAGCGCAGCAGCCTGCGCGATGCTTGCCGGCGTAAATTGATTGGACAGGTAACGTGCCTGAAGAAAAAGGCGATAGGCATCGGGATGGACCGCGTCTTTTGTTTCGTTGTCATCTCGACTCGCCACATTAAGCTTACCGGCAACCTCATTAACTATTTCGTCTCGAACAGAAGACAAATCCTCCAAAGATCCGTCAAAGGTTTCGGACCAAAGTTGCGTACCACCATCAATCTCTATGAGTTCAGTTTTAATCCGAATCTGGTCGTCGTCCAGACTCAGTGAACCGCCAAGAAGGTAGCCAACATTCAATTGCTGTCCGATTTCGTCTGTTGCAACGTTTTGCTCCCTTACGTAAAAAGCGGATGTTTCAGAAATGACGCGGAGGGCCCGATTTGCGGCCAGCGCATCGATCAGTTCAATGGAGAAGCTATCAGGGAGATAGGCGTATTCGGGGTCGGAACCCGGACTTGCGAACGGCATCACAACGATTGAAGCTTCGGCATAAGCAGATCGCAGGGCATCTTCCTGAGCTTGACGTACAATTTTGCTTTCTCGTCTGGAATCCCGGGTTGGCTCCAGGAGAAATTTATCCAATGCAAAAAAGGTGACCGCGACGGCCAATATGACTGATATGGCGCGATCCCATTTTTGTCCCGAATCTGGCAAAACAGATCGGACGCGTTTTGCTTCGTCATCTCGTTTCAAACCTTCCGGTGTGAGCTCGAATGCCCATGCAAGAACGAGTGCGGGAATGAGCCCGATAGTCAACACGACAACCACCACGCGCGCCGGCGCAGTACCAAATCCAAACAGGGGAAATATGGTCTCGGCGACCTGGACAATCAGCCAGGATGAGACGATGTAGGCTGCGCCTACTCGAAATACGTTGCGGCGCCGCAATTCCGAGATCAGTGACAAAGCTCTTGGCCCCCGTCAATTGACGACAAATATTATTACCGCTCATTGGCTGCGCAGACTGGGATCAATGCATTATTGGTCCGTATTTCGTTGCGCCTGCTACTGGACGCGAGCGGTCTTTAACGTGGATTCTAGCCTAACGGGCGGGAAAGGGCGTTGCGAGGCCGCCTGAATTGATCGTCGACGGCGCCAACTGGTCCGCTGGCGAGCTGATTGGTAGCATTTGCCCGGCATAAAAAACCCCGCGCTAGGCGGGGTTTTTTCGTCAATACTGCGCCTGAATCAGGTAGGCATCTTACGTCTCGCCAATCCCAGGCCGAATAGACCAATCCCAAGTAACGCGAGGCTGCTCGGTTCGGGAACCTGAGTGACGGCTTCGCCCTTAAAAAAGTATCGACCCTGAACTGTGCCGACCGGGCCGTCATCGTTAGTGTCGATTCGCTGGAAGTACTCGTTCGCAATGTCGGGTAGCACCGCAATACCCGGGCCATACTGTCCCGTATTGAAGTAAAAGTTGTTGCAGGCGAGTGCGTCCGTTGGATTAGAACAAGCGTTAAACTCATCCGCACCGATTCCCGAATATTCGGCGAAAGTCAGGCCTAATGCGTCCGGGAGATCGAAGCTGTCACCTGTGCTCGTCGAGTACCCGATATCGGAGGCATCACTGCCAAAAGTTATTGCATTGTAATTGAACTCGAAGGCGAACAGGTCACCGGCCAGATCCCACAATGCTGCCTGGTACGAATTCAAGAGTGCGCCGGTGGCATCCGAAGTTTGCCATGAAACTCGGAATCCTGCGTCAATACCAGGCTGATTGAACAGCGCGGGGTTTGTTACGCCAAAGCTGTATGAAGCCGTGTTTCCGCCGGCAGACTGACCGAGATCAAAAAAGGGCCAAAGTGTCGCAACCTCGCCACCGTCTGATAATTGCAGGCTCCCATTCGTGAAAATGTCAACCTGGGTTGATGAAATACCGAAGAATTCAAAAGCGAAACCGATCGACTGAGTTGAGTCACCGAAAAAAGAATTGGATATGATCCATTCTCCGGAGTCGACTCGAATGGATCTTGCCTGGGCCACGTCTGCAAACGCGATGGAAGCCATTACAATCGATGCGGATACGGCGAACCTTAATTTGGACATGCTGTTCTCCCGTGCGCCGGTCACGAAGTAACCAGCCGATGCTATGTCTGCGGCAAATTTTATGCCATGAAAAGTCGTCGGAATTACGAACAATGGCTTACAGAAACAACAAAGAATCAACTTGAGCCGCTGAGAGTTCTGCTGTCAAGAAATCCGACATGGGGCCATTGCACGAAGACGCCATATCCGCCGTGGCTACCCGGTTGCTACGTTTGTCAGAGTTGATCTGCGATATTTTCAGCAGAATTTTACTTGCAACAACCGCTCGACGTCATGTAACGCGGATAATTTCAGTCAGTATTGGCGTTGGTGGCAGACCGACCGGGGTATAGTCAGTAAAAAGTAGTTGGCAGCACTGGCCGCGATAAGTGGTTTATGTATTGTCCATATCGTCCGGCATAAACATTGACTACACACCACGATTCTTAATCGTCGCCTGCGGTTGTGATAAAAGTTGTTGACTACCTGAGGAGAACTGTTGGACAAGGGCGCTTTTGAATCCCGCTATACCACTGCCGCTCTGGAGGCGCTAAAGCATTTTCCGGTCGCAGTGGAAAACGTCAAATTCGTCAAACATTCCGAAAACATAACCTTCAGAGTTTCGGTTTGCAACCACGAAAGCGACTATGTCCTCAGACTACACCGGCCAGGTTATAACTCGCTCAAGGAGCTTGATTCGGAGCGAATATGGCTGCATGCGTTAAAGGAAGCGGGCATACCGGTTCCAGTTTCTCTTCTGAATCGCGAGGGAGACCACTTCCAGTTGGTCGATATCCCCGCTACTGGTGAGCAACGCTATGCGGGTATGACGACATGGATTCAAGGAACACCCCTTGATGAATACCTGGGTACAAACCCCGATCCGGAAATGCGTAAGCGTATCTTTCGGCGCATTGGTGAGCTCGCTGCGGCTCTACACAACCAGTCATCCGGATGGAACGAGCCGGCAGGATTTGAGCGGAGCCGGCTTGACGTCGAGGGCCTGCTGGGAGACGCACCCTACTGGGGTCGATTCTGGGAACACCCGGATCTGACGGCTGCGGAAAAAGCGCTCCTGCAGCGCGCAAGAGAGAGGGCTCGCAGAGCGCTCGTCGCCTACGGCAGCCGGCCCGAAAATTTTGGGCTTATCCATGCCGACCTCCACGCCGAAAACATCGTCTACGATGGAGAGGAACTAGCGCTGATTGATTTCGACGATGCGGCCTTTGGATGGCACCTGTATGAGATTGCAACGGCACTGATTACGGACAGGTTGGCGCCGGACTTTGCCGTGCTTCGTTCGGCATTGCTCGAGGGTTACTGCGAGCATCGACCGCTGTCAAAGCAGGACGTTGATCTATTGCCCGTATTCATGCTGATTCGGGGCATGGCCATCATTGGCTGGT
>JBPCYD010000022.1:0-3213 GCA_051007895.1 Woeseiaceae bacterium
TGGCAGACGGCAAAGAATACCTGGTTGGCGGTCGCTTCTCGCGCGCCGATATAGCGGTGGCGAGCCTGCTATCGCCACTGGCATTACCACCTGAACACCCTGTTTACAATAAGCTGCGCCATCCACCACGACTGGCGCGGCAAGTTGCCGAGTGGAACGACCGTCATTCATTACGGTGGACGCGACGACTGTATGCAACACATCGCTAGTGATCATCAATAACGATGTGAAACGTGCACGCGTGTTTTTCTGTGACTTAGAACAGTGATATTCCGAACAACCGCTGGAGAATGAGTATCGCAGACATCCCGGAGAAGACGATCAGGCTCAGCCAGCCGAACCAGGTTGCAAATGCCGACGGATAAAAGAGTTTGTCTTCTTTGGGGATTACCGTCCGGCAATAGTAGAGATTAAGGAAGAATATAACCGGCGCGACAAAATAGGCGAGCGCGGACGCAACCAGCACAAGGTAAACAGGCCTTGGAATTCCGGCGATGATCGCAACCGAGGTAATCAGCGAAAAAAACATGCTGATACGATAGATATTGTATTCTGAATACCACAATTTGCGTTGCTTTGCGTCGAGTTCTTCGCGCGACGTTCGCGGCAATTCTGCCGTTCTACGAAACAGATTCCTGCAGCATGCGCCGACAACGCGTGGCCAGCCGTCGAAATAATTAAAAGCTGTGGAATAGGTCGCAGCGAGCGCGCCCGCAAGAAACACGACCATAAGGCTCGGACCAACACTTTCGGTAAATATCTTGGCGATCTCGCCCATCACCGCGTTGCCACTCACGTCGCTGGGGTAGAGCCACACCGCGGCCAGTACCAGGAATATGGTGGCCAGGATAAAAGAAATGACGTGGCCGAATCGAAAATCGAGCAAACCAATCTTGAACCAGCGCCTGCAATACGCCTGTGCATGTGCTGGCAGCCTGGACACGTCGACCGTAAGATCCTCTTTCCTGCCGTCGAACGAATCGAATCGTGGCGCAAGACCTTGCGCCTCCATCTTGCTCCGCAGTTTCCCCATGCCTACCTTCTTTGCCTTACCCCACTCTGACGCCTGTAATGAAACATCGATGCCAGTGGGAAGCAGGCCGAGGAACGATGCGATGATCAGCCACGATCCCTCCGGCGTTTCAAGTTGGAAAAAGTGCACAAATTCGGAAATCGGCGCCGGCTCCACGACGAACACCGCAAATGTGCAAACAATGAGAATTCCCGCGGCAATTTTGGTGACCAGTTCTACGATTGCATAGCGTCCTCGCAAAATGATGGCAACGGATATGACGCCAAGTAGCAAGCCGTAAACGGCCAGCTCTTTGTCATCGTCGACGCCCGGAATATCGACGCCCAAGAACATACGGAAAAAATAGAACACCACTGCAGCTGCAGCGATCAATCGACCGGCCTGGCCAACAGCAGACTGAATCACGGTCGTAATCAAGACATACCAGACGGGAATCTTTTTCCACGCAGTTGCATAGGCGTCAAGCATGCTGCGACCCGTGGCATGCGTAAAACGAATTGCCATCTCGAAACCGTAATACTTGAAGATGTACGCGATTGGTAAGCACCAAAGCAGCGCATAACCGTAACGACCTCCCGCTACCGGTGCCGTTACAAGGTGGCTCGTGCCGATGCCGGTCATCATGAGCATCAAGCCAGGGCCAAACTTGCGCGCGAGGCTACCCGGCGTCAGTGACGGCAGCTCCAGAGAACTAAATTCGTTCGCATTGTTATCGCCCGGTGCTTGCTCGCTCATCGCATTCCTTGATGTTGGTTTCGCTAGCCTAGTAAGTGCCTGCGACGCGTGCTCGTTGCCTGATCAGGGCCAGGACGACATCAATTGTCGGCGTCGGCACCTCGACCAGTTGACCGAGTTCCTGCACGACTGTCACGAGTGCGTCGATTTCCATCGGTCGGCCGAGTTCCAGATCCTGCAACATCGAAGTCTTGTGTGCTCCGACGGCCGCACCCCCCGCAAGCCTGCGATCGACGTCTACCCGAAAACGGGCGCCCAGCTTTTCGCCGATTTCCTGGGCTTCCAGCATCATTTGCCGACAGACCTGGCCCGTATCGGCCTCGCCCGCAACCTTGTCCAGTGTTGCGAGGGTAAGCGCGCTGATCGGGTTGAAACAAAGATTGCCCCAAAGTTTCACCCAGATGTCGTCACGAATGTTATCCCGCACACGTGATGTGAAGCCGGCCGCTGTCAATGCGGCATGGAGTTTGTCCGTACGCTCGGAAGATTGCCCGTCCGGCTCACCCATTGTGAAGCGATCGCCCTCTATGTGCCGGATAACACCCGGTTCTTCGATCTCCGCGGCAGGGTAGACGACAAAGCCGATTGCCCGCTCCGGTCCCACGGCATTCCAGAATCGTCCGCCCGGATCAACGCTCTCCAGCTTGTGATTTTCGTAAGGGCCGTCGAGTTTGTAGAAATACCACCACGGGATGCCGTTTACTCCGGTGACGACCGCGGTGTCCGGTCCCAGCAGTGGTTTGATTCGGTCGGCGATTCCGGGCAACGAGTGCGCTTTCAATGTCACGATGACGTAGTCCTGTGTACCGGTGTCCTCAGGGTTTTCTATACAACGCGGATGTGCGACACGCTCTTCTTCACCCATTCGCAGTGTTGCCCCATTTTCCTGCATTGCCGCAAGGTGCGGGCCACGTGCGATAAGCGTGACGTCCTCACCGGCGCGCGATAACTCGATTCCCAGCCAGGCTCCGATGGCGCCCGCGCCATAAATGCATATTTTCATCAGGAAAGCCCCAGTTTCTCGGCTAATCCGATTCTCTGCAGTTTGCCTGTGGCACCTTTGGGGATTTCATCGAGAATCACAACTATGCGCGGCACCTTGAAGGACGCAAGACGCTCTGATGCGAACGACCTGATCGATGCTTCGTCGGTAGTTTCGCCCTCTTTAAGGACAATCGCAGCAGCGACGTCTTCGCCAAGCGATTTGTGCGGCATCGCAAACGTCACGACCTGCGCCACGGCCGCATGGTCCATCAGGATGTCATCGACCTCGCGCGGCGAGATCTTTTCGCCGCCGCGATTGATGATCTCCTTGAGACGTCCGGTAATGGTCAGGTAGCCGTCTTCGTCCATGACACCCTGGTCGCCGGTTCTGAACCAGCCGGCCACGAAGTTTTCTGCGTTCGCGGTCGGGTTGTTTTCGTAACCCGGCGTCACGTTGCTCC
>JBPCYD010000023.1:0-23337 GCA_051007895.1 Woeseiaceae bacterium
TTTTATAGGAGTTTCGCAAACAGTACACATGAAAAAATTCAGCATCGAAACCGAGTACCAGGTCGACGTCGAGGACCTGGCCTACCTGGTCAACCTGACACCGCGCCGCGTGCAACAGCTCGAAGTCGAGGGTGTGATCGAAAAGCTCGAGCATGGTAAATATGATCTCATCGAGTGCGTGCGTTCGATCATCGACGCGCGCCTGCGATCGGCGTCGGGATCCGTCGCCAGCGAGGCCGAGAAAACTCAACGCACCAGGTTAACTAAAGCTAAGGCCGATATTGCCGAGCTCAATCGGCGCGAGCTCGCCGGCGACCTGGTGCGGGTCGACGTGCAGCGGCGCAACCTCGACCAGCTGGCGCGCGAGGTTCGGAGCAACCTCGAGACGATCCCCGACCGCAATGCGGGGATCCTCGCCGGCGAAACCGACAAGGGTAAAACGCACCAGATCCTCGCGAATGAAATCCGCCAGGCGCTCGAGGATATCGGCGAAAAATTATTAACCTGTTTGGTTGAAGACCCGCACGCTTATGTCGAAAGCAACGATTAGTCTCGCGTCGGCCTGTCCTGGTTTCGCGCAAGGGATCCGGCCGACGCCAGAGCTCGAGCTCGGCACCTGGGCGGATGACAAGCGCTATCTCGACCAGGCCGGCAGCGCCGAGCCTGGTCGGTGGCGCACCAGCCGCACGCCTTACCTGCGCGAGATCATGCACCACCTGTCCGCGCATATCGACACGGTCGTTGTTACGCTGATGTTTGGAACGCAACTCGGCAAAACCGAGACCGGGAATAATTGGGTTTTCTATGTGATCGATCACGCACCTGGGCCGATGCTGGTCGTGTTGCCGCGCATCGATGACGGCAAGCTATGGTCGCAACAACGATTCACGCCGGCCGCCGATAAAATGCCTTGCATAGTCGACCGGATCGCGCCGGCACGATCGCGCGACTCGCGCAACACGACCCTGGTCAAATCTTACGACGGCGGCGTGCTCCGAATTACCGGCAGCAACGCGGCCGCCGGGCTGCGCGCGATGCCGACCCGGTATTTGATGCTGGACGAGATCGACGCTTACCCGTTCGACGTCGAGGGCGAAGGCGATCCGATCGAGCTGGCCGAGCGCCGGCGGAAAACGTTCGCGCGATCGAAACAGCTCGAGACATCGACGCCGACCGAAATGGCAACCTCGAGAATTAACCAGCGGTTTAACGACGGATCCCAGGGCGAGTATTTTGTGCCGTGCCCGCATTGCGGCGAGCACCAGGTGCTCGATATTGAAAATTTAAAATATGAGCTCGACGCCGATAGCCAGGTGATCGAGGATTCGGTCGCAATGGCTTGTCTCGAGTGCGGCGCGTTGATTCCCGAGCACCATAAAACGGCGATGCTCGAGCTCGGCGAATGGCGTCACCAATACCCGAATCGGAAACACAAAAGTTTCCACCTGTCGACGCTTTACTCGCCGGTCGGCTGGGAATCGTGGGCCGAGGTTGCCGGCAAGGCCGAGGCGGCCAAAACCAATGACGTTTTGAAAAAAACGTTTACGAATACGATCCTCGGCCTGCCGTTCGAGGAAAAGAAAAAAGTGCTTGAGGCCGAGACACTGAAGGCGCGCGCCGAACCTTACCCGCTCGGGATTTGTCCGCCGGGGTGCCTGGTGATGACGGCCGGCGTCGACGTGCAAGACAATCGCCTCGAGATTGTCGTGATCGGTTGGGGACCGCGCGAGCGGTGGATCGTCGACTACCAGGTGTTCGACGGATCCCCGCGCTATCTCGAGGTTTGGAAAACGCTCGACACGTATTTGCAAACCCCGTTCGAGCATGCCGCCGGGACCGAGTTGCGGATCACCGCGACGGCGGTCGACTCGGGCGGGCATCACACCAACCAGGTGTATGATTTTTGCCGGGTCCGCAAAGCGCGGAAAATTTTCGCGATCAAGGGTTCATCGATGCGGAATAAACCGATCATTGGCCGGCCGTCGTCGGTCGATATCGACGTGCAGGGGAATATCCTCAAGGATGGCGGCGAGGTTTACATGATCGGCACCGATACCGCGAAGGATCAATTAACCGATTGGCTCGAGCTCGAGTCGTCAGAGCAGGACGGGTTTGTGCATTTTTCCGACGAGTTGCCGCTCGATTTTTACAAGCACTTGTGCGCCGAGAAAAAAGCGCCGCGCTATGTAAAAGGGTTCCTGGTCTATGACTGGTTTTTGCCCAAGGGTGCCAGAAACGAGGCATTCGACTGCAGCGTTTATGCGCTGGCGGCATTTTGGCGAACCGGGATTAATCGCTGGCGCGCCGGCCAGTGGAAACAGCTCGAGCACCTGGTTCAACCGCCGACCGGGGACCTATTCGGCGCGGTGGATCTCGAGCAGAAAAAAGCCGCGCAAGCGGCCGAGGTCGACGCGGTCGCGCCGGCCAAAAAATCAGGGCGTCGCCGCCGGCGGCGTCAATCAACATCATTCACGGATAAGGTGCTAAATGGCTAATCGAACAAACGACGACATCCTCGAAATTGTCGAAGTAGGACTAACTGTTGAGCTGGTCGACCGGGGGCTGCTCGAGCCCAACCAGGCTAAGGAAGTGATCGGCGGATATATCGAGCAGATCCGCGAGGGTTACGGCGGCGAGCGCTATATGATCCGGCGCGGATATCGCCGCTATTCGCCGGCGATGAAACGGCGTATCGCGTCGGAGTTTAACGGCAGCAACGCGCCGGCGCTGATCGCGCGCTATGGGATCTCGACGGCGACGTTTTACCGGGCCGTGAAAAAATATAGTTAAGTTTTTTAGTTAATTGCTAACTAGTGAGAATTGTTTCGGGTTAGATTCCCGGCCATGGATCAAACCGACCTCGACCAGCTCGAAAAATTATTAGACCGCACGCTCGACCGCCGTCAGCACATACCTGCTGGCACCCATCGCAAACACCACGACTATATCGACTCTTTGATCGCCGAGCAGGAAACGCACCGCGCGCGGCGCGAGCAGTGGTTACGCGTGGTCGGCGGTTGGGGAATCGTGGTCACGATTTCGGCCGTCGCGACGGCGATCTGGCAATTCATCAAACATCAGATAAACGGGAGTTAAATTTTTATGGGCAAGTCTGCGAATGATGCGGTTATGGATGCCGCGTTAAGCGAAACAAAGGACAACGCGACACAGATTCACGTCTGCGCGACCGAGCCAACAACTCGGACCGAGGCCGTCACGACAAACCAGCTCGCGAGCGGCGCGCTTGTGACCGGCGATTTTACCCTGGCGAATGGTGACACCAGCGGGCGCAAGTCGACCTGCGCGGCTCAAACCGGGTTGACGATCGACAACACGGGGACGGCCGACCATATCGCGATCACCGACGCGACTCGATTGCTCATTGTGACGACTTGCACGTCGCAAGGTTTAACCCAGGGCGGGACGGTTGACGTCGCCGCGTTCGACCAGGAAATAGGAGACCCGACGTAATGAAAATTTTAATTACTGAAAAAGTTATCAAGGTAAATGTCGGCGGAAAGCTGCAGACATTCGCCGAGGGCGACCAGGTGACGGTCGATGATGATATCGGCCATTTGTGCGTTGCGAACGGGTGGGCCGAGGACCTCGAGGGCAAGGTTAAAACCGGCGAGCGCGTTCCAGGTGCGAGCGGCGAGATTGTGCCCGATACGATCGCGCAAAAGGTCGCGGGCTAATGTCCCTCGATTACCTGGCGCTTAAAGCCGAGCTGCTCGCCGGTCATCCCTCGACCGGTGCATATAACGCCGACGACCAGCTGGCGGCCGATGAGCTGAACGCGCTTAACCGACCGGTGCCGGTGCCGGCGATCGCGATTCTCGAATATTGTTTGACTGAAACTTACCGCGAGAATTCCGGGAGCGATTTACAGGCGACCAACCTATATGGCCGCGTTTCGATGGTGGCCGGATCTCAACCAGGTGCCGACCCGTTCGGCGTGGCCGATCAGATCACCGTCGGCCAGGTCGCGGCCGCGAAAACGGTTTTGCGATTGCTCGAGGATGACGGGCTGGCGTTGTCGCTGGCGATCGGCGACATCGATTCCGCGTTGACAAAATGCCAGGGCTCGAATTGTTTTTCGCCGGCGCAGAAAAACGCGATCGTCGGGCTCGCCGAAAACAAACAATCGCGCGCGCTCGAGCTGGATCTCGGGCGCACTAAAATTAATGCGGGTCATGTTGCGCACGCGAGGTCGATCTAATGGCGAATGAATTATATATTGCAAACGGCACCGCGAAATTGATCAGCGGCGCGGCTGGCGCTGATACCGCGTTTAGTGTCGAAGGCCTGGCCGACGGTGCCGGTCGCGTATCCGCGCAAATCGACCTCGGTGCCGCGCCTCGAGAGTTTTTGTTTTCCTGGTCCTGCGAATGTCAGTTCCAGGCTACGCCGGATCAATATGGATCGCTGGATCTCTACATCGCCGGCGCGCCGGATGGTGACTCGACACAGATCGACGGCGACGTCGGCGCTAGCGACGCCGCGCTCGGTGACGTCGATATGCGGCGTAATCTGATTTATATCGGGTCGGTCATTTCAGAGAACGCGGCCGCGAGTGAAAAGTGCGTGAAGTCGGGATCCTTTGCCCACTACGATCGATATTTGACGATCGTCGCCTACAACGACGGCGGCGCGGCGATTAATGCGACCGATTCGAATTTTAGATTCGATCTGACGCCGAAAGCGGTTCAAGGGCAATAGTGTTTTTATCGGCCTTACCGCGCGAGGCGCATCCCGATTTTAAAACACCAGGCGCTCGCCCGAGCGGACCTGTCACGGTTAACTGGCAAAATCCAATGTCTCGCAATTTGCGCGGGGCCTGGTTGTTTGGTAATGGGGACGGATCCACTAAAAATTTAGTGACGGGCCGAATCGCCGAGCCAGGATCCGGCGTCGATTGGTTTAAGGATTCTTTTTCGCTCGAATCGGGCGAGCCTATGATCGCGTCGGATAATGACGAGCTTTTATTTACCGATGGCCCCTTTACTTATGTTTGTTTTTGCCTGGTATTGGATTCCTATACTTTGCATTTGATGGGCGTTCGTGATGGCGTCAATGTTTGCCGCCTGGTTGTTGGGAACGGGAGTAAACTCGAATATCAAAATAACGGTGCCGGCGGATCGCTTGTGGGTTCGACTGGTGTATATAGCGGTGGTAACCCGACGCATAATTATTTTGTGCAATGTGGGGTCACGTCGAGCGACGCCAGCGAGGCGAATTTATACCTCGATGGCTATATCGACGCGAGCGGGACGCGCGATATTACTTACCCCACATCAAACAGTAACCGTTTCATGTTTGGCGCGATCACCGGCGGCGCGCATAATTTGCACAGCGCGCGGATCTCTCACGCGTTCGTTTTCGATCGCGAATTATCGCCGGCCGAGATGGCGGATCTCGATCGAAATCGCTATCAACTATTTTCGCCGGTCGCGCCGTTGCTGGCCCTGGTGCCGTCGGGTGCGGGTAGTGTCACACTGACGCCGACGGATCTCGCGCACGCGCACGCGATCGACGGCAGCTCGTTGACGCAACACCACCAGCTGTCGCCGGCCGAGCTCGCCCAGGTGCACGCGATCGACGGCAGCGCGTTAACGCAGCACCACCAGCTGTCGCCGGCCGAGCTCGCGCACGCGCACCTGGTCGACAATACGACGCTGACGGTTAGCGGCACGATAGCGCCGGCCGAGCTCGCGCACGCGCACCTGGTTGAAGTCGCAACCGTGACGGGTCGTTACCAGCTGACGGCAGCGGACATCACCCAGGCGCACTTGCTCGATAATACGACGGTTCAGGAATTTACCGGTCTATCGCCGGCCAGCCTGGCACACTCGCACCTGGTCGCGGCGTTAACCCTGGTCCAGCATCACCAGATCACGCCGGCCGAGCTCGCGCACGCGCACCTGGTTGATCATATTATTTTATCGAATCCGCTCGCGCCGACGACTGGCGTGATCACGGCCGCGCTTGATATCTATCGAGACGTGACCGGCGTGCAATCAATCCAACGCTTTTTAACCGATGTGGGTAAATTGGGATGACGCAAAAAGTAACGATCAACGATATCGGCATCACGTTTCGCGTCACGATTCAGGAAAACGACGCCGCGCTCGATGTTAGCGCTGCGACCGGGCAAAAGGTTTATTTGAGAAAACCCGACGGCACGATTGTTGAAAACAATTCGAGTTTTACCAGCGACGGCACCGACGGCAAGATCGAGTACAAAACGACGGCGAGCGCCGAGCTCGATCAGCGCGGGACCTGGAAGTTTCGCGGCCGGATTGATTTCGGGGTCAATGAAATTTACTACTCGCCGGAATGGGAGTCGTTCGAGGTGGGGTTATGAGTAATATTTTTGACAACGCCAACGCGGCGCACCGCATCCCTCGCACGCTGGTCCGTGGTGATTATATCGCCTGGCGAAATTCGAGTTACGTCTCGGACTATCCGCCGGCGACTTATCAACTTATTTTGAATGCGCGCCTCGAGGGCGATAGCGCCGGCGAGCAGGTCGTGACCGCGACCGAGGATAGCGGCGAATTTCTTTTTGAAATCGCGTCGGTCGATTGGGATCTCGGCACCTGGTTTTATGATTTGCACGTTTTGCAGATCTCCGACTCTAAACGCGCGACTTTAAAAAGTGGCGTGATCCAGGTCATGGCCGACCGCGCCGAGGATCCGAACGACCCGCGCGTTGAACCACGGAAAAAGCTCGCGCTGCTCGAGGCCTTGATTACCGAGCGCCTGGAGAATAAGCAGGTCGACACGACGTCGTTTGATAACGGCGAAACGAGCGCCAGCCGCGATTATGAATTGTTAACCAGGGAGCGCCGCCGGTTGAAAATCGAGCTCCGCGCCGCCAGTCAAAAATATAGGGCTATGCGCGGATTGCCACATAGCGGCACTATTCGAGTGAGGGGCTAATGAAATTACGCGATCTATTTCGAAATTCCGCGCAGGCCTCGAGCGCGCTCGAGCTGCCGGCACCGATCCCGACGGTTTCGCGCCAGACCAGGATCGAGCCCAAGGTCGGCGAAGTCAGTAAACGGTTTAAAGCCGCGTTGCTCGACGACTCGACTTATTCTTTTGATGGCGTCTATGTTCCGATAAACGAGCAGCTGCGGCACCAGCTGCGCCGCATGCGCGCCAGGTCGCGCGAGCTCGCGCAGGACAACGACTACGCGAAACGATTCCTGCAGCTGGTCAAATCGAATGTTGTCGGTACTAAAGGGATCCAATTGCAACCGCGTCCGATGCGCGACGACGGCACGCTCGATAAACTCGACGCGGCGGAAATCAAGCGCGGTTGGCGCGAATGGTCGCGGCCGATGAATTGCTCGGTCGATGGCAAGTTGTCATGGGTCGACGTGCAAAACCTGGCGCTCGAGTCCTGCGCGCGTGATGGCGAGATCCTAATCCACCTGGTCGACGTCCCTCGCGACGCGCACGGGTTGCGCTTGCGGGTGATCCCTGGCGAATATCTCGACGAGTTGCAAAATGGCGATTTGCCGAACGGCAACCGGATCGTGATGGGGATCGAGTACAGTGCCGCCGGCGTCGTGGTCGCGTACCACGTCCGCAAAAACACCGTCCGCGCCTGGGATAATGTTTTCCCCGAGCGCGACTATATCCGGCTGCCGGCGATCGACGTGATTCATTTGCACCGCACCGAATACGCCGACCAGGCGCGCGGCGTCCCCTGGTTATACTCCGCGATTCGGCGCTTGCACATGGCCGGCAAGTATGAAGAGGCCGAGCTATTCGCGGCCTACGCCGGCGCGTGCAAGATGGGCGCTTATATCGAGGGCGAGGTCGATTCGATGCAACCGAACGAAATCGCCGGCGACGACGACGGCTCGATCGACGAAGACGAGGGCGAGCATATCGAGCATCTTGAAATCGGCCAAATCAAAAAATATCCGAAGGGATCGAGTTTTGAATGGTTCGACCCAACTCACCCAACGACGGCTTTTGATGGGTTTATGAAATTCATTCTGCAAGGTGCCGCGTCCGGTCTCGGCGTTGCCAACCATTCATTAACCGGCAATTTATCCGACGTCAATTTTTCGAGCATCCGCTCGGGAGTCCTCGAGGACCGGGAAAACTGGCGCGCGCTGCAGGGGTGGGTTGTCGAGCATCTACACGAACGGGTTTATGATCGCTGGATCCGATCGGCGATGCTGAACGGAAAAGTTAAACTCCCATTCCGTAAGCTCGAGACAAAATATTTAGAACGCGCCTGGCAACCTCGAGGCTGGCCGGGGATCGATCCAAAAAAGGAAAGCGACTCGCACTTGCAAAACATTAAAGCGGGGCTCGACTCGAGAACTAATATTCTCGCGCAGCAGGGCCGCGACATCGAAGACGTTTATAGCGAGCTCGAGCAGGAAACCGCCCGCGCCGCCGAGCTCGGAATTAGTATCGAGCAGCTCGATAAAGCTGCAGTGCAAGTTAAAGAGGTAATCGAAGATGAAGACTGAAACATACCAGCGCGATTTTCCATTGTCGCGCAATTCAATCGATGTCGAAAATCGGACCGTGAAAGTTCGGTTTTCTTCCGAGTATCCCGTGCAACGCTTTGTTAATGGCGAGCTCGGGGACGAAGTGCTAGAACACCGCGACGCTGCTGTCGACCTTGGCCGGTTGAACGACGGCGCGGCGGTGCTTGTTGATCATCGCGGCGACCAGGTCGGGGTGGTTGAAGAAGCTCACATTTACGACGACGACGGCGTTGGTCGTGCTCTGCTCCGGTTTGGTCAATCGGTGCGCGCGAGTGAGATTTTTCAGGATATTGTCGACCGGATCCGGCGAAATATTTCCGTCGGCTACCAGGTCAACAAGTGGCGCACCGAACGTGCCGACGATGTGGTGACGCATTTCGCCGAGCGCTGGACGCCGCACGAAATTTCATTAGTAGCCGTGCCGGCGGATCCGTCCGCGCAGGTTGGCCGCTCCCAAAGTTTAGAAACTATAGAGGCTCCCATTATGAGTGTAGAAGAAGCAAAGCCCGTTTTATCGGATGACGAAAAACGGCAACTGGAAAGCAACGCCGTCGGCGTCGAGCGCAATCGCTGGAAGGATATCGAAGCGATCGCCCGAGCTCACGATTTGCAAGAACTCGGCCAGAAGGCGATCGACGACGGCACCAGTGCCGACGATTTCCGCCGGTCGGTGCTCGATGAGATCGAGAAAAATCGCGCCAGCAAACCCGCGACCGATATCGGAATGAGTCGAGGCGAGATTAAAAACTGGTCTCTATTCCGCGCCTGCGAGGCGATTATCGCGGGCACCTGGTCGGCCGGTTCCCTGGAAAAAGAAGCGAGCGACGAGATCGCGCGCAAGCTGGACCGCGAGCCTAACGGTTTGTTTGTCCCCTGGGAGATCCAGACCGAACGCCAGGCGATCCACGACCCTGGTTTTCAGGGTGGGTTTGGTCGTGTGATGACGGTCGGCACCGATACTGCCGGCGGTTTCCTGAAAGGGACCGACCACCTGGCCGGCTCGTTTATCGAGCTGCTGCGCGCTAAAACTCTGCTCGGCAGTCTGGGCGCTCGCGTCTTGCCTGGTCTGGTCGGTGATATCGAAATCCCGCGACTCGATACCGGTTCCGTCTGGTATCACGTCGGCGAGGATGTCGACGGCACATTGTCCGACCTGGTGCTCGGTCAAGTGACGCTGTCCCCGACTACGGTCACGGGCCAGGTGCCGATCTCTCGGCGTCTGCTGAAACAGTCCGCGCCGAGTGTCGAGCAGCTGGTCCTTGGTGATCTGGCGGCCGGCGCCGCACAGGTCCTCGACCTGATGGGCTTCGAAGGTTCCGGCGCGAGTAGCCAGCCGACGGGGATTATGAACCAGAGCGGAATCGGTACGGTCTCGATCGCGACCTTTGCGACTACGGCCTATCCGACGCACGCCGAGATTGTCGAGTTCGAGACTGACGTCGCGGCCGCTAACGCCGACCTCGGTTCCCTGGCATACGTCACGACTGCAGCGATTCGCGGCGCGATGAAAACCACGGCGATTGATGCCGGTTCGGGAATCATGCTCGGCACCAACGGCCAGACTAACGGCTATCCCTTGCACGTGAAAACCAACCTGGCCGCAAAAACCATTCTGTACGGTAATTACCAGGATGCGGTTTTTGGTCTGTGGGGCGTGCTCGATGTCGAGCCCGACAAGGCAGCCAAGGCGGCCGCCGGCGGCCTGGTGCTTCGCGCGTTTCAGGATTACGATTTCGCAATCCGTCACGCCGGATCATTCAGCAAAGGCACTGCCTAATTAACCAGGGACAAACAAACCGTAGGGCCAGGGAGGGCCCATTAACTTTTTAAAGGTGAAATGATGAAAAAAGAACAATCGAGAATTACCTATACCGTCGGGTTTGTGCACGGTGCCGTTTTTGATGCTGGCGACGATGTCGCACGCGGCGAGGTCCGCGACGGCGTCGACGTTAACAAGGCGGCCGTTTTCCAGGCGACCAACCGCGCCGAGATCCTCGGCAACTCTAAAGACGATAAGAAAGCGCTCGCGGCCTCGGTCGAAGATTTCAAAGCGCGTGTTACCGGCGAGGACAAAGAGTTGAAAAAGCAGCTCGACGAGAAACTCGCGAGCGGTGCCAACCTGGCCGCCCAGGTCAAGGCCTTGCAGTCTGAAATCGCTAGCATGCGCAAAGCGGTCTGATGACTGAAACGGCAGCCGATACCAGGGCATTGATCGTCGACGCGCCATTGTCGACGATCGTCTACCTGGGCGCGGGTATCGAGATTTACGCGGTTAAATCTCACGACCCGATGCTGTCGCTCGATCAACACGGGCGACGCACCGTTATGCGGTGCGTTGCCGGTGATGTGGCTAGCGTCGCGGTCGGTTCGCAAGTGACGATCAAAGGCACCGACGCGACTTATCGCGTCGCCGAAAAAATCCCGCATCATTTAACGACGCAATTAGTCCTCGAGGTTGTGGCGTGACGCATAAAGCGGAAACAATTCTGGACGCGGTCGTTACTGCAGTAACGGGTCTGGCGTCGACTGGTTCGAATGTCGAACGCGGTCGGGCCTACGCCGTTAGCGCAGTGCCGAGCCTGTCGGTTTTTATGGGCGAGGACCAGATCGAAAACGAGTTATCGATCGGCTATTACGATCGGGTGCTCGAGGTGTTTGTCGAGGCGCACGTCGCGACGACCGGCGATACCGAGCAGGATCTAAACCAGATACGGGCGGAGGTATTCGCCGCGCTGCGCGCCGACCATACGCTCGGCGGCGCTGCGATCGAGATCAAACCCGATACCGAGAGTCGGCCGGAAATCCAGGGCGAAACAGACACGCCGCACGCGTTGCAGCAGCTGCTTTACCTGGTCAAGTACAGACATTCAACCACAAGCGCGGAGGTGTGACAGTGGAACGCAAAAAGGTGCAACCGCGTGATGGCGGTCGGAAAGATGAGCCCAAATCGAAAGGGGGGAAGAAGCAATGAGCCTAACAGAACGGGAAGTAATTTTGCTCAAGGTCGAGTCGACCTATAACACGGATCCGACGCCGACGCCGGCGGCCGACGCGATCCTGGTTCGATCGGCGAGCTGGGCGCATGAGGGCGCACGGATGGCGGATCGGCCGTTGATTAATTCGACGCTCGGCACGCCTAAAAAACTATTCGGTGGTTCGTTGCTGGCGGTCTCATTCGAGGCCGAGCTCAAGGGATCCGGCAGCGCCGGCACCGCGCCGGAAATCGGCCAGGCGCTACGCGCTTGTGGTCTCGATGAGACGGTGGTCGCTTCGACCAGTGTCACCTATCAACCCGTTTCGTCCTCGATCGAGTCGTGCACTATTTATTATTACCAGGACGGCAAGCGCAAAGTGCTGACCGGGTGCCGGGGTACGGTCTCATTTAACATGGCCGCCGGCGAGCCTGGTATCGCGTCGTTTACGTTTACGGGTCACGAGGGCACGCCGACCGATACGGCCCTGGTCTCGCCAACGTTCGACGCGACCGAGCCCGAGACGATCAAGGGGCTGTCATTGACGGTTAACGCATTGACGCACGCGATCGAGTCGGTCGGCCTCGATGTGAGTAACACGGTCTCGATGCCGGCGGACGTCACGGCGTCGGATGGCTACGGCGAGATCCGTCTTACCAAGCGCGACATTAACGGCACGATTAATCCCGAGGACGTGCTACTGGCGACCGCCGATTTTATTGCGGATTGGAAAGCGGACACCGAACGCGCGATCGATACCGGCGTAATCGGATCTGCTGCCGGCAATCGTTACCAGGTCAATATCCCGCGCGCGGCTTATCGCGATGTTTCGCTCGGCGATCGTGACGGTATTCGAGTGCTGGATTTGAGTTTCGGCGCAACGGAAAACGCGGGGGATGACGAGTTCACGCTCGCATATACATAATGAAAATTACCGCTCTCGATAATTTCACGGCGACCTGGTGGGAGCCACCAGGCCAGGATCCCGGCGAGGCCGTCGGGTTTCAATTGCGGCCGCTCGACGGTGAGCAATACGCCGAGGTCGCGCAATACGTGCTCACGCTCGACGACCAGGTGCGTTTCTCTCACCAGGCAATGGTGGCCGCGCTTAAGTATGGGCTTGTCGGTTGGCGAGGTTTCAAGACGGCCGCCGGTGCCGAGCTCGAGCACCTGGTTAGCAATCACAAGTTGATCCCGTTCGAGGTGCGATCGCAAATATTCGGCGAGATCCTCGGCCTGTCGAATCTCGACGAGGCGCAAGAAAAAAACTTATCATCGCAGTTGAAGTTGCAAAAAACCGGGAGCGATTCGATTGCATGACATGCGATCATCACAACTGCGATGCGGACGGCTCTCTACCAGGTAGCCGAGGGCCGGCAAAGTTCCCGCGATGGGAGATTAAGGGCGTCGGCTCGAGCGCTGTTTGTTTCCTGCCGATGATTACCGCATTTTCAAACGATTGTCTCGAGCTCTATCGGCATTATAAAAACGGTCACCTGGTCGTTGCCGGCGGCCTGGTCGATCAGCCTCGGGTTTACCTGCAGGCGATGGGAGTAATCGATGCCAACGCATAGAACGGAATATCTTTTAACCGCGCGCGATAAAACCGGCAAGGCCTTTAAATCGGCCGAGGGCGGTATGAAGCGCCTCGGCGTTGCAGCAGCTGCTGCAGCTGCTGCAGCTGTCGCGGCGGCTGCCGGCATGGCGGCGATCGTCAAACAACAGGCCGAGGCCGCCAGGTCGACGCGGGTTTATTCTGAATCGCTCGGCGTCTCGATCGAGCAGATGTCGCGTTACGAGCACGCGTTTAAATCGGTCGGCATTGAGTCGGAAAAAACCGGGGACATACTTAAAGACATCGCCGAGAAAATCGGCGACGCATACGCCAACAATGCCGGCGAGGCAAAGGAAGCGCTCGACGCGCTCGGCCTGTCGGTCGCGGCGATCAACCGGCTATCACCTGATCAGCAACTGCTTGCGATCGCCGAAGGCCTCGAGGCCGTCGGCACGCAAGGCGAGAAAGTGCAGATCATGGAAGCGCTCGCCAATGACGCATCGCGGTTGCTGCCGTTGCTCGAGGGTAACGCGGCGGGATTAAAAGAACTCGCCGCCAACGCCGACGCGACCGGCCGCACGTTGACCAAGATGGAATCGGAAGCGCTGCAGAAAGCCGACGAGGCGCTGCTCGAGCTCGACGCGTCAATGATCGGGCTAAAGCAAACAATGGCCGTCGAGTTGTCGCCGATAATAACCGAGGCTATCGGGTGGTTTGGTCGGCAGCTGCCGATCGCGCTCGATTGGGCGAATGAATCGGTAGATAACCTTGCGGCCGGTTGGCTCGCGTTGATGGGTGTATTCGAAGGTAAGAGTTTTACCGATACACTGATCGAGGAAATGGCACGATTTCAGGCCGCCCGAGATCAGTCAATGTCACCGATCGGTCGAACCAGCGTCGAAGAAGAAAACGAGGCGCACGCGACCTGGTTGGCGCTCAAGGCCGAGCAACAAGCGCAAGAGTTAGAACTTGAATGGCGTCACCGCGATACGGTTAATCGATTGTTGCAAACTTCCGATACTGAGCGCCTGGCGTTTTCGTTGAAAACCTGGAAAGCGCAAACGTCGATCGTCGCCGGCGAGCTCGAAAACATCACGCGCGGCGTCGCGCAGGAATCGCGCTCGATGTTCGAGATCAACAAGGCCGCCGGGATTACGAACGCGATCATAAACACCTGGCAGGGTGTTAGCGAATCGCTTGCTAATTATCCGATGCCGCTCGCGGCGGCGATGGCAGCGGTCCACTTTAAAGCGGGCATGGAAACCGTGAAGGCGATCGAGGGAACCAGCTTCGGGTCTAAAAGTTCCGGCGCACCATCGCTCGCCGGTGCCGGCGTGCCGGCGGTTCAAACGTCACCGCTCGAAGCGCCAGGTATTGCCGGCGGGGGCGGCTCATCTATCACGGTTATTATTGAGGGCTCGGCGGTCGGTGACGATCGCGTGCGCGACCTGGTTGTCGATGCCATTAAAACCGCGCAGGACAACGACGAGTTAAATTTATAATGCCAACCTTTACTTACACGGCCTCGCGGTCGATCAAGAGCGGACACAGCGCCGGCACCGATTACGTGATTACGATCGGCTTGCAGCAATACGACGGCCAGACACCGAAACCCGATACCACGGTGCACCGTTCGCTCTCGGGTTACACGGTCACGACGCTGCGCCGGATCGATTACGAGATCACGGTGCAAACGGATTTTATTAGCGCCGACGGCAGCGGGACGCCGGACACCGACGACTTCGAGGAATTTCTCGCCAGCGTCGCCGGCGGCGAGCAATTCACCTTTAACGACGGCGCGGCTTATAACGTGATCCTGGTCGGTGCCTCGACGCGCCGGCGCGAGGGCAGTTTGTTATTTTCTTACTCGATTAAAATGCGCCTCGAGTGAAAACCGAAACCGAAAATTTTAGAACGGCAAATGATTTGCCCAACCTCGAACCGCGTTATGTTGCGGCGTTGTCGTTTAGTGATGCGGCACCAAAACCCGAGCAGAATTTATTGCTCTACTCCGAGCAGCTGCAACAAACGGTCTGGGTTGCGACGCCGGTCGCGGCCGGCCTGACGCGCACGGCAAACACGGACGTCGCGCCGGATGGCAACACGACCGCCGATAAACTCGACGACACCAACACGGGGTTTCTATCGCAATACGGGGTCCTGCAAAGCTATACCCTGGTGAATCAAAATTTACGCTATCGGTTCTCGGTTTTTATTTTAAAAAATGCGGTCGATCGAACGACTCGCTTCCCTTGCATCGGTCTCCACTTTACCGACGGCGTCGACACGGATCTTAACTACCTTGGGATCGATACCAGCAACGGCCAATATCAAATCATTACCAGTGAAAGCGACGAGGTCGCGGCGTCGGTCGAAGACTATTCGAGCACCTGGTGGCGTGTCCATTTTTGGGCGCGCGGTACCGATACCGGGTACGACACGGCGCAGGTTAGAATCTATCCGGCTTACGGTGCGTCGTTGTCATGGGTGGGCTCGGCGGCGGCGTCGGGTGCTAACGTATTTTGGGGCGCGCAGCTGACGGTCGAGGCGGCCGAGGGGTCCTATATCGTCACGGCCGGAACAAACATCGAAGGCGATACACTGCGCGCGCTAAACCTGCTTACCTATTCCGAGCAGCTCGACAACGCCGACTGGGCGAAGTCGTCCGACGTTGTCGTGACGGCGAACGACGACGACGCGCCGGACGGCACGACGACGGCCGACCTGGTCGACCTCACGGTTGCCGGTTTTAATAAAATGGTGCAACAGGCCAATCTCGACGCGGTCGTCGGCCGGACCTATCTCGCCTCGATTTTCATCAAAAAAGATTCCATCCCGCGCACGACGCGGTTTATCGGGTTGCACCTGGTTTTCGGGCCGTCAGTGTTTAGCTACCATCGGATCGCGGTCGATACCATGACCGGCGAGGCCTCGATCGATAACGCCAACGGTGACCCGGCCATGATCGGCGGGGTGAGCGATCACAGCGCGGATTACTGGCGCGTGTGGATCCGTGCCAGCGCGCCGGCCGGCAAAACCGAGGTTACTTTTCAGCTGTGGCCGTCGTGGGGATCCGGCGCGGATTGGAGCATCACATCGCAGACCGGATCCGTGCATGCCTGGGGCGCACAGATCAGCGAATCAAGCGCGCTGATTAATTACCGGACCACGACGGCGGCCGCACTATTCGAACCACAAACGGCGGATATCGACGAGTATCTTTTGACGTCGCACGCCGACGGCCAGGTGCCGGCGAGTCACTGGTCGTGGGATCGCCTCGAGCGATCGATCGTTGATATCAGCGGGCAAACTCAAAAGATATCGCCTGACAAAGCGCAGCACACGATCGGCAGTATCAAGATCCAGCTTGCCGACCGGGATGGCGAGTTGTCCGCGCGGATCCGCGAGCGCCTGGTGACGGGCGAGGGATTACGGCGCAAGCGGATCCGGCTCTATAAAGGTCACGAGTCGTTAACGAGTTGGGACGATTACTCGCTGCGGTTCACGTACCTGGTCGACGACGTCTCGTATCAGGACGGGGTTTACACGCTCACCTGTAGCGATGTGCAGCGGACCGAGAAAACCGAGATATTCGATCGGCACCAGGGCGTTTTAACCTCGACGGTTAACTCGACGGCGTTGTCGATTCCGATCACGATCGCCGACGCTGCCGAAAAATTCCCATTGCTCGAGCACGATGCTAACTATCAAAGCGACGCGTCGAAGACGGTCGGCTATATCCAGATCGACGACGAGATAATCCGACATACGGGTTGGTCGGGTTCGAGCCTGGTCGTCGACGGTGCGAGCGGTCGCGGTGCACTGAACACGACGGCGGCGACGCACACGGTCACGGCGAGCGTCGACGACCAGAAAAAGAAAGTCGTCGAATATATCTACATCGAGATGGCCGCGCCGCGCCTGATCTATTCATTGTTGACTGGCAAGATACCCGGCCAGGGTGGCAACATGCCGGCGCACTGGAACGTCGGTATCTCTACCGATTTCGTGCGCCTGTCGGACTACCAGGCGGCGACCATGCTCGACCTTTGGGACCCGGCAACGAATACCGGGCGAATGGCAAAGATCCAGGGCGCGGAAATTGTGCAGGCTAAAGCCTATATTGAAAAAGAGATCCTGCTATGGCTTGGCGCATTTATGCCGGTGTATTCCGACGGCGCGCTCGGGTTGAAACGCTTTCAAAATATCTTGCCGGGCAGCTCATTCGATGAGCAGCTGCGGCCCTGGGATATCGTTAAATACGGTCCGCTTATGCACGACCAGAAAGCGGTGATCAATAACATGGTGATCCAATATAATTTTATCCCGGTGCTCGAGCGCTACACGAAAACGGTGCAGCTGATCGACTCGGATTCGATCTCGAAATATGGAAAGGCCGAGCTTTTGTTGTTCCAGTTCCAGGTGCTGTTTTCAGGTCGGCACGCGTTGCACGATGTTTACCAATATTTCGACCAGCTGCGCGATCGATACGCGGCACCGCCCGAGCGGATCAAGCTCGATGTGATGCCGGAATTCGATCGGCTCGATGTCGGCGACACAGTGCGGACCGAGCTCGACCAGGTGCACGATTACAACACGGGCGGATCGATGGATCGAACGCTCGAGATCCAGCAGATCCGGACCAATTGGAAAACCGGCCTGGTGACGCTCGACTTGTTTGGCGGCGTCGAGCGCGCCAGCAAAAATGCGATCGCATCCGCGTCGGTTATGAATGATAGTTTTTATACGGCGGCCGGGACTGAGCTCTCGACGGTGCTCACAATCTCGGCCGGCGCAGTCACGGCGAACGGTACGCTTAACGGCGACAGTGTCGACCATGCCAACGCGATTTTTTATTACGACGGTGATCTGACAATCAACAGCGGCGTGACGGTGACGATTAATAAAAACGTACAGCTGCGGGTTAAAGGGTTTCTGACGATTAATGGCACGATTGACGGTGCCGGCCAGGGTAACGCCGGCGCAACCTCGAGCGCGGCCGCGCGCGGTACGCTCGGCACACAAGGTCGGGTCGGGATCTCGAAGACATATCCCGGCATCGACATTAAGGCCAAGGGTTCAGGCTTCGACGCGTTTGTGCCGGTCATCACTAAACTATCACTGTCGGTGGGTACGGGTCCGGTCTTCAATTCATTCAACGGCCTTAACATCGTCAACCCCGACGGCCTCGAGCTCGAGGGCGTGCCGCGTGATCTGCAGGGGACCAGCGGCGCGAGCGGTCACGGCGCGCTCGAGGACGGATCCTACCAGGCGGCCGGCGGTGCCGGCGGCGACGGTGGGGCCGGCCTGGTCGTCGTTGCTCGCGGCGTTGCGTTCGGCGGATCCGGGAGCCTGGATCTATCCGGCGATGATGGCGGTTCGCCGAGCTCATTCACTGAAAACGAGACGGTGTGGGGTATGGTCTGTTATGCCGGCGCGGGTCAAGGCGGTTTCCCTGGTGCGGTGCTATTCCTGCTCGACGGCAACGTCGAGTCGCCGCTCGTGAATAGCGTTCAATGCCTCGAGGGCGATACACCGATCCCGACGGTCGATCATGCCATGCCGTTTAACTTGCAGCAGGCCTACGACTCTGGGCTCGCCGGCGATTCGGTTTGCTGGTGGACGCCATTTGCGCAGCTCGATTACGCCGAGGGTAATGTCGGGATCTTCTTCATCAACGACGCGGAGAACGGGTACACCTGGACGCCGGCCGATGAAATCAAAGAAGCGGCAAACCTGGCGTTTCAGCTCAATTAAGCCAAAATCGTCGCTTTCCGGCGATTTCGAGAAAATTCGACGCTCTCATTTAACGCCTAAGCGACGATCTCGGGTCGCGGCTGGCTAGGGTATGGGGTAAATCGGCCGGTTTTACCCTCGAGTACCAGGTGCGGCAGCAGGCCTGTTTCTTGCTGCGGGCCTTGCCAGGTGATCGGGCCGATCGGTGTTTGTATGTTTGTATGTTTGTTTGGCATTCCTGGCGGCCACAAAATCAACATACAAACGTTGCGCCAGGTGATACCTTGTCCAGCTGGCCGCGGGCCGAAAAGTATTACCTGGTAATACCCGAGGCCGCGACCTGGTCGCGGATCCCGACCAGCTGCCGCGCCTCGAGGCGCAAATGGTATTAAATAAGGGATCCGAATCTGCAGTTATTCACTTGTGATTTTTCTCGTTTTTCAAAAACGCAATAAAGTAGGGGCGATTAACTGCGGATGCGGATGGCAAAAAAAAGGCCGGCATTGCGCCGGCCTGATGGGGAATGGAAGTTAAACGGTTAACTTCTAGCGACTCGTTGGCGCTCGGCCTCGGCGCGCGCATAGATTAGAACGCGCCGCTCGCGGATTTCGGCGAGGATTCCGGTGAAGGTTTTTACCGCACCGTTACGCGGCCGGGTGTAAACGACGCGGCCTAGATAAAGCACGCGCTTATAATAGCGGTACTTACACAGCGCGGCCGCGTCGAGCGCGCTCTCGAGGTTGGCGACGGTTTTAAGGTTGTCGTCGATTATCCTGTAATTTAGTGACATTTTGATTTACTCCGGTTCGGGGTTTCGATCGGCCAGGCATACGAGGCCGGCGTGATCATCAGGGCCTCGGGAATTGTGACCAGGCGCAGGCCGAGCATTATGCGCTTGTTGTTGTAACGGATAACGCGTTGGACATTCCGACAATGCTGCTCGAAAACACGCGCGTGTTCGCTTGAAACGAATTTCAAGGCCTGGGGTTTATCGATGGGTTGAAAGTACATTAGCTTGCCCTCGTTGATACTTTGTGGCCGTAGTCGGCCAGGATTCCGATCATCAGATCGCGGTCGGTGCCGTGCGTTTCGTCGAGCACGCGCAGCAGGCAGTCCACCTTGCGAGCGCGCAGGTTTACGACGGCGTGTGCTTGCGTTGGTAGCGGCTTGGCCGATCGTCGCTTAGAACGCGATTTAGGCGGCCTGGGATCTGATGTTTTCGGCGACTTCCCTGGCTCCCAGTCCTGGTTAACGCGGTAACTCCACATTTTGACCGCTCGGGTGCCGCCACCTGGGCCGGCGACGGGTTCGGTCGATTGCTTGTTTTTCATTACACGATCTTGTGCGACCAGGCTCTCGAGTGCGCGCAGGATTTGCGGGCGCTCGAGCTCGGGCAGTAACGGGTCAAGGTTGTTGATTGTAGCCAGGCCTCGAAGGTGCTCGACCTGGCGTAGTACTTGGCAAGAGATTCTAAGATTTGTCATGGGGTTACCTTTTTAAGTTGGTGGGTTGGTCCGGATCGGCCGAAGCCCATTGCACGCGCCACATGGTTTGAAAATAATTCGCATCGCTCGAGCTGGTAGGGTCGTGCCCGATTGGGCCGACGGGTTGCCACCAGCGATTGCTGGCGAGCATCCCGTTAACCAGGTGCTCGACCTCGAGAATCGTGTAGCCGTGGATAATTTTATATTCGACGATCTGCATTATTTAGTCCTCGAGGCCAGGCGAAAACCGTCATCAGTGCGGACGATTACGCCGCCATTGACCAGGCGATTGATCGCGTTTTGGAGTTGCACGCCGGTAAAGCCTGGCACGTCTGAGAGGTTAATATGCGTCGGCTGCCGGCACGCTTTGAGGGTATCGACGATTGCTTTTTGTAGTGGTCCTGTCGGGGTCATTGCTTCTTCTCCTGGGCCATTTCGGCCTGTTGTTCGATGAATTGCTCGAGGTCGCTCGGCCGAAACCAGCGGCGATTATTGATGATGTACCCCGAGATCTCTCCCTGGTTGATGTGCTGATAGAGTTTAGATTTCGAGATCCCGAGCGCCTGCGCGGCCTCGCGTGGTGAAAATCTTAATCGTCTGATTTGTTCCATTATGCGGCCTCTTTGTAGTGGCGTTTGTTAAGCGCGTCGCACCAAAGCTTGTGTAGTTTTCGCATGATCGGTGATTCGGTGCCTTCGCCGGCTGCCATGCAGACTTGCTCGATTCCCTCGATCTGGATCATCGCCGCGTAATAGTGTCGGTTCCGGATTTTGTCATCGTCGGGGTGGTCTTCAACGACGTCGGTGGCAAGATCGAGAATGCCGTGCGCGGCCTTTAGCAAGTGTTTTTGCGTGATATTTTTCATGGTCTATATTCTCCTAAGCTGGTCTAGCTTGGTTTGTTGTGGATCGAGTCAAGGATTTTAGCCGATAATCCTGTAATTGCCAACCTACGCGAAAGCTGCTATTTACTGCAGTTCCGATTTCCAGCCGAGAGACCCGGTCTATGTCACTACTTAAGCAGAATTTTTTTCCTTTCCCGAACGTGTTCGCCGATGAGCTAATGGCGCACCTGACGCCGACGCAATTCAAATGCCTGGTCGCGATCATTCGCAAAACGCTAGGCTGGCATAAGCCGAGCGACGCGATCGCGTTGTCGCAGTTTATGGACCTGACGGGGATACGCTCGAAAACGACGGTGATGCGAGCGCTACGCGTGCTCGAGGGGGTCGACCTGGTTGCGGTCCAGCGGACCGAGCGGATCACGTCGGTTTATACCCTCGGGCCGATCTTCTATAACAATAAATGTACCAGCAAGGCTATAACAAAAATTGTTACAGATCTGGTTGCACAAAATACACCAGATAGGACGATCTCTATATCATCTATTGCACCAACAATAGACAGTTCTTTAAATATAAAAGAAAGGGAAAACGACGCTGATAGCGTCGAGGTTAAAAAAGGATCTAAGGAAAAGCGCGCTGATGGCGCGCAGGGAAAAGATAGCCGACAAGAAACGGTTCACCGATCGACCGACGGGATCAATCCACAAATGGAAGAAATTTTTAAAGAATTGGCGCAGGCCTGTAAACCATGACCTGCAAAATCAACGGCTGCCCATTGAGGGCGGAGTTCATTACCGACTACGACGACGATGGAAAGGCAAAGTGGGGAATGTGCCGCTATCACCGAATGACCGACCCGAGCAGCTGGAAACAAACGACGGCCAGGATCAACGAGTACGCGAAAACGCTTTTACTATTCGCGCAGATCGACCAGCTCGAGGACCCGATACTGCTCGCGCTACCAGGTGAGGACGTGCCGACATGGATCAACCGCGTTCGAGATAATCTGCGGCGCGTCATCACGGGCACCTATCACAATCAAACAGACGGCGAGGCGAATTTTGCCGAGCTCTATCATGCACTCGGAAAAGAGAATATGAACAATGGGAAAACTTAAAAATCCACAATACGACGGCACGCGCGGCAACGGATACCAACCGCGTGATTATGTCGACGAACCGATCGACGCCGAGCTCGAGCGCAAGGCCTCGCGCGCGGCAATATTCACAGGGTTGGGAATCTCTTTGATCCTGGTATTGATTGCGGTTGCCGTGCTCGGTTGCTCGACTACATACGACGCGTGCGACGATCCTAAATCTGCGATCGTCTTTTTACCCGAGCAATGTCACGCCGGTTTTAACCGGGCGCCGGAATGGTTCGAGCAATGAAACTCGATATCAAAGGCGACATGAAAAGCGCGCGCCGAAATCTAAACCAGGTGCAGCGCAAGCAAATCCCGTTCGGGGTTAGCCTGGCAATGAATTGGACCGCGAACGACATTCGAGATTATGAGCGGGCGAGAATGCCGGCGGATCTCGATAAGCCGACGCCGCAAGTCGTTAACTCGATTCGGGTAAAGCCTGCCAATAAGCGCGACCTCGAGGCGCGCGTGTATGTGCTGTCCTGGGCGAATGAATTTATGCGCCTGCAGATCGAAGGCGGCACGCGCCGGCCTCGAGGCCGGGTCGAGGCCTTGCCACGTGATATCCGGTTGAATGCGAGGGGCAATATACCAGGCAGGCGCACGGGCAAGATCGCAAAGCTGCTGCAGCGGGCGAACACGTTCGAGGCCAGGCGAGGGAATGTCCTCGGTATATGGGAGCGCACGCGCAAGGGTACAAAGCTGCTGCTCGAGTACACCACAAAGGACCTACGATACCAGGCACGGTTCCCGTTCTATCGGTATGCAGACATCGAGGCGCGCCGACGTTGGCCGCGCAATTTCACTAAGGCGATGCAAGTCGCCACCAGCACAGCGAGGTAGATATGAAACAAGTGCAGTTTGAAAAAGCGCAAGAAATTAAAACGATGATCAAGGCGCTCGAGCGCGCGCGCGACACGATGACCGGGCTCATTGATTCGCATACACCGCAACTCGATATCATCGACGACAACGACGCGGCCGCGCGGACTGACCTCGATCACATCGAGACGCGCAACCGTATCGAGACACAGATCGCCGAGCTCAATCAACAGTTCGAGGATATATAAGCGGGTCCTTTCCAAG
>JBPCYD010000024.1:0-9616 GCA_051007895.1 Woeseiaceae bacterium
TGTTGAGATATTACTTTAGTAAAATGCAATAATTATATGTATTAAAATGATTTTATCGGAATATTTCGATTGCAAAGATCGTCGCACTGGACCCAGGGAAATGATGCGCGGGCTTTCCAGGTAATGCGCCATATAGTCGTAGTCGCACTTGCGTCGTTGATACCCGGGTACGCAAGCGCAGGTTCTTTGTTGGACTATATCCGCAACTACGATCTCAACGACTATGCGCTGGGCGTCGGTATCTCGGCCGAACAGAATCCGTACACCGGCGCGGAGAACAGCGCCTACGCCTACCCGTACCTGACTTCCTTTCGCCATTCATCAATGACGGACGACTGGATTCTTATTCGGGATGGTGGACTCGGATTTCGCTGGGTCAATGATACCGGCTGGGAAATCGGCGCAATTGGTCGCGTGCAGACGCTCGGACTTGGCAATGTCGAAACAGACGACTTGCTGGGAATTTCAGATCGTGAGTGGGCGCTGGAAGTTGGGCCGACGATTGGGTGGCGAGGCTGGCCGGTTCACGTCAACTGGACGACTTACTACGAAGTGACCGATCGCCACCATGGTCTCGTCAGTCAGCTGGCCTTTCTCTTGCCGATGGAATGGTCGCGCGGCTATTTCGTTCCCTCAATCGAACTGATTCAACAATCGAGCGACTACAACGACTACTACTTTTCGGTGACGCCGGCAGAATCTACTCCACTGCGTCCGGCCTACCGGGCGAGCTCGAGTATCAGCTCTGCCGTCAAGTTCCGCTGGGGTTACGCGCTCGGCGATAAATGGTTATTGACGGGAAAAATCGGCTATGAGGACCTGGGATCCGAGATTACCGCAAGCCCGATTGTCGATCGTGACAACACCTGGTCGACCAGCATCGCGCTTGCTTACAACGCTGATGTATTCAGGCCGCGCGCATATGATGGGTCATCGCCAAATTCACCCAGGTTCGATCTTCGCATCGGGGGCTTTTATGACCAGATAGATACCAAGGTTAAACGGGACACGATGGATGGTGTTCCCGGTTTTGAGACGGATATTGAAGAATTCCTCGGGGCAGCGGACGAGGAGGCGGTGCTGCAGGTCGATGCCAGCCTGCGTATAGGTGAGTATCACCGGCTGGAATTCGGCTATTTCGAGCTGGGTCGAAATTCGGCGACAACGCTGACTCAGGATCTGAGTTTTGGCGATGAGTTGTTTGCGGCCGGTACAGAAGTTGACGTTGTCGCCGATGCAAAAGTGTTTCGCGCCGGATACGCCTATTCGTTGATCAGAAACGCGCAGCTTGAGCTGGGCATCATGGCCGGCGTACATGTCATAGATTTCGACGCGGAAATTGTTGCTGATTCAACCAATCAGGTGGCGGGTTCCAGCACCGCAACGCCATTGCCGGTCGTCGGTGCACATGCATCGGTATTCCTGGGCGAGAAGACGACGCTCGGCGCGAAACTGCAGCTGTTCCGAACCGACTTCGACCGCTTCGAAGGATCACTCAACTACGCAACGCTCGATTTATTGCGGCGGCTGGGTGACAAAGTCAGTGTAGGAATTGGTTACAATTTTTATGAAATGAACCTGACATCAACCAACAATGAGCTGAATGGCGATCTCCGGGTACGTCACCACGGCCCGGTTGCATTCTTCACCGTCGGCTTATAAGAATCGTAATAATGGGGACATTCTGCTTTTACCGTGGAGACAAACTTAAAGCAGAATGTCCCCATTCAAGTGTTCAACATTGAGGTTCGGGGTGATGATGAAATCAGGCAGCGCGACGATTTACCTATTGATGGCATTACTGCTGCTCACCGGTTGCTCAGACTCTCAAGCGCCAGCCAACAATGAATCCAGCGAAGAACCTCGGCCCTATGCGAACGAGATATTTCCACAATCCGCCCTGACCGGTGCGCTTGCGGGCACCGAAGTAAAGCCCCTATCGACACTCGATGACCTGCTGCCAGATCAATTTGGCGGGCTAACGGCCCCATGGACTGGCGACCTGGATGGCATGGCGGAACGTCGCGTTATCCGGACGCTGGTTGTATCCGGTGGACCGCAGTTCTTCTATTTCGATGGAAAGCCGCGTGGAATAATTGCTGAACTGTTGACTCTCTTGCAGGCCGAGATCAACACCGGCCTGGGCCGTGACATTGACCAGGTCGAAATACTGCCTATGCCCGTCAGCCGGGATAAGTTGATACCAGCGTTGCTAAGCGGTCAGGCAGACCTGATCGCAGCGGATCTGACTATTACTGATGCCCGCTCCGAACTGGTCGGATTCTCGGCGCCGATCGTGCGAAACGTCAACGAGATTGTCGTTTTTTCTCCGGGCCGGGGCGAGAACGTCAAGTCGCTCGATGATCTTTCCGGTACTAACGTCTATGTCCGCAAGTCGTCCAGTTACTTCGAGCATTTGACGGAGCACAACCGTGACCTGATCGGTCGCGGCCTCGAGCCCGTACGCATCGACGCAGCGAACGAGCTTCTGAGAAGCCAGGATATTCTGGAGATGGTCAATGCCGGATTGGTCGCGGCTACTGTTATCGATAGTTACAAGGCGAGCTACTGGTCAAAGATTTTTCCGGCAATGCAGGTAAGAGACGAGCTGGTTGTGAACACCGGCGGAGAGATCGCGTGGGTATTCCGGAAGGGCAGTCCGAAGCTGGCCGCAGTCGTCAATGATTTCGTGCGTGGACATCGACAAGGCACCCTGATCGGTAATGTGCTCATCAATCGCTACATGGAGAATCTTGACTGGGTTCGAAATTCAACGTCGAACAGTGGCGTCGATCGCCTGCGACCACTACTGGAGCATTTTCGGTCCAGCGGGGCAGAGAGCAACCTGGATCCGCTAATGCTCGCGGCGCAAGCGTACCAGGAATCCGAGCTGAACAACGACAGGGAAAGTCCTGTTGGCGCAGTGGGTATCATGCAAATCAAGCCAACAACCGCAGCCGATCGCAATGTCGGCATTTATGATATTTCCAGTCCGGCAGACAATATCAGGGCAGGGGCGAGGTATATGCGTTTCCTGATGGATCGATATTTTTCCGACCCGGAGATAGGCGAAGTCCATCGATGGCTCTTCGCGTTGGCCGCATACAACGCGGGACCGGCAAGAATTCGAAAACTACGCGAAGAGGCCGCTGCCGAGGGTCACGATCCGAATCTTTGGCTGGACAATGTCGAACTGATCGCCGCACGCAAAATCGGGCGCGAAACCGTCCGCTATGTCAGAAACGTTTTCAAGTATTACGTCGCCTACCGACTGGCGTGGAAGGACGGCGAGATGAGGCAGTCACTGGACGCATTTTAGAAACGAAATGTCCCCTTAAGGACCAATCAATCCATCCCTCGACATTTTTCTGACAATTGCCGTTGCCTCGTCCGCATAGATTGTATAGTCAATGGCGCGGTCGAATTTTCGCTTCACGTCGGACTTTGATTCAATCGCCCAGACAACATCCCTGGTACTAGCCGAATAAAGCTGTGTCGCAAGTGCCAATGAAAACTTCATATCAATGGCTTGCGGTTCGACGTACTCCTCCACGTCCACACTCCAGACGTTGTAGTAATAGGTCGGGCGGAAGTTATAGGTTGATTGGGGATTCATATCCACCTTTTTCCCCGTCGCGCCGATGTTTGCAAACTGGGTGACCAATACGGCGTCGGCATCGATCTCCTCGACCATCGCCAGGAAGGTCTGGCGCGTCACCGGCGTGCGGGTATCCATTAGTGATGTGCTTGCAACGGCCTGAATGCCCAGCGCCGACAATTGATCGACAACTTCGGTTTCGAGGTAGCGGCGTTGATCAAATTTCGAAAACAAGAAAATGACCAGGACGTTTTCGTACGGTGCGTCTGAGGAATCCGATAAAGGTTGGACCGTTGTTACCCGGGGACTTGACGAGCAGGCGCCAAAAGCGATAGCAAACCAAACAAGCAACATACGGCTTCTAAACATTGTGACATCGATCAATTTGCAGCTCCCATACGGCGTATACCAGATCGGCGATATTGACGCGCACTATACTCAGTCTTTCTCATTCGATCTTTAGTACTTCGGCAATGACAGACTCGGTCACTTTAACGGAGACTACGTCACCAATCGCTGCCATCTTTAGGTTTTCCGGATTCATTGCGACGTATTCGTTAATCGACCCGTCTACAAAACGAAGTTGGTAAGTCTGACCTTCCAGGTCGATTGCAACAACGTTGGCCAGTACGACGGAGGTATCCACCGCGACCAGCGCCGGCATTTGACCCTCTTTGGACCGGGTGATCTCGGTCATTCCACCCGATGCCGGCTCAATACCGTCATCATCGGTAACCTGGATTGACACGCTTTGCGAATATTCGACGTGTAATACGTCGCCAACGCTCACCTGGTCAAGATTCCTGACATCGGGGCTTGGTGTAAACGTGACCGACGATCCATCTGGTTTTCGTAGAGTGACGAGCCGCGCTTCGTGATCGATCGCGTCTACTGTTGCTGCCATTGTCGAAGTCTGGCTGGTGAAGAATGCCGGCTTCTTGTTCCCTTCGTGATGGTCTGCCCAGGCGAAACCGGACATGAGAATCAGTATTGAAATAGTGGTCAGTCTCATTTCTTTTTCCCTGTTATATCAAAATCGAAATACGAACCCGGCGAAAGTCTCGAACTGATTGAACAATTCACCTTCGACCCGAATGGCACAGACGTTCAGGTCTGGTCCCGTACTGCAAAAGAGATCCGTGTCGGAGTCGGTCAGTGTTGCATATGCACGCGCCTCAAGCCGAATTCCGAATTTGGCCTCCGGCATAATCTGAACACCAACGCCAATCGACCCGGAGAAGAAAGTGTCGTTTGCAGAGCTCGCATCAAACCGGGTACCGCCAACAGTGGCAGCAACATAGCCACGAATTTTGTCGCCGGTTCCCTGGTAAGTTCCGCCAATTTGCAGAATATGGATGTCGACGTCGACAGCAGGCTGCGACACGGCGACCGAATTCAACATAGCAGACCCACTCTGTTGCGAATATAAGACTTCCCATTGCGTATTCGCTTGTTCCCGCATATTGAGGACCAGGCCGAAGCTCGATGAATCGTCGAACTCATAAGCGTCGTTGCCGCCCTGGACGTCGAAGGTGCCGCCGTAGCGATAACCGATGAGCGGCGTGATTTCGAAGTCCAGGCGTTCGTCAGCGGCAATCGCCTCGGGCGATCCCCAGCTTGCTGCGACCAGTGCAATGACTACGCCGATGTGCTTTCGGCGCCTGGCAATGCTACACCTTGCGAAAATTCCGATCGTTAACATGGCTGCTACCGGTCAGTAATACATTGCCGGCAAACCTCGCGGAGGCACTGTGTTGTCATCGGATACTCTGAAAATCACGCGGTCGAGTTTGCCATTGAACTTGTAGATACCGGTGTACTGGTCGGAGACCTGCGTACCCGTATCCCGACCGACGTCAAATGTTTCCGCTAGTGAGTAAGTGCTGATGTGCATCTGCGGCATTTCGACCTCGTCGACTTTCTCATCGTTGATATACAGCTCACCGATGCCACCGAACGGCTGCGTTTTGATGAAATTAAATTTCATATCTGTCTGCCCCCGCGGCAATATTGATGACCTGAGGACATAGTGTACGCCGTCGAGAAAGTTGTAGTCGTAATACAGACGGTTGTCCTTGATGAACAGCGTGTACCCGCCGGTCATGCCACCGACAGCGACAATCACACCTTCTTCGTCACCTGTCAGATCAAGCCTGGTTTCGATCGTATGCGCACGGTTCTTGACCGGTGCCGATGATTTCTCAGCAATACGGATTGCGCCAGGTGCGTAGTATATAAATTCATTCTGATCACCGAACAGGCGATCCTGTTGTGCGCCCAGGCGGGCGATCATGTCGTCATAAAGCGGATAGACGTTGTACTTCCAGGCTTCTTCATCGAAGATCTCGATGAGTTCGGCCAGCTTCTCCGGGTTTTCGTCCGCCAGATTCGTGCTTTCGGAAAAATCCTCCGCGACGTTGTAGAGTTGCCATTCGTCCTGTTCGAAGGGCAGCACCACAGCGAGGTCCCACGGCATCCGATTGGCGTGCAGTGTCACGGCCTTCCAGCCGTCGACCCAGATCGCGCGGTTGCCGAACATTTCATAGTATTGGCGTTCCTTGGCGTTCGGGGCATCGGGGTTGTCGAATGAGTACATCATCGACACACCATCCATTGGCTGTTGTTCGACGCCGTGGTATTCGTCGGGCACTTCTACACGCGCTGCCTCCAGGATAGTCGGTGCAATATCACTGATGTGATGGTATTGGCTGCGTACCTCGCCCTTGGCTTCGATGCCGTTGGGCCAATGCACAACGAGTGCGTCAGTCTGTCCACCGCGATGTTCACTCTGCTTGAAATAGCGGAACGGCGTATTGCCCGCCATTGCCCAACCGGCATGGTAATGCGGATAGGTGTTTTCGCGGCCCCAGTCTTCCTGGGCGCGAAGATTCGCCTCCATCGGTGTTTGCAAACCGTTCAATACGTAAGTCTCGTTGAATGTGCCGGCAAGTCCGCCTTCACCGCTGGCACCGTTGTCAGCAGTGACGAAAATCAGGGTGTTGTCGAGTTCGCCAATACGCCGAAGCGCTTCGACGACACGACCGATCTGCATATCGACCCATTCCATCTGACCAGCAAAAACCTCCATCTGGCGTGCGTATAGCGACTGCTCTTCCGCAGATAAGGAATCCCAGGCTGGAATTTCGGGAATGCGTTCCGTGAGCTGCGTGCCCTCGGGAACGACCCCACGTTCGATCTGCTGCACGAGGATTTGTTCTCTCGCCACATCCCAGCCCATGTCGAATTTGCCTGCGTATCTGTCGATATGGCTGTCGGGAGCGTGGTGGGGTGAATGCATCGAACCCGATGCCCACAACATCATGAAGGGCAAGTCCGGCTTGATCGACTTGTGTCCGGTGATCCATTCGATCGCCCGGTCGGCCAGATCCTGGTCGAGATGAACTGATTTGCGATAAGGCTCTGGCGTGTGGTCGTTCCACATGACCGGCACGAACTGGTGCACATCGGCGGCCATGAACGTGTACGCATGCTGGAATCCCTCGCCACTCGGCCAGCGATCGAACGGCCCCGTCTGTGAGACTTCATAGAGTGGTGTGTGGTCCCACTTGCCGAGCGCATAATTTATGTAACCGTCTGCCTCCAGGTAGTTGGCCACTGATTTTGCCGATTCCGGCATGATCGCGTTGTAGCCCGGGAAGCCCATCGCCGTTAGCGCGTGACTGCCCAGCCCTATCGAATGCGGATTACGACCCGCCATCAGGGTCGCCCGCGACGGCGAGCATAGCGCCGTCGTATGGAAGTTGTTGTAGCGCAGTCCGTTATCGGCCAATGCATCGATGTTCGGCGTTTCGATCAGCGCACCGAAACTGCCAACCTGGGCGAATCCGACGTCATCCAGTAGAAAAATGATTACGTTTGGCGCATCTTCATCCGGTTCATCGTACGGCGCCCACCATTCCTGGGAGTCGTCATAACTTTCCGCGATAACGCCGCCGAAGCCTTCGACGTTTTTGGTTTTGACGCCTGCATCGGATACCGAGAACTCCGGCGTCGTGGGTGTGGACTCGGATTCAGTGGCCGGTCTCCCACATGCAGCCAGGAGCAGGGCACTCAGAAAGATGATGACGTTTTTCATTGTAGCCTCGATTTTGTCAGCAATAGACAACATGCCCAATAAATTGGTCCATGTTGATAACCTTTTGGTCGGATGATTTATAGTTGGCCTAATGGCGACCCCGTACTTTAGCGTATAAATTATTGGGGTTGTGCAAAAATTCGTTTTCGATTCGCGAATAGAAAAATGCCACATTATTGTGCATGCTGCGATTGACGCGCACTTTCGGTTTGTATGGAGAAAAATAATGTCAGTAAGAAAGACGTATATGTGGCTGTCACCGCTGGTGCTTTTTCTTGGCGCATGCGCGACCGGTTTTCAGGCGACGCATGATCGTGATCCCGGACATGACTTCAGCGGATATCAGACCTTTGCCTGGATTTCAGCAAATCCGATGACTGCTGGCGCGACGAATCGAATCAACAATCCGATGCTGGAGCCACGCATTATGGCCTCGGTCGACAGGGCGCTCAGAGCCAAGGGGTATGAGAAACAATTCCAGGCAGAGAATGCAGACTTCGTTTTGTCATTTACGGTGGGATCGAGGGACCAAATTAAAATCGACTCCTACCCAACGATGTCGGGCGGATACGCATCCTACCCACGCCGTTGGGGTGGTGCATATTATGGTTACGGTACGCAGACGTCCGTGCGGCAATACACGGAGGGCATGCTGGCGATTGACGTATTCGATGTTAAAGAACGAAAGCCCGTGTGGCATGGTTATGCCAGCAAGAGGATTAGTGCTGCGGATCGTAGGGATGCGGATACAACGATCAATGCTGCAGTCGATGCGATCCTCGAAGGATTTCCTTCACCGTAGCCGTCAGGTGGGTGTGCGGCAATCCTGATTTAATGGGGACATTCCTGATTTAAGATGCGCCACCTGATTTAATGGGGACATTCCTGATTTAAGATGCGTCATTGAGCACGTTCCTGACTTCAATCTCAGAAAAATCCAGAATGTCCCCATTAATTTCCTCACATTAACAATTTCAAAAAAAACCGGAATGTCCCCATTTATTTCCCCACAAAAAATCCAGAATGTCCCCATTATTTACGGAGTCGAAAACATGAGAAAAAGAATCCTTGCGCTGGTGTTGCTGATATTGCCAACCTTTGTAACTGCGCAGACGAATACGGAGCTTGCTGATCTCAACGATACGATCGAGATGATGCGCAGCGTGACGGCTCTCGAGCGGAGGGCAGTTATCACCCAGTCGTTGCAGCTGTCCGGGTCGGAGAGCCAGAAGTTTTGGCCGATATACGACCAGTATGTAACCGACAAGAAACGGGTGAACGACAGGTTGGTCAAAGTCATTACCGATTACGCCGCTAATTTCCAGAACCTGTCAGACGGGCTTGCGACGTCGCTGGTCGATGACCACATGGATATTCAGAGCGATCTGCTCAAGCTCCGCAGCAAGTACCTGCGCAAGTTCGATCGGGTGCTGGCGCCAAAGACGCTTGCCCGGTTCTACCAGATCGAAAACAAGCTTGATGCGGTGATGAACGTACAGCTGGCGCAGCAGATACCCCTGATCATGGAGTGACCCGGGGAGGTCTCGTATTCAGCGTTCCTGAAGCGCGCCGATGGTGTAGTTCAGGATGATACGAATGTCACGTCTGTCTGCCATTGGGGATCCCCGGTCGGCGTCGCCATAGCGAATTCGCAGCCACAGGCCTTTTAGCAGGCCGTCCGGCGGGCGAAAGTCCGCTGTTACGTCGATCTCATTCTCATCAGCCAACGGCGCGCCAAGATCCGTCGCGGCGTTGCGGCCCTTCGTGTAATGGACGCTCAGGCTGGCACCCGGGAATCCGTACTTCGCGAAATTCTGTGACAGCCCGATCCGAAAAGCTTCCTCTCTCGCCCGATCGAAGTCGAACAGCATGTTTGATGTGAAACCGGGCGTGCCGCCGAACGGCTTTTGAATTTCGTAGTC
>JBPCYD010000025.1:0-14629 GCA_051007895.1 Woeseiaceae bacterium
GTCTTGTCTAAACCCCCCCCTACGTACCTACCGTGGGTTTGGGGGGCGGTTTGAGCCGCGATTCATTCACAAAACGGGCGCCAACACTTCCCGTAATTCGTCCAGGTACGGATCGTAATTTTTCCAGAACTCGACGGCGGACGTGTAGATTGGCTCCCGCACCTGCTCTGCGCTCGCTGTGTTCACCGGCCGCTCGCTCTTATGAAATTCCAGGCAGGCAGCGTCGAATGGCAGTCCGCAAAAATCGAGTATTCGCCGCACCTGTGCGTCGAGATCCGACACGACGTTTTCATACTGGACGCGCAGAACATAGCCGGGCAAAACCGTGTCCCAGTGCGTCATCATCTCGCAATACTGAATATAGTGTTCACCCAGTTCTGTCAGGTCGTAGGTCTGGTTTTTTCCTTGCGCAAAGAGCTGGCGATAGTTTGCAACGCAGGTCGCCAGCGGTTCGCGCCGCGCATCGATCACTTTGGCGTGCGGCAAGGTCTGGCGAATAAAACCCACATGAGGATAGTTCGCGGGCATCTTGTCCGTGAAGTACGGCCGGTCTGCAACGCAATGCGTTCCCGCGTAGTGCAGGTAACTCCTGCCGAGTCCGGTAAGATCGGCCGCATCCAGTTCGCCCAGAACCTCGGTGTAGTGCAGGCTGCCAGGCCTGTTGGCGATCATGCTTGTCGTCATCATCATGACGTAGGGCAACTCGCCAGCGCCCTCCACCAGGGGGTGGCTGGCAAGGATTTGTTCCAGCAGCGTTGATCCCGAACGAGGCATGCCCAGTATGAATATCGGCGTCAGGTTCCTCGGCGTTGTTGCCGGCGGTGTGGCAAAAAATTCTGTCGTAAAGGTTTCTTTTATTTTGCGTTGATCAAGTTCCGACTTGACCGGATCATAGTGAACCAGTGCGCGCTTCCCGGTGTTGCCTAACGAGTATTGCTGCCAGGCTTCTTCGAAACGCTCGCGTTTTTCGAGTGCCCGCGCCAGCGCAAAGCGAAATGCTACCTCTGAATCCGGCGCAAGCGAGCCTTTCTGGAGCTGCGCCTGCATTGCACTGACCTCATCATCACTTGCCGAATAGCCATGCAGGCTGGCCAGGTACCACCAGGTTGAACCAATATCCGGGCTGACTTCGGCACAACGTGTGTAACATGCATTGGCCTCTTCCTGTCGCCCGGCAATGCGCAGCATGTGGCCCCGCCCGATCAGGGCGGCCGGGTCATCCTCTTTGTGCAAGAGGCATTGGTCATACGCTAAAAGCGCTTCTTCAGACCGACCGGCAATGCCTAGCATATTGCCAAGGTGCAGCTGTATGTCAGGATTTTCAGGCGCGAGAAGTGCGGCTGCCTGGAGTTGCTCGATCGCTTCCGGATAGCGGCCACGATCGCCAAGAAACTTTCCCAGGTCACGCAATGCACCCGCCTGGTCCGATGCAAGTTTCACGATCCGCCGCAGATATCCCTCGGCAATGACAAAATGCTCATCATCGGTGGCTGTGATCGCCAGGATTCGCAGAGCACCCGTATTTTCGGGTTCCCTGCTCAGAACAACATCGCAAATCTGCTCTGCCTCCGCGGTCTCGCCGCCCCGACGCAGCGCTTCAGCCTCAACCAGCAGATCAGCCGTCGACGTGTTCTGCATGAACCGGGCGCGCATGACCACCGCTTCTTCCTGCCGCCCTGTGCGGTGCAGCGCAATCATCAGGCCGCGCATCGCGCCACGCTGCGACGAATCCAGCGCCAGCGCCTTTTCAAGAATTGGAACGGCTCTCCGGTTTTCGTTGCGAGCGAGGTGCAGGATACCCAGGTCTTCGTAAGGTTTCGCGAATTCCGGTTCCAATTCAATAGCGCGGCGCAAATGATTCTCGGCTTTCTCCCAGGCACCCTTCTTGATCAGGATCGCACCCAGCATGGCAAGGAGGTTTACGTCATCAGGATGCGCATCCAGCTGCACACGGCAGATATTTTCGGCAGCGCCGACGCGATTCCTGCTAACCAGCTGAACGATTTCGTCCAGCGTCCGGCGCACCTCACTCGTCATGCAAACCAGCCGCCCGAATGACTTCGGGTATCGCGGACAGATCACGAGCTGCCATGATGCTGACACCGTTCAGACCCGGAATTTCGCTCATCATCTTTATTGACTCGGCACAAATATCAATTCCCTCCTGCCGCGGGTCGTTGGCGTTCTCCAGCCGGGTCACAATATCCTCCGGCACCATGACATTGGGACGATTCTCGCGGAGCCAGACGACGTCCTCTGCCGAACCGAGTACGGCAACGGCGCCAATAACACTCGTTCGCTGAATCAGTTTGTTGGCGACAAGGTGATTCAGATACTGGCGCAGTAACGCGACATCGAGGCAAATATGGGTTTGCACGAATTGTGCACCGGCATCGATCTTCTCCCGCAATTTCCTGGCCTCCCAGGTCGGCTTCGGGATAACCGGGGTGACCACACCGCCGACGAGGAAGTCGGGGTTATGCATAAGGTTTTCGTCGATTTTCATCGTGGTCGCGGTGCGAATCAGGTCGGTGGCAACGAGGTCCAGAACCGGCTTGGGCCGGGGCTGGAAGCTTGCCGGCGCGCGTTCACCGGCGACCAGTAACAGGCTGGTAACACCCAGGGCGCCGGCACCGAGCAGATCGCTTAGCAAAGCGATGCGATTGCGGTTACGGCAGGTCAGCTGGACGATGGGATCGACACCGTAGTCGAGCAGGATGCTGGCCGCCGCTATGGTAGACATATGCAGTTGTCCGTACTGGTTGTCGGTGAGCAGGATGCCATCCACGACATCTTTCAAAACGTCTGCCTGTGTACGGATCGACTCTGCGTCGGTTTCGGGGCGCAGATAAATTTCCGCCGATATGGCGAAATCTTTATCCCGAACTGCATTCTTGAAATTCTTCAACTGACAACCTGTAGACGTATCCGGATTGCAAAGGTAATGCCTTCACAATACGCGCACAAGGTGGGTCTGGCACTGCGGCTACACCTGTGGTGAACTTCATCTCGTGAAACAGGAAGAACAATTTAACAGCGCATTATCGCAGCTCCGTTCGGGCAACGCCGAGGAGGCTGCCAGGCTTTGCGATCAGAGTCTGCAGCAACATCCCGGCGACGCTAACTTTCTGTGCCTCGCTGGCAAAGCCAACCTGGTCTTAAAAAACTTTGGCGTCGCCGAGAAACGCGTCGAGGAAGCCATTAACCTGTTTCCCGATTTTGCACTTGCCTATGAAACCTATGGCGACCTGATGTTGGTCCAGGGAAAAGCGGCGAAAGCCCGAGCGTCATATGAAACCGCCATGCGGCTTGATCCTGCGCATGGTGCAATCCACGACAAAATCGATCGCGCCAGGAAAATCGAAATTGGTGGCCCAACCGGATCGGCGCTTCCTGTGGATTCGGTGCGCCCGCACTTTCAGGATGAAATGCTCAAGGCGCGAGAATTTGAAAGCAAAGGAGACATTCGCGCCGCCGAAATGATTTACCGTGAGGTTCTTACGCAGGATTCCAATCATGTAGAAGCTGCCCGATTACTCGCAGGCATCGCCGCGAAACACAAACGCTATCGGGACGCCGAGGTATTTCTGAAGAAAGCAATCGAGGTCGCGCCGGACTACACGCGCGCCTGGGTCGACCTGGCCAACCTGCAACGGGAAGCAGACAAATTCGACGATGCCGTCAATAGTGCGCGGCAAGTCCTCAAACTGGCCCCTGATAGTGCTGAATCCCATATGGTTTACGCCGGCGCCATTGGCATGGCCGGTGAGCACGAGGAAGCCATCAAGGCCTACCAGGATGCGCTCGACATTGCGCCCGACAGAGCTGGCGCAATTTGCGGCATGGCCCATCATCAGAAAACCATAGGACGACAGGATGAAGCCATCGCCAGCTATCGCCGCGCGATAGCGGTCAAATCGGATCACGCAGAGGCCTACTGGAGCCTTGCGAACCTGAAAACGTTTCGCTTCGAGGATGACGAGATCGAAGCGATGCAGAGGTTGCTCGGCGACGAAACGCTTGCAGACGAATCACGCGCACAGCTGCACAATGCGCTCGGGCTCGAGTACGAATCGAGGGAGGATTATGGGAGCGCCTTCGAAAACTTCGAAAAATGCAACGTGCTGTGTCGTCAGGTCGAGAGCTATGATCCTGTGGAAACGGAAAGCACCCATGGCCGAATAATTGAACTGTTCGACAGTGACTTATTCACCAGGAATTCAGGCGTAGCCGATGCTGCCGTTTCTCCGGTCCTGGTTGTCGGCCTGCCACGATCGGGCTCGACACTTATCGAGCAGATTCTCGCCAGCCACAGCCAGGTAGACGGTACGCACGAGCTCGGCGATTTGTCGCGTGCAGTACAATCGGTACGTCGTGAACATGCCAGGCGGTCCCGCTTTCCCGAGGCACTCGCCAAATTTGAAGTAGACGATTGGCGGAAGATCGGCGAGGAATATCTGCGCCGAACGGAGATTTTTCGCAGCGGTGCGCCCTGCTTCGTTGATAAGAATCCGAACAACTTCATATACGTCGGTATTCTTCGCCTCGCATTGCCAAACGCGAAGATTATCAACGCAATGCGCCACCCGCTGGACAGCTGCCTCGGATCATTCAAGCAGTTATTCGCCAGTGGTCAACCATTCACCTATGACATGACGGAACTCGGTGAGTACTACCTGCAGTACCGGCGCCTGATGGATCACTGGCACGAGACTTTGCCGGGTTTCGTCCTCGACGTTCATTATGAAGACGTGGTCAGCGATCTCGATGCCCAGGTTGAACGAATCCTGGATTTCTGCGGTTTGCCGTTCGAGGAAGCCTGTCTGCGCTTTCATGAAACTGAGCGTGCGGTCAAAACGGCAAGTTCAGAACAGGTTCGGCGTCCTATCTATTCGAGTTCAGTCAATCTCTGGCGCAATTATGAAAATAATCTAGGCGAACTGGTTCACATACTGAAACCCCTGCTCGAATCCTTGCCTGCGGCGCAACAACCCGCGCTGCTCACGCAGAATCACGATACATAATACGAATTTCTTGACAAGCCAATGGGTGCAGTCGGTAATTTGGCGCCGTTTGTCCGCCTATACGAACACCAGTGCACCCGTTTGCCCGCGGCATGCTGTTGTTTGCAGGCTACAACTTGTAACAATTCGTTACGAGACAGGCAAGAGACTTGTAGTCTTTCGGAAACTGAAATAGATTCGGCGGAGCACGCAAAAAATTATCGATAATTGTTGACTCAAATTCCGTCGGGGGAAATAGTCTATGCAAGCACCATCCAGATATGTCATCACGCCCGTTACTGCCGCTGTCACCGCCGCCCTGTATCCCGGCGCCGCAGTCATGGCGCAACAAGATCCCGATGTACCCGGCGGATACGCACTTGAAGAAATCACGGTAACGGCGCGCAAGCGATCTGAGACGGCACAGGAAATTCCGGCGTCGATTCAAGCAATTACGCAGGATTCGCTGGCGGCGATGGGCGCAAAAGGCATTGAGGATTACGCCCGGTTTGTGCCATCGATGAACGTCGTTAACTATGGCCCGGGTTCGAGCACCGTCGTTTTCCGCGGCGCGATCACCGGTCCTGGCTACATCGGCCAGGCCACCTCATCTGTTTATCTAGACGAGATATCGGTAACCCAAACCGGATCACAGCCGAATATACGGGCGATCGATACTAATCGAGTCGAAGCATTGTCGGGCCCACAGGGCACGTTGTATGGATCGGACGCGCAAGCAGGCACGATGCGCATCATTACCAACCAGCCGATAATGAATACTTTCGAAGCGGTGTTCGATGGTGAAGTTCGCGGCGGCGGTGACAGCGATGAAAGCTACCGTGGCTCGCTGGTGTTCAACGTTCCGCTGGTAGACGACAGACTTGCCATGCGGGTCGCAGTCTACAATGATCACGACGGCGGTTATATCGACAACGTCTTCGGTCGCACTGCAGATTCGCACGGCCTTGGCGGCAACATCGCCCCCGCGGGATGGGGAACGCTGGACAATTCACTGTCCGTCGAAAAACGCTGGAACGATGCCGATGTATACGGTGGGCGGCTACACCTTCTATGGGAAATGAACGACAGCTGGTCAACGACGTTTTCCTATCATCAACAGAACACCGACTCCGGCGCCGATAATTACTTTGACCCGTTCGTCGGTGATTTGCAGGTCGTCAGGTTTCACAACGAGTGGAGTGAAGAAGAGTTCAGCATGGGCTCGGTCAAGGTGGATGGTGATCTGGGCTTCGCGCAACTGGTTGCCGCCGCGTCCTATTTTGAACGCAGTGTCACGAGCCTGGCAGACATTACAACCTATGCCCATTACTGGGCCGCGCAGTATTGTCACGATTCCTACTACACGTCGGCTACAAACCCGTACTACTGGACCAACCCGGATACCGGCTACACCGTCGCTTATCCGCGCTACTGCCAGGGCCCGACCGTTGACGGCGACTTCTTCAGTTCCTACGACACGAGAAACTCCCCGACCGAGGACGACAAGCTCACCTTTGAACTGCGCCTGCAGAGCCAGGGAGACACGATTGACTGGATCGTTGGCGGCTACTACGAGGAGAGCAAAGACGCCTGGAAGGCACCTTTCGCCACACCGACGCTTGGCGGTGACGGCAACGTCAACACCTTCCAGCAGTCTGTCGCCGCTCGGTACTGGGAGTTTTATTTCTCTAACTACTACGGCACGCCAACAACGTTTCCGAATTCGACATCGAGTTGGTATTCGCAAAGCCAGACTGATTGGGAGCAAACGGCGGTATTTGGCGAGGTTACGTGGCACATTAACGATGAATTCGACTTGACCGTCGGCGGGCGCTATTTCGAGCGTTCCAACACCAACTATTACCTGGTCAATCACCCGGGTGGCATTCCGGATGCCAGCGGCGTACCCGCAGGTGAACCGGATACGGCTGTGCCCGAGACGCGCGCACAGCGGTTGTCTAACAATGGCCTGCCATTCGGACGAGAGGGCGAGGAAGATCAATTTATTCCGAAGGTCAGTCTTAGATACTCGATGAATGACAACGCGATGTTCTATGGCTTGTATACGCGCGGCTTGCGTCAAGGCGGGGTCAACCGAAGCCGTGGTGTTCCGTTCTTCCCGAACAGTTATGAGTCGGACACCATGGACAACTACGAGCTCGGCTACAAATCGACGTTTGCAGACGGTCGAGGCCGGTTCAACCTGACAATCTACAATATGGACTGGAGCGACTACCAGCTGGAACTGGTCGACCCGGCCAGCCAACCGTGCCTGGATGCTAATGGCATGGAAGATCCGAATCTCGATATGCCGGGAGAGTGTGGACAACCGTGGCAGAACATCATTGCCAATGCAGGTGAGGCACACATTGATGGCATCAGCGCCGAAGTGGACTACGCCGTAAGCGAAAACTGGCTCGTCGGCTTTAACTATGAAGTTCTGGAGGCGGAAACCGACACCGCCGCCGATACCGACGGCGATGGTGACAACGACCTGGTTGCCGGTCTTCGTTTACCGCTGGTACCGAGTTCGAAGGGATCCGCCTGGATCGAATACAACATGCCAGCCACATTGTTTGGGGCCGACGAGTTTTTTGTCCGTACCCAGTGGTCCTACACGGGTGACAGCAAGAGCGTGCTGTTCCCTCGATCCAGGGCCGATTCGCCGAATCCGCAGTTCGAGAATCCGTCCTATGTAATAGGCGACCTGCGCGCGGGCCTTATTGGCGAAGACTGGCAGGCTGATATTTTCATCAACAATTTAACCGACGAGCGCGCGCTATACACGACGCAGGATGGCCTCTTTGAGTGGGGCGCCGCGTCGATTGCAGACGGACGGGCACATCATCAAACGCTGTTTACCAACCGACCACTCGAGGTCGGCGTGCGCTTTATGAAACGATGGGGTGACTCGCGTTTAGTACATGAGCAGCAAAAAAAGCCGGCTTTATGCCGGTTTTTTTTAATCGCGAGAATCGCGGCTGAAGCCGCTCCTACGTTCTCAACAGCAATTGTAGGAGCGGCTTTAGCCGCGATTCCCATCGGTTTATGCACTAAAAATCAATCCGCACCCGCCAGGGAAGACTTTTTCGACACCGCGGGCGGATTGGGCTTTAGCCGCGATTCATCAATAAACCGACCAGTGTTCACCGACTTGCGCAGTCAGCTTTAGCCGCGAAAAACGACTAGTCAAAAGGCCAGACTTCCAGTCCATGTATGGCGTTCCTGATATCCATCGACAAATTGACAGATCCAACCTTTTCATTCGTTGCCACATCGTAGAGCGTAATCGTCGATGGCGACGAGCCGACGGCAATAAACCGATCTCCGATGGGACAGAGACCACGCCCGAATGCCTGACGGGCGACATTGGAGTCATCAATTCCTGAAAACTCTATCAACGATTCGTCGTAGGAAACGATCTTGAACGCTTTTTCCGTGCCGTCGCGACCTACATAGCGAACGCAGTCGCTGGCGGTATCGTTAAAGACGACGCCATCGCGCCAAAGCTGCGCGTTGTGGGTCCCTGCCGGCAAACTACAGATTTCTGAAACCTGCATCTCGTTATTCAGGTGAAGCAAAGCGTCGGGCCGCAGGCCACTCATTGTTATGCCGGCGCGACTGACGTGAACCATATTGATGTGAAATTCGTTGACCGGGCGCGGCCCGCTTTCGGATCGCGGATCGAATGTATGCCCTTCCCACTTGCCTTGCTGTCTCTGCAGGTGAAAACCCCACTCGAACTGCTGCGAATCGATATTGAACGCCATGATGCTGTCGAAGCCCGTTGAGGTAACAAAGATCATGCGCTCCATGCGACAAATCTCATGGCAGTGTTTCAAATAGCGGTTTTTGAACGAACCCAGCTGCTTGAATTCCTTGTCGTAAACAAACAGTTCGTCGCTGGCGGCGATGTAAACGTCATCGCCGTCAAAAGCGATACCTCGTAAACCACGATCGGCGCCCCTGCCTTCCCAATCGATGTCACCGGTATTCCAGTCGAGCCATTGCGCTCCATCCTGCCTGGCAAAATCGACCATATAGACGCCGCCGTGACTCTCGCCCTGCTGACTGCCTCGGACGACCGACGTCGCAATGAGTTTAGGCAGTTGCACGCTCATTCAGAGTTTGTCTTTGAGACCGTAATAGACCATGCCGAGAGAGACCATCGCATTACCAAACTGATTGACGCCGGGTATGCGCGGCGAACGAAGCCCGGCGAACACGTCAAAACGCTCCATCGTTCCACCAATCGCGTCGGCAACAATCTCTCCGGCCAGGTGTGTCACGTTGACACCGTGCCCGGAATACCCTTGCGAATAGACGATGTTCGGCGCGATAAAACCCAGTTGTGGCACCCTGTTGACCGGTACGGCAATCGTCCCGCCCCAAGCGTAATCAATTTTTACGTTTTGCAGCTCAGGATAGATCTTCAGCATACGTGGCCGCAATTGCGACTGTATGACCTTTGTATCTTCCCCGAAGTAGTTACACCGACCGCCAAACAGAAGTCGCTTGTCAGCGCTCAGCCTGAAGTACTCAAGTACGAAATTCGGATCGCACACAGCGAGGTCGTGCGGGTTGATCGTATCGAGTTGTTCCTCCGACAGCGGCTCCGTTGCAATGATATAACTCCGCACCGGAAAAATGCGCCCGCGAAGCGATCGATCCAGCCACTGATACGCGTTGCCTGCAAGGACGGCGAAGTCTGCGGTCACCGATCCCTCGGCTGTAGACACCCGCACAGCTTCGCCTCGATCAATTTTCAGGGCAGCCGTTTGTTCGAATAATTCTCCGCCAAGGGATGCCAGCGCCTGCGCCTCGCCAATACAGAGGTTCAGCGGGTGCACATGACCATTGCCCATGTTTTTCAACGCCCCGATGTAACTGTCGGTCCCGAGGGCATCGCGGGTCTCTGATCGCGACAGCAGGCGGTGTTCGAACGGATAGTCGTTCTCACTCAGCCGTGCTTCCGCGCGCTCCAGGTCCCGGACGTGGCGAGGTTTGATGGCCACGTCGACATAGCCATGTTTCAGATCACAATCGATTTTATAGTTCGCGACGCGCTCGCGAATGATCTCGCTACCGCGCCAGCGCATATCCCAGACAAGCTTGTCCAGCTCATGGCTGTTGTCACTTAACTTCGTTTCACCACTAATGCCACCAATGAGTTGACCACCATTGCGACCTGACGCACCCCAGCCGATTCGGTTGGCTTCGAGGACGCACACCTTGTGACTGCGCTCGGCCAGCGTCAGCGCGGTTGAGACGCCCGTAAAACCGCCGCCAATCACACAAATATCGGCACGAATGTCATCTTTCAACCGGGGAAATTCTGTCACCGAATGGGTGCTGGCAGCGTAGTATGATTTTGTATGTTCCTGAGCAAAAAGCATTTTTCGGTCGTCACTGCACGCTTGTAAGACAGCCGAAGTATGAACCATTCCGACTTTATTGAAAAACTCTGATTCGGACAGCGTTCCATGTTCCGCGTTTTTGTAAAAACACTTTTGCCACCGGTATGAGAGGGCCATAATCGGGGATCCCAACAGAAAACAGATGGGAAGTTCACAATATGATCGAAGTCACTACGATAAGAATTGGTCTCCTGACAAGCGTATTGATCTGCCTCGCCGCCTGCGCTCCGGAAGCGAACATGGAAGAAGAGCGATTCGATGTATTGATCATCAACGGGCAGGTCTATGACGGCACGCTCGAACCCGGTCGGTTAACGAACCTCGCCATCATTGATGAGCGCATTGTATCCGTCGATGCGCCGGTCGACGCGCCGGCCGATCTAATCATTGATGCAAACAACCAGATTGTCGTGCCAGGCTTCATCGATCCTCACACGCACGTGCTGGACGATATCCTGAGTCCCGAGCGGCACAGCGTTGCCAGTCACCTGACACAGGCGGTAACCACCGTTTTTGTTGGCAATGATGGTGGCGGCCTGCCGGATCGCTCGACAATGGTCCAGACAATGCAGGCACAGGGTGTGGGCACCAACGTCGGTTATTTCGCCGGCCACAACCAGATCCGGGAATCCGTCATGGGACTGGAAGATCGTCCACCCACACCGGGTGAGCTGGCGAACATGCAAGACCTTGTTGCCGCAGAAATGCAAGCCGGAGCGCTCGGACTATCGACAGGTCTTTTTTACAAGCCGGGGAGCTACGCGACCACGGAAGAGGTCATCGAGCTGGCAAAAACTGCCGCTCGATTCGGTGGCATATACGACTCACACATTCGCGATGAGAGTTCATACAACATAGGCCTCGTCGGCTCGGTCAGGGAAGTCATACGCATTGGCCGGGAAGCTGATATTCCAGCCCACATTGCCCATATCAAGGCGCTCGGTCGCGATGTATGGGGTCAGAGCGGTGACCTCATTGCTTTGATCGACAGTGCGCGCGAAGCAGGACTCAGGGTGACGGCGGATCAGTATCCATGGCAGGCTTCCGGCACGCGCTTCGGCGCTGCGCTGATTCCACGATGGGCCATGGCCGACTCGAATGAGGCCATGTTTGCGCGCCTCGCCAACCCAGATCTGCAAGACCAAATTCGGGAGGAAATCGAAAGCAATATTGCACGCCGTGGCGGCGCAGACTCGATGCTCGTAACAGGGGTTAGCGAATGGCGTGGCATGACCCTGGACGAGATTGCGGAACGGCTGGAGATCGAACCCGTTGACGCCGCAATTGAAGTGGTTCGCGGCGGCGATCCTTCAATTGCTTCTTTCAATATGAAAATCGATGACATCGGCGCCCTTGCGATTCAACCCTGGGTCATGACCGGTTCTGATGGCGGCGAAGGGCATCCGAGAAAGTACGCCTCCTATCCGAAAGCCTACCGGGAATTCGTCGTTGACCAGTCGATTTTGACGATTGAACAATGGGTCCATCGCAGTTCCGGTCTGGTAGCCGACACATTTGCACTTTGCGATCGCGGCTACCTGCGGCAAGGGCGAAAAGCCGATATCGCGATAATCGACCTGGCGACGTATGAGCCGCAGGCAGATTTCGAGAATCCGAGTCGCCTCGCCACCGGTGTGACGAATGTGCTGGTGAATGGCAAACTTGCCATTGGTGAACGCGAATTGCAGCAGGTCATGTCGGGACAGGTCATAGATCGCCAGAATCTGAATTGCGAACAATAGTGCAACGAAAATCCGTGCTCATGCATCTAGGCACTACGTTCAATAGAATTGGGGATACGATATGAATTCAGTAAAGTTGGCTGCTCTGGCCATTCTAGTTGCATTTGGTACGACAATGGCGGACGAGAAAATCGAACGCAAGATGGCGATCAAAGTTGTAGTCGACGGAGACGCCGCCGGGGACAACTCAGCATTTCAATGGTCAAGTGATGCAATGGGTTTTGATTTGCAGGACCTGGTGGTAGGCGAGACGCGCACCATCGAAAACGAATCGGGCCAACCAGTGACGATAACGCGTGGTGAAGATGGTTTTACTATGGACATTGACGGCCAAACTGTGGACTTGCCGAACCTGGGAGAACATGGGGCACACATGGCATTCGTGGATACGGATGGCCTGGATCATGATATTGATGTGCAGATCATCGATGATACGCATGCGACAGGTGCTCATCAGGCCGACGGCGTAACCATTATTTCTTCCAAACCACTCGACGCGTCTGTCAGGGAAAGCATCAAGTCCGTCTTAATGTCGGCCGGAAACAACGATGCAGTGACATTCATCGACGGCACAGAGGATGCGCAACGCGTTATGGTAATGAAGAAGGTCGAGATTATTAAGTAGCTGGTTTCAATGAGCGTTAAGAAGGCCCCTTATCGTACCGGGGCTTTTTTCGTTTAATACTAAAGATCAATTCGCAACTGCCGTGTAGCGGCTTTCCTAAGATCGCAGGCGAATTGGGGGCCTTTTTTTTGTTTCATACTAAAAATCAATTCGCGCCTGCCGTGTAGCGTTTTTCCTCGACAGCAGGCGAATTGGTGTCCTTATTTGTGGGGTAGCGATGATCGCCCATTCGCACCGGCACTGCCGATTGCGGTATTCTTAGTGGAATGGCGGATCGGACGATAATAATGAAAAAGAAACTGCCAGCAGATCACTCTGCAACATTTTCGCGCTTCCTGGTGACTGTTTTGTCATTAATTGTCGGCGCCATCTCAAGCAGTGCCTATGGAGAGACAGCGCTTGACGAATCGGTGTTCACCGACGCAATTGACACGGCAGAAGATATGCCGAGATTGCGCAGTCTGCTGATCAGCCAGAACGATCAGATAGTCGTCGAAAAATACTTTAACGGCCAGAATGCACGCCGCAAAGCCAATGTTAAATCGGTATCGAAGTCGATCATATCCGCACTGGTCGGCATAGCGATTGAAAAAGGATACATAGCAAACGTCGACGAGCCGATCTCAACGCATTTCGGTCCTCTGATACCCGACTATTCCGGCACAGCCAAAGAACACATAACGGTTGGTAATCTGTTGTCGATGCAGGCAGGGCTGGAAACGACGAGTTTTTACAACTACGGCAAGTGGGTATTGAGTGACAACTGGGTAAGATTTGCGCTCGACCAGCCGCTACGAGCCGAGCCCGGCACGAAACTGCAGTACAGCACCGGGAATACGCATTTGCTTTCCGCCATCCTGACCCAAGCCACCGGAAAGACGACGCTGGCATTCGCTCGCGAAGTCCTGGCCGGACCGCTTGGATTCGAATTGGCACCATGGCCGCGGGATCCGGACGGAATCTATTTCGGCGGGAACAATATGGAATTGACGCCGCGGCAGATGCTCGCCTTTGGTCTACTGTATCTAAACGAAGGACAGCGCAACGGGAACCAGGTCATTCCCGCCACCTGGGTCGAGACATCTTTCACACCACTGGCTGAGTCGGCGCGAGAGGAAGGCCGATTTTACGGCTACGGCTGGTGGATGCGGGAGATGGCGGGTTACCCGACGACTTTTGCCTGGGGCTATGGCGGTCAGTTTATTCTTCTTGTGCCGAAACTTGACCTGGTGGTTGTAACTACTTCCAGTAGTTTGCCGGGGAATAATCGGCGCGCCCACATTCGCAGCCTGTACGCATTGCTTGAAGATAAAGTTGTCCGGCCGGCCGCTACAGTCGCTACGCCTCCGAACATCGAAGCAGACGACTGAACACAATCGTAGTTACACTTTGACCCCGGGCACTGCAAAACCACACAGGCCTGATTCGCCAACGAGATACCTTAAATATGAGATGCAGACAAAGTTTCGTCTTTATCCTGACCATTCTGCTCTGTTATTCGGCGAACGCTCAGCAGTCGGACGTCACATTTTTTGTAATTGGCAAGCACGGCAACTATCTGCAGAGCCCGTCAGGGCAACACGAAGCTGAGGATTTTTCTTTCTTCTCTGAGATCTTCCTTACGGCAGGTGGCGACGCGTCAGATGCGGTATTGCGCTTTCCCACGGATGAACGCGTCGACTATCGCGATATGCGGCAGGCCGCTGGCAGCGACAAGGATAATATCCTGCTGATTTCCGGGAAAGATCGGCTAAAGACCTACCCTGAACTGCTGCAACGATACCCGGACGGCGACTATCGATTTTCCTTCACGACACCAAGCGGTTCAATCAGCGATGGATT
>JBPCYD010000026.1:0-3638 GCA_051007895.1 Woeseiaceae bacterium
TCCGGATTCATAGCATTTGTCCTGTCGTTCAGGTTTCGTACGGAAAATAAATATATCAAATATTTGTCTAATATATTACATTTGTCCGAGATGAAAGAGCTTACATTCAATATTCGTCCACTGAACGAGGTTTTGGAAGCCAGCAATTTGCGTGGCCAAGGCAGCCTTGTTGACCAGGTATATGGACTGTTACGGGCGCAAATTATCAATTTGTCCTTGCCGCCGGAATCGGCACTGGTGGAACAGGAAGTCGCGAGCGTTCTCGAGATCAGCAAGACGCCAGTGCGCGAAGCGATCATTCGGTTGGCACGTGAGGGGCTAGTCGAGGTTGTGCCGAAGAGTGGTAGCTATGTGACCGCGGTGAGTCTGGAGCGCTATCTGGAGGCCTGCTTCGTTCGCACTCAGTTGGAAGCCGGTTGCGTAAAGCGCCTGGCAGTACAGGGCGTGAGTATGGCAGACCAAGTCAGGCTTAAGGCGATATTGACAGAGCAGGAAGAGGCTCTCGAGCAAAACGACGACGTGCGCTTTTTCGAGTTGGATGAGCGCCTGCACAGGTGTTTCTTCGATCTCGCTGGGCTGTCCGGCGCCTGGGAAATAATGAACTTCGCCAAAGCGGAAATGGACCGAGTGCGTCATTTGAAGCGCCTGTTCGGCATTCGGCGGCGTGAGTCGGTCGTTGAGGAACATGCGGCATTGGTCAACGCAATTTTTGATCGCGATCCCGACGGGGCCGAGCAATCCATGATGGATCACGTCGGTACTGTAGAAGATGAGATGAATTCGATTTCGGACAATCCGCTACTTCTGCGCACTATCGAAGACCTCAACAAATTGGTCGCATTGGATCGCAGGACCCCCGGCAGTAAGAAAATCGCATGACGAATGGGCACACGAACATTGCTTTTGCCGAACGACAAGACCGCTAAGGCGCAGTTGTGGATCTGAATACAACCGTTGTCATTATCTATTTTGCTTTTCTGGTCATTATTGGTTGGGCATTTAGAAACCTGACATCGAACACGAGCGACTATTTCCGGGGCGGGGGCAATGTTCTTTGGTGGATGGTTGGCGCATCCGCTTTCATGACGCAGTTTTCATCGTGGACGTTCACTGGTGCGGCGGGAAAGGCGTACACAGACGGTATTGCCGTGTCGTTTATTTTTGTTGGCAACGCCCTCGGTTACTTCTTCAATTACCTTTACTTCGCACCTCGCTTCCGTCAAATGCGCGTGGTGACGGTAATCGAAGCACTTCGATTACGATTCGGTAAGAGAAACGAGCAGGTTTTCGCATGGGTGAGCATGTTTACTTCGATGATCACCGCGGGTATCGGCCTAAACGGTTTAGCGATCGTAACGTCAACAATTTTCGATTTCAGTATGGAAACCACCATTATCGCGACTGGCCTGGTCGTAATAATCATGTCAGTTACAGGAGGTGCCTGGGCCGTAATCGCTTCCGATTTTATGCAGATGACTGTCATCATGGCCGTGACCCTTTCCTGTGCCGCCGTCGGGATTTACCATGCTGGCGGCATAACGCCGATCATTAGTAATTTCCCATCGGATTTCGTGGCAGGCACCAACCTCAATTACATGAGTATTTTTTACATATGGGCATTTAGTATTTTTCTTAAGCAAATCGGCTTAACCAACAATATTTTGTATTCGTACCGATACCTGGTAGCTAAAGATTCTATGCATGCGCGCAAAGGGGCATTGCTTGCTTGCATATTGATGACCCTGGGCCCGGTCATTTGGTTTGTACCGGCTTGGTTCATGGCGAGTTCGGGCGTCGATCTGGCCAGCATGTACCCAGAACAAGGTGCTAACTACTCTGAAGCTTCTTATCTGGCCTTCGTGAAGTTATACATGCCGGCAGGAATGATAGGTCTGCTGGTAGCGGCCATGTTCGCCGCGACGATGAGTTCCATCGATTCGGGTCTCAACCGCAATGCCGGGATATTCGTAAAGAATTTCGTTCAGCCGGTTATTGTTCCGAATATCTCTGAAAAACGTCTGATGATCGTATCCCGGGTGGCGTCCATAGCCTTTGGTGCGCTGATCATCTCGTTAGCGTTGTTCATGAATTCGCTACAAGAGCTCAGCTTGTTTGACGCAATGTTGTACATGAGCGCGTTGCTGGGATTCCCGCAGATGATCCCCAGTTTCCTCGGCTTTTTCGTGCGTAAGACGCCTGATTGGGCTGCGTGGGCGACAATATTGGTGGGTGCTGTCGTCTCGTATATTGTCGCAGTCGTTTTACAACCAGGACACATCGAAGTTTGGTTTTCACTCCCCTCAGAACTAACCGATCGAGAGTGGGTAGACCTGGTTGTCGCAATAAGCTTGATCAGTCATGTCGTGATCACCGGGGGATTCTTTTGCTTAACTACCCTGTTTTATAAGGGGCTACGGCAAGAACGAGAAACAGCCGTAGATCGCTTTTTTACCAACATCAATACGCCACTGGTTAAACAAGAGGGCGATCATGCACATCTGGACAACCGCCAGCGAGTGTTGCTTGGTCGTATGGTAGCGGTCGCTGGGATGCTCGTAATGGCAATGATGGCATTGCCTAATCCATTGTGGGGGCGACTGGTATTTCTGTTTTGCGGTGCGGTTGTCTTCGCTGTAGGGGTGATGCTGTTTTTGGCGGTAACGGACGTTCCAGGAGGTCACGATAGCGATGCTGACGACAGGGATGACGCCGACGATATTGAAAACCCTCCGATGATTCAGTCATGACGAATTCTTGGCAATCGGAGTCCAGCTTTTTCAATCTAGCAAGAATCAAGTGGAGCGATAGAATTGAAGATAACAAACGCTGAAGTCTTTGTTGGTGGGCCAGGTAGAAACTACGTCACTCTAAAAATAATGACCGACGAAGGAACATACGGGTTGGGCGACGCGACCCTGCACAATCGGGAGACCTTGCCAGCCAAATTATTGGAAGACTATTTAATTCCCTGCTTGATTGGCAAAGATCCACGCAACAGTGAAGACATTTGGCAATACTTTTATCGTGGAGCCTATTTTAGACGAGGGCCAATAGCGATGGCTGCCATCGGTGCTATCGACATGGCGCTGTGGGATATAAAAGGCAAGATTGCGGGCCTGCCTGCCTACCAATTATTGGGTGGCAAGAGTCGTGAAGGAGCCATGGTTTATGTCCACGCGACGGGTAGCAATCTCGATGATCTGTTGGAATCAATGGCGCACTATCAATCTCAAGGCTATAAAGCGATACGCGTACAATGCGGAATTCCGGGTATGCCAGCGGGAGGCTATGGGATTGCGGCGGAGGGTGAGGACTCCAAGCATTTTATTACACAGTTTGGTTCGCTACCCGAAGAGGAAATATGGAGCACTAAGAAATACCTGCGCTACATGCCTGTCGTATTCGAGAAGATACGTGAACTTTTCGGCGACGACCTGCACGTGCTGCATGATGTGCATCATCGTTTGTTGCCGAGAGAAGCAGCAGCTTTCGGCAAAGAAATCGAGAAATACAATTTATTCTGGATGGAAGATCCGACGCCCGCAGACGATCAGGCGGCGTTAAGGCTTATTAGGAAACACACAACAGTTCCCGTTGCTATCGGAGAAGTCTTCAATTCATTGTGGGATTGTAAGCAA
>JBPCYD010000027.1:0-34687 GCA_051007895.1 Woeseiaceae bacterium
TTCTGAAGGTTTGAACCTGACGGGTGGTGCTAAAGCGGCTGCGACTGAATTTTACCAGGACCAGGGCGCTTTCCCGGCCAACAACACGCAGGCCGGCCTTGCAGCGAACACTGCCATTAACGGCAAGTACGTTTCACAGGTTAACGTTAACGGCAACACCATTACCGTAACGTACTCAAATACCGGTAACCAATCTGCCAACTCAAACATCAATACCGCAACGCTGACGCTGACCGGTAACGACTCTGGCGGTAGTGTTACTTGGGATTGCGCGGGTGGTACCATCTTGGGCACGAACCCGAAGTGGCTGCCAGCTGCTTGCCGATAACAGTATCGGTTGATGAGCAGATGTCTTCCTGACATCTGTCATCAGGAACGCAAGAGAGCCCCGGCTTTGCCGGGGCTTTTTTTTGGTCTGTAAATTGTGACGTTTGTCACACCTTGCAGGCCTACGCCGTCGCGTGAAAATCCCCCCCGATAACGTTAGGCTTACCCCAGTTATGCCAGTTCTCTCTGGCGACACCACCCGGGCCGTGTCGGATTTAGTAAATGTCGCATCGATTTCGTGGTTTTACGCTCATTGAGCTGATGATTGTGGTGGCAATCATTGGCATTCTCGCCTCGTTGGCCGTGGCTGCCTACCAGACGTACACGGTTCGGGCACAGGTATCCGAGGGTCTGTTCTTTGCTGCCGGCGCCAAGGTGCCCGTGGTCGATGCCTATACCAACAGTGGCGTCGCGCCAGCCAACAGGATCGCCTCCGGAATGACGCCGATTGCTACAGATACGCGCGGCAGTTTTGTAACGTCTGTTCAAATCGACAATGGCCGCATCGACGTGACCTTCGGCGGCCCGCTCGCCCATCAGGACATTATTGGCACCGTTGTATCCCTGACCCCGTACGAGACCGCTGAAAACGCCGTTGTTTGGCGCTGCGGTTTGGCAGCGCCGCCCGGTGGCGTGCTGTTAAACGGGGGCTCAGGACATGCGTCGCCAACCGTCGAACCGCGCTATTTGCCAGCGAATTGCCGCTAGAAGTGACGGGTAAAAAACCTATCTTTTTCAGTTAAATGTCGGCTATTTGCTTGTTTGACTTAATGAAATTCCTCAACTGTGAACAACAGCACAAAATGCGGTTGATCCCCGCCCCCAGATCAGTGAGACTGTGAAACTCACGATCTTCATGTTGTATGGCGAGGGCACCTGGGTTCAATGGCTGTAACGGCATCTCAATCGACACTTTCGGGTTTGCCGCGGCGCCTGGTACAGGACGGTATTGTCACCGAAGAGGTGGTCCTGGAAGCCAATGATGCCGCTCGCAAAGCGAAGGAACCGCTGGTCGCCTACCTGGTAAGCAATGAGCTGGCCGACTCACGCGCGGTCGCCGTCGCCGCCTCACATGAATTCGGCGTACCGCTAATGGATCTTGATGCAATCGAGATCGAGCTGGAAACACTGCGTGCCGTCGATCAGAAACTACTAACGAAGCACCGTGTGTTGCCGCTGGTCAAGCGCGGCCAGCGACTGTTTCTCGGTATATCCGACCCGACCAACCTGCAGGCCATCGACGACGTCAAGTTCCAGACAAGCCTGCGCATCGATCCCGTGGTCGTCGAGGAAGCGAAACTCCAGGAGCGAATAGGTAAAGCACTGGAGGCGGTCGATACGACCATGTCCTCGCTCGATGATGAAGACTTCGATCTCGAGAATCTCGATATTGGGGGCGACGAGCAGGAAGACGAAGGCGTCACCAAAGACGACATTGAAGACGCGCCGGTCGTTCGTTTCGTGAACAAGGTTTTGCTGGATGCAATCAAGCGCGGCGCCTCCGATATTCACTTCGAACCCTACGAAAAGATTTTTCGCGTCAGGACCCGACTGGATGGCGTTCTGTCAGAAGTGGCGATGCCGCCGGTGGCGTTGGCCAATAAAGTCTGTGCCCGTCTCAAAGTGATGTCGCGCATGGATATTGCCGAACGCCGCGTTCCGCAGGATGGCCGCATCAAAATGCGCCTGTCAAAAAACCGTGCAATCGACTTTCGTGTCAATACCTGCCCGACGCTGTTTGGCGAAAAAATCGTACTACGAATACTCGATCCGTCGAGTGCCAAACTCGGCATTGATGCGCTGGGTTACGACGATAAACAAAAGGCGCTATACCAGAAACATCTCGACAAGCCGTACGGGATGATCCTTGTGACAGGACCGACCGGCTCCGGTAAGACGGTGTCGCTCTACACAGGGCTCAACATACTGAATACAGAAGACCGCAACATATCGACTGCGGAAGATCCGGCGGAAATCAACTTGCCGGGGATCAACCAGGTCAATGTGAATCCCAAGGTCGGACTGACCTTCGCATCGTCATTGAAAGCTTTCCTGCGACAGGATCCGGACGTGATCATGGTCGGCGAGATTCGTGACCTGGAAACGGCGGAAATCGCGATCAAGGCCGCCCAGACCGGTCACCTCGTATTGTCTACGCTGCATACGAATGATGCACCACGCACACTGACCCGGCTCGTGGACATGGGCGTCAAGCCATACGCAATCGCAACGTCAGTCAGCCTGATCATCGCGCAGCGGCTGGCCCGGCGTTTATGCGACAACTGCAAGGAAGTGCAGGACATTCCGAAGGAGGCTTTGGAAAAAGAAGGCTTTGAAGCCGACGATATCGAAAACGGGCTTACCGTTTTCGGTCCGGTTGGATGCAAAAGCTGCAATGACGGATACAAGGGTCGCCTTGGCATTTTCCAGGTAATGGAAGTGTCGGAGGTGATGGGAAGAATAATAATGGAAGGCGGCAACGCATTACAGATTGCCGACCAGGCTGATGAAGAGGGGGTTCTCGATTTGCGTCGTGCTGGTCTGAATAAAGTTAAGGATGGACTGACCAGTCTTGTGGAAATCAACAGGGTGACGATTGAATAAATCGTTATCCGGCTAATAGAAGAGAACTACGATGGCAGAAACAGCAGCATTAGGTAGTAAACCATTCCTTTGGGAAGGTACTGATCGCAAAGGTAACAAGGTCAAGGGCAAGAGCATGGCGGCCGATGAGGCTGCCGTCCGCGCCGACCTGCGTCGCCAGGGCGTCGTACCGAGCCGGGTCAGAAAGCAGAGTGCCGGCCTGTTTAAAGGGCAGTCCAAGATCACGCCGGGCGATATTGCGATATTCAGTCGCCAGCTGGCCACGATGCTTGCCGCCGGTATTCCCCTGGTCCAGGCATTCGAAATTGTCGGTTCAGGCCATGAGAACGCAGCAATGCAGAAACTCATCCTGGCAATCAAGGGTGATGTCGAAGGTGGTAGTGCATTGGCAGAGGCGCTGGCAAAGCACCCGATCTATTTTGACGATCTGTTTGTCAATCTCGTCGAAGCAGGCGAGCAGGCTGGTGCGCTGGAAACCTTGCTGGATAAGGTAGCGACCTATAAAGAAAAGACCGAGGCCATCAAGAAAAAGATTAAGAAGGCATTGACCTACCCGATGGCCGTTCTTGTGGTTGCCTTTGTCGTGACGATCATTCTGCTGATTTTCGTGATCCCCGCATTCGAAGATCTGTTCCAGGGCTTTGGCGCCGATCTGCCGGCATTCACGCGCATGGTGATTGACCTGTCCCAGTTCGTACGCAATCAGGGCTGGTATCTTGCGGTCATGATTGCTGCGGCTATTTACGCGTTCCTGTATTTCAAGAAGCGTTCGCGGCCGATGCGGCATTTTCTAGATCGAATGGCGTTGCGCATGCCAATCATCGGGCCAATCATGCAAAAGGCATCCATCGCTCGCTATGCGAGAACGCTGTCAACGATGTTTTCTGCTGGTGTACCGCTGGTCGAAGCGCTGGAGTCAGTGGCTGGCGCGACCGGTAATATTGTTTACGAGGTGGGCGTACTGCAGATGAAAGACGAGGTAGCCACCGGACTACGATTGCAGCAGTCCATGGAGAACACTGACCTGTTCCCCAACATGGTTATCCAGATGATCGCGGTTGGCGAAGAATCAGGTTCACTCGACGAGATGTCGGCGAAAGTGGCCGACTTCTATGAAGAGGACGTCGACAACGCGGTCGATAACCTCTCAAGCCTGCTCGAGCCGATGATCATGGCCATCCTCGGCGTTCTCGTTGGCGGCCTGGTTGTGGCGATGTACCTGCCCATCTTCAAAATGGGTTCAGTCATCTAGCGACCTGCGGAATTGGCTGGCCCCGAAATGGGCCAGAACTGGTAATGAAACGGCGTTTAGCGAATCTCGCTAGCGCCGTTTCTGTCTTCCGGAGCATTTGATTCATGCAAGACCTGTTGATTCAGTCACCGCTGCTGTTCATTGCGATCGCATTTGCCGTCGCCCTGCTGGTGGGTAGCTTTCTGAACGTCGTGATCTATCGCCTGCCACTCATGATGGAGCGGGAATGGCGCACGCAATGTGACGAATTGATGGCCGAACCGGCGCAGGACCTGCCTGAGGGTCGCTTCGACCTTGTGGCACCACGCTCGAGGTGTCCGAATTGTGGTCAGCAAATCACGGCCCTGCAGAATATTCCTGTATTGAGCTATGTGGTCTTAGGCGGCAAGTGCGCCGGCTGCAAAGCACCGATCGCGCTCCGCTACCCCGTAATAGAGCTGCTGACTGCCGTGCTCACAGGCATTGTGGCGTGGCGCTTTGGTTTCGGCTGGGAAGCGGTCGCGGCGATTGGGCTAACCTGGATGCTCATCGCGATCAGCGTCATCGATATAGACCATCAGCTGATTCCGGATTCCATGTCACTGCCGCTACTTTGGGCGGGTCTTGGCATGAGTCTGTTTTATCCGATGGAGGGCGCCCGATACCTGTTTGTCGACCCGAGTACCGCCATAGTTGGCGCGCTGGCCGGCTATTTGAGTCTCTGGAGTATCTATCACATCTTCCGACTGATTACGGGCAAAGAAGGCATGGGCTACGGCGACTTCAAGCTCCTGGGCGCGCTGGGTGCCTGGCTTGGCTGGAAAATGCTGCCTGTCATCATTCTCATGTCTGCGGTCGTTGGCGCTGTCGTCGGCATCCTGCTCATTGTCACCAGGGGTCATGAGCGGAATGTGCCTATTCCTTTCGGCCCCTACCTGGCGGCTGCCGGCTGGATAGCCTTGTTGTGGGGACCGGCAATCGTCAATTGGTACCTGGACCTGATGATCTGATTGCCTGATACGGCCAACGACACGGAGCCTGGATACATCAACAACGAGCATCGACACTTAATGCGGATCGGCCTGACGGGCGGGATTGCCAGCGGCAAATCACTGGTTGCCGGTTTTTTCGAGGAACTGGGCGTACCGGTCATCGACACCGACGTAGTCGCACGCGAAGTCGTCGCGCCCGGCATGCCCGCCCTGGATGAGATTCAGGCAGAATTTGGTGCAGCTGTCATTGCGACGGATGGCTCGCTGGATCGCCAGGCGATGCGGCGCATCGTATTCTCGAACGACCAGAAGCGTAGCCAGCTCGAAAACATTCTGCATCCACTGATCCAGGCGTCTGCAGCGAGACGGGCCGAGGCTGCAGAGGGCCCGTACGTCATCATCGTAGTACCGCTTCTGTTTGAATCACCGATGAAAGAATCGATGGATCGAATCCTGGTTGTTGATTGCAGTGAACAGACGCAGCTGCGTCGCCTGACGGCGCGCGACAATGAAGACGAGATGAGCGCGCGTCGCATAATGGCGACACAGGCGACCCGCCAGGAACGTCTGTCCATTGCAGATGATGTCATCACCAACGACGGCAGCCTTGACGACACGCGAGCCGCCGTAGCCGCGTTGCACGATTTCTATCTCAGCCTGGATCGCAATTAGCCGACATACTTTATTATTTGCCTGAAAAGAAACGGTAGCGCAGAATACCGTCATGGTCGCCACCGCTCCCTCTTCCCCGCTGCAAGCCTCGGCGCGTCGCCAGCCACAATATGAACAGCCGCTCAACGAGCGGATGCGTACCTTCATGCGTCTCGAGTTCCTGTACCAGCAGCTGCTATATAACTGCGAGGGTGAGTCTGATTGGGCAACCCGCGGCGCAATTTCGAATCTGCTTGATATCATGGCCGTTCTCACCCGCGGTGACGTTCGTACTGAAGTTCGTAAAGAACTCGACATGCAGATCGAAACTCTCTCGAAGTTTCAGAGCCAGCCGGGTGTCGACAGCGGTCGGTTGGGGACACTGTTGGGAAACCTGGTTGCCAGTCGTGATGAGGTGGATGCGGTCGGCACGAAGTTTTTGCAGCCACTCAAGGATTGCGAATTCCTTAGTTCAATCAAACACCGGAGCTCGATTCCCGGCGGTACCTGCGAGTTCGATTTGCCAGAATACAGCCACTGGCTGCGGCAACCCACCGGAAGACGTGCAGAAGATATGGAGAGCTGGCTAAAGCTCGTGCGGCCCGTCTGTGATGCGGTCAGCGAATTGCTGTGGCTGATCCGCGAGAGCGCGCGACCGACTGCAAAAACGGCTATTAACGGTATGTATCAGCATCGCATGCAGAAAGACGCAAGCTGCCGCTTGCTGCGAGTTTCGATGCCAGATGGTAGTCAGCTATATCCGGAGATCAGCGGCAGCCAACACCGTTTCACCGTGCGATTCCTCGAGTGGTCGACAATCGAGGCGCGCGCGGTTCAGACCGGTCACGACGTCGACTTCAAAATCAGTATTTGCTAACGCTTGCAAAGCGCTGCAACGATCGGCGCGTCCGCAGGCAAAATGCGCTCACCAGCCAGGCTGTCCTGTGCTACCCAACGCAGTGCCTGACCCTCCATACCTGCCGGTTTGCCATGCCAGCGGGTAACGACGAAGAATTCGATTGCAACCGACAGATCCGCGTAATCGTGGCAGACGGTCTCAAAGTGTTCGTACTGCAATGCCGTGACACCGAGCTCCTCTTGAAGCTCCCGGCACAGCGCGGCGTCCGGAGACTCTTCCGGCTGCACCTTGCCACCCGGGAATTCCCAATAGTCCTGCATTGAACGCGCCTGCGCGCGATCGCTTAAGAGAATTCGCCCATTGTGGCTGAGAATCCCGGCGACAACGCTTATGCGTCCGGGATCTGTGGTCAGCTCAGCTTGCCGTGACATTGCTTGAATTTCTTGCCCGATCCACAGGGACACGGTTCGTTTCGACCGACCTTGCGGCCCGATCGCACGAAGGGTTCCGGTGCAGGTTCTCGCGCCGGTGCGGCCTGCGGCGGCAATCCGGGTGGACCCTGTTCCGGCGCTGCCTGCGCGCCCGGGCCCAGCGTCGGTGCATCGGCGTGCTTGAATTCCATAGCCTGCGCCTGGCGGCGCTCGGCTTCGAGGCGCTGAACGTCTTGCTCACTCTGAATTCGAACTCGCGACAAAATGCTGATCGTGTCGTGCTTGACCTGCTCCAGCATTTCACCAAACATTTCGAACGCTTCCCGCTTGTATTCCTGCTTGGGGTTCTTCTGCGCGTAACTGCGCAATCCAACACTCTGACGCAGATAGTCCATTGCTGCCAAATGCTCTTTCCAGTGGAAATCGAGCTGTTTGAGCATGATCTCCTTTTCCACGAGTCGCATCAGCGGCGCGCCAATAGACTCGACCTTCGCATCGTAGGCATTCGCCATTTCCGTGACACATCGCTCGCGGATCTGGTCTTCATTGAGGCGACTGTCTTCACCAATCCACGCCGGTACATCCATGGTGATCGCGAAATCACTTTCGAAGGCGCTGGCCAGGCCGTCCGGATCCCACTGTTCGTCAAGGCTGCCCGGCGGAATGTACTGTTCGACCAGGACCTCAACGACCTCGTCACGAATCGCAGCAATAGATTCTGAAACATCGTCCGCGCCCATCAGCTCCGAGCGCTGATGATAGACAACCTTTCGCTGGTCATTGGCAACGTCGTCGTACTCGAGCAGGTTCTTGCGCATGTCGAAGTTGTGTGACTCGACTTTGCGCTGCGCCTTTTCGATCTGGCGGGTGAGCAATTTGCTTTCTATCGCTTCCCCCTCGCGCATGCCGGCGCGAGACAACAGGTTCTTGGTACGTTGCGGATCGCCGAAAATACGCATCAGGCTGTCTTCCATTGACAGGTAGAACCGACTTGACCCCGGGTCTCCCTGGCGACCGGAACGTCCGCGCAGCTGATTATCGATTCTCCTGGATTCATGGCGCTCCGTACCGACAATGTGTAGCCCACCTGCTTCCAGAACCGCATTGTGGCGCTCCTGCCAATCTGCGCGAATAGTGTCCTCGTCTGCGCCCTCGCCGGCTTCTCGAATCTCTGCATCCAGATTGCCACCGAGCACGATATCGGTACCGCGACCCGCCATGTTGGTCGCAATCGTAATCGCGCCCGGGCGACCGGCCTGCTCGACAATATGTGCTTCACGCTCATGCTGTTTGGCGTTCAGCACTTCGTGGCTGATGTCATTTTTGTTTAGCACTTTCGACAGCAGTTCCGAGGTTTCGATTGACGTTGTTCCGACCAGGGCCGGTTGGCCGCGTTCGCGACAGTCAGTGATGTCCTCGATGATGGCATCGAATTTATCCTGCTGGTTCAGGTACACGAGGTCCGGCATGTCTTTGCGCACCATCGGCATGTGCGTTGGAATGACCATGACCTCCAGCCCGTAGATCTGCAGAAACTCGAATGCCTCGGTATCCGCGGTGCCTGTCATACCGGACAGGTTGTTGTACAGGCGAAAATAGTTTTGAAAGGTGATGGATGCAACCGTCTGATTTTCCTGTTTGACCGCCACGCCTTCTTTAGCTTCAACGGCCTGGTGCAGCCCGTCCGACCAGCGCCGACCCGGCATCGTGCGTCCGGTGAACTCATCGACGATGACGATCTCGCCGTCCTTGACGATGTATTCGACGTCTTTCTGGAACATGACGTGCGCTCTCAGCGCCGCGTTCAGGTGATGCAGGAGTTTGATGTTCTGAGCGTCATAGAGGCTCTCACCCTCACTCAGGAGACCCGACTTGATCATCAGCTTTTCGACTTCCTGGTGTCCTTCCTCGGTGACGTGCACCTGCTTGGATTTCTCATCGCCGGAGTAGTGGCCGCGAACAATGAGCTCACAGACCGGTGCCTTGCCTTCCTTTTCAGTCAGCACGACGTCGCAGCCACGCTCTTCGCCGACGGCGATCGCATCATCCACCGACATGACGTTCGTCTCATTCCCGGCATCGTCCTTGAGCATAACTGGCAGACCCCTGGCGTCGTTCAGTTCGACTGCCTTTAACAGGATGTCCTCGTTCGTCTTGCCTTCCGGATCGCTGTGCGGCCGCAGCTTTGGAATCAGCTTGTTGATTTTTTGATAGAGGTCGGTGCTCTCTTCCACCGGCCCCGAAATAATCAATGGCGTCCTGGCTTCGTCAATCAGGATTGAGTCGACTTCATCGACGATAGCGAAATTGAGATTACGCTGGACTTTGTCGTTCAGTGAAAACGCAAGGTTATCGCGCAGATAGTCGAAACCCAGTTCGTTGTTGGTCGCATAGGTAATATCGGCATCATATGCAGCCTTTTTTTCGTCATGCGATTGTCCCGATTTGGAAACGCCGACCCTCAACCCGAGGAATTCGTAAACGGGCCGCATCCAGTCTGCATCGCGTTGCGCGAGATATTCGTTGACCGTAACAATGTGCACACCATTTTCGGACAGCGCGTTCAGGTAGGCCGGTAATGTCGCGACAAGCGTCTTGCCTTCACCCGTTCGCATCTCGGCGATATTGCCGCGGTGCAGGACCATGCCACCGATAAGCTGGACGTCGAATGGACGCAGGCCAAGCGATCGCCAGGCGGCTTCCCTGGCGACTGCAAAAGCTTCCGGCAAAACATCGTCCAGCGTGGCGCCTTCCTGCAAGCGCTGTCGAAATTCGTCCGTCTTGTCACGGATCTGCTCATCGCTGAGTGCTTTGATGTCAGACTCGAGATCGTTAATCTTCCTGACGACTTTCGTAAACTGGCGCAGCATTCGCTGATTGCGACTGCCAAAAATGCGGGTGAGGAAATTGGCCACGCAGGGCTCCTGGAACGGCCGGCAGCTTATTCTGCCGACAATGGACAAAAAACGGGTATTTTACGGACTAATCAGGAATTTGCACGATACATCCACGCAGAATGACAACTCGACGGGCTCATGGATATAGGACCTGATCCGGCAAAGACAAGTTGCCGGAAGACCGCTTTTTGGCGTCGCTAGTCGGCCTGACTTATGAACGTGGCCGGATTGACTCGGCGGCCATTACGGAGGACTTCGAAGTGCAGGTTCGGGCCCGTGGCGCGACCCGTGTCGCCCATCAGAGCGACCGTCTGACCTTTTCTTACCTCTTCGCCCACGGCAACCAGGTTCTCTTCATTATGCGCGTAGCGGGTCGAATAGCCGTTGCCGTGGTTAATCTCGACGAGGTTGCCGAAGCCGTAGCGATCGGATGACCAGGTGACGACACCATCCGCGACGGCGATGATTTCCGCGCCTGCCTTACCGGCGAAATCGACACCCTGGTGGTTAGCGGGCTTTCCTGTGAAAGGATCCGTGCGTCGTCCGAAATAGGAAGACATATAGCCGGACAGTACCGGACGTCCTTTCGGATAAACACGATCTGAGAGATTCTGATTCGACAGAACGTTCTGCAGAACGCCCAGTTGCGCTTCTCGATCATCAAGCTGTGTGCCAAGTTGTGCCATAGCCGTCAGCACTTCTGGAACGGCGATATTTGAGCCCGCGACGTAGTGCTCTTCCGGGCCGCCCATTGCCGGCTCTGACTCAAAATCAAATTCGCCGTCTTCCAATTCTGCCATTTCCGTCAGTCGCCGCCCCACTGCGTCGAGCCGAATCACTCGGGCACTCATCTGGCCAATTCGAATGGCTAATGCATCCAGAGTATCTTCAGTTTGTTGACGGGTCTCCGCAATTCTTTCCTGTTGATCAAGAACTTCCTGCGAGAGCATCGAAACCTCTGACTGACTGACACCTGATCCGGTTTGCGCGGAATACCAATAGCCCGCACCGAACATTACGCTTCCGAGAAAGCCCAAAATCAACACCGCGAATGCCCCGGCAGAGCGCCCGGACAGGTTGATTTGCAGAGGTTGTCCGAACCCCTTGCCGAATATGACTACATTCATTGAGCAATCCCCGGGACTAGCCCGTTCAATTTGTAAGCTATTGATTTATAACTAATTATGCCGCAGACCGACGACCGATTTTGGCGGCGTTTCATTGTTATAGGTCTGCTATTACTAGTCACTTCGGTAGCCCCGCTGTCGTAGGACGTAACGTCCCTTAGATCGGTGGTTTTGCGTCCCCGTCTTTCGGCGGGTATGCCTTTGTCGGATGTTCAATATGCAAAATTCCGCTTTTTATTACAAGATCAGCGGCTCTGAACCATGATTCCGGTCACTGCAACCGGGGAAAAAACGCCGACTCCGTCACACTTCTCATGCCGATCAAAAAACTCGAAATGTTGCTCAATTCAGGCGATAACAGCAGCCTGGAAAAAATTATCCAACGTGCTCAAAATATGGATTCGCTGACGTCGAGAATCAGATCTGGGATTGCACCTGAATTGGCCGAAAACCTTGTAGCTGCAACGATCAACGACCGCCAGGAACTGGTCTTGCTGTGCAGTTCATCGGCCTGGGCATCGCGATTGCGATTCGAGGCCGAAACGATACTTTTACAGGTGCGCGAATCCGGCGAACGAGTGGCTCACTGCGTCGTTAAGGTAAGCCGTTAGGCACAGGCAATGACCGCTCCTGGCGTCGGGTCGTGGCTATTCAATCCGCCCCACTAATTTCTATCAGCAAGAGACCGCTGCCGCTGTTCTTCGAGCAGTTTTCGATTGGCAGCAAGCAGGTCCGCGACAAACGCAATCAGGATGGTCTGAAAGCCCATTCCCAGCAGTACGGATGCAAGAATCAGCGATTGCACATGGCCGTCACCTTCGCCAGAAATATAGAACAGCAGGAATCTGAGCCCAACAAGCACGCCCGCAGTAAACAGGATCGTTCCGATTGTGATGAAGAAGCGGAATGGGCGGTAAACAATGAATATTCTCACAATGGTCATGCACGATCGCGAGATATAGGAAGGCAAACTGCGCACCAGGCGCGAGGGTCGCATGTCTGCGTTTGTGCCGATGGGAACAGACACAATCGGAATATTCTTCTGACCCGCCTGGATGATGGTCTCTAGCGTATAAGTGTATTCGCTGAAGACCATGAGCTTGCTGGCCGCACTGCGGGTGAACGCCCGAAAACCGCTTGGCGCATCTTCGATGTTGGTGCCGCTCACTACCCGTACCACCCAGCTTCCCAGGCGTTGCAGTGTTTTCTTTAAAAACGAAAAGTGTGCCGTTTGTGCGATTGGACGGGCGCCGATGACGATCTCCGCCTCGTGCTCCAATATCGGGCGTACCAGCTGTTCGATGTCACTGGCCCGATACTGATTGTCGGCGTCCGTATTGACGATGACGTCAGCACCTGCCGCAAGCGCGGCGTCCAGTCCGGTCATAAATGCCCTGGCGAGCCCCTGGTTTTGCACATGTCTGACAACGTGATGTACGCCATGTTTATTGGCGATTTCTACGGTATCGTCGGTGCTGCCGTCGTCTATTATGAGCCATTCGACGGAATCGAATCCGGCAACGGTTTTCGGTAATTCAGACAACGTCACAGGCAGACTGGACTCTTCGTTGTAACAGGGTATCTGAATGATGAGTTTCATACTTTTTTGCCTGTTCGATGCTGCGCTGGGAATAGATGAGCCCGGTTCACTGCGACCGTTTAGGTCAGCAACTATTCACTAACTTGCTGGACTACAACTGGCGCGCTCCGGATTCGAAGTTTATGCGATATGTGGCACAAAGGGCACTTGATTGATTCACAATTTGGACATTGAAGCTGATTGCCTCACGGACCTCGAAATCGCGGTGCTGGTTCCCTGTTATAACGAAGAGGCGACGATAGCCGCTGTAGTTGCATCGTTCCGTGAACAGCTGCCAACGGCGACCGTGTACGTTTACGACAACAATTCCAGCGACAAAACCATGGAAGTCGCTGAACAGAGCGGCGCGGTCGTCCGGCGCGAAAAACAGCAGGGAAAAGGGCACGTTGTGCGCCGTATGTTTTCAGATATCGATGCCTCAATCTATGTACTGGTTGATGGCGACGATACCTATGAAAGTGAACGCATTCAGTCAATGCTGGAAACTTTCATGCGTGATCACTGCGACATGTTGAACGGACGTCGCGTTACCGATATCGCTGCTGCCTATCGATTTGGACATCAATTCGGCAACCGGCTTCTCACCGGCATTGTTAACTGGATTTTCGGCAAGCGGTGCGATGACATATTATCCGGGTATCGTATTTTTTCGCGGCGCTTCGTCAAATCGTTTCCCGCGCTGTCAACAGGATTCGAAATAGAAACCGAGCTGACGGTACATGCCCTGTCACTGAATATGCCCATTGCGGAGGTCGATACGCAGTACAAGGACCGGCCGGAGGAAAGCGTCAGTAAACTCAACACCTATCGTGACGGACTAAGGATTCTGTGGACAATCCTGATCCTGACCAAAGACGAACGTCCGTTCTTCTTTTACTCGATATTATTCGGACTAATGGCAGTAACGTCTCTTGCACTGGGACTACCGGTCGCTCTGGAATTTCTCGACACCGGTTTAGTGCCGCGCTTTCCCACCGCCATTCTCGCTGCCAGCATAATGGTTCTGGCCTTCCTCTCGCTGACTACCGGCCTGGTCCTCGATTCAGTTGCCCGCGGCAGACGCGAGAGCAAGCGCCTGCATTATTTGTCGCTATCCTGGCTCGGCCAGGACCGACGCAAATCCTGATGAGCCAGTTGACGACAGAGACGCCGTTACACCAGCATTCCGGCGGCGAAAACCTCGAGGTTATGCGTGAAGCTCGAAAATACAATCACTATCTTCGACAGCTGATACGCCGACACGCGGGTGACGCCGAAAAAGCGCTGGATTTCGGCGCCGGTATCGGTACGTTCAGCGACAGCCTCAGTATTCCGCATGAGCATGTGTATTGTATCGAACCCGATAAGTCCTCCCGGACCTTTCTCGCAAGCAAGGGACACGAACCGTATGAAGATCTACATTGCCTTGATGATGCAATCGTCGACTATGTCTTCACGCTGAATGTTCTCGAACACATTGAGGATGACGCTGCAGCACTTGCCGAAATTTACCGGGTGCTGAAGCCCGGTGGACGTTTAATGATCTATGTGCCTGCATTCATGCTGCTGTATTCGTCAATGGATGCGCATGTCGGTCATCACCGTCGCTACCGCATGCAGGGTCTGGATAAGCTGGTCGTACAGGCTGGCTTCCAGGTGGAGAAGCGCGCCTATACCGATGCGCTGGGCTTTTTCGCGACGCTGGCATTCAAACTCTTTGATGGGCCGGAGCCCGCACCGCTCAACCCGAGAACTATCGGCTTTTACGATCGCTACCTGTTTCCCTTAAGTCGACTAATGTCGGTTCCGCTCGCACGAATCCTGGGTAAGAATCTGCTCATCGTAGCGTCCAAGCCGGGCGGGAATAAAGGTCATGGTACGTCTACTGGATCACATTGAATCCGCAGGCATGCGTATAAACTCCAAGATTGAGCGATTAATTCCTGACGAATTTTGGATTAAGCCGGCGGGCCGGTAACAGAATCAAATGAAAACATCGACAGCTTACCTCGTGATCTGGCTGATCAGCGCACTGATTGCGGTGTTGATGGCGTTGAACATGCTAACCGCAGCTTATGTGGACGGGAACTACATTCCTGTCGGCAATGATTCGTTCTATCACGCGCGACGCATACTGGATGCGGCGATTGGTGAACGTGGCTTCTACCAGTACGACACCATGATTCATGCTCCTGAGGGCAGTTGGCTGAACTGGCCCTGGGCCTACGATTATCTCGCCGCGCTGGCATTGTCGGCGGCGCTATTGATTAATCCGGCGCTGGATCCAATGGCGTTTCTAGCCCACATACCCGTCTTCTGGCTACTGATTAATGCGGGACTGCTTACCCTCATCGGCTGGTATGCCGGTCTGCGACCGGCATTCGCAGCCCTCATGATGTTCGGCTTCGCACTCTCGCCCTTGACCCAAACCATGCACGGCGTTGGCGTCATTGATCATCACTTCCTGGAGCTGACTTTTGTACTAGCGACCGTCGTGGCGGGACTGCGCTATTTTTCTCGTGGCGCCAGGCCGGCTGACGCGATTCTTTTCGGCGCGGCACTCGGCATCGCCCCCGCATTCCACAACGGTCTGTTCATCTTGCAGGTGCCAGTGCTCGTATGCCTCCTGGTAAGCTGGATTCGCGCTCAGACGCCGGCTGCAGAATCTCTGCGTGTGCTCGCGGGCACCTTGTTCGTCACGACGCTCGTCATTGCGCTGCCCTCAGGGCCGTTCCGTGACCTGCAATTCGAATTCTGGACACTGTCCTGGTTTCATTTGTACATTGCCGGATGTACCTCCGCCTGTATCCTGTTTTTCACAAGCAGGCCGTTCCAGAAGCGCAATATGATGGTGCTAGTCGGTCTGGGCGGCGTTCTCGCGATACCGCTTTTCGCAAAAATACTTATCGGAGCGGCATTCCTGAGCGGCGAACTAACGATCGTCCAGGAAGTCGCGGAGGTGCAAAGCCCGGTAAAGCGATTGTTGGGGCCGGGCGGCGTGATCTGGATAACAACCTACTACAGCTGGCTTTTTTTCATAACGCCCGTGCTCGTTGGATGCTTTGCCTTGCGCGTGTGGCGGTCAGATCAACCCACAGATCGTTACAGTGCAATTTTCGTCGTATTTGGCTTGCTGCTGATGCTGGCGCAATTTCGATTTCACCCATTCGGTTCCTGGGCGATTTTGCTGGGTGGTCTCCTGCTGGTGCAGGAACACAGCGACAGGCTCAAATTAACGACGTTGGCGTCCGTCGGCGCGGCGATAATGGTGGTGGCACTTGCGTATCAACCGGCAGTTAAGAACCGTCTTTTCCTGCGTTACCCGCCCGGCAACAACGTCGACTACGCGGCAACTCGATCCCTCTACCCGGACCTTGCAGACGCGTGCGCAGAGCAAGCGGGCCTGGCGATCTCTTACAACGATGACGGCCATCACGTTCGCTATCACACCGATTGCAGCGTCGTCAGTAATAACTTCCTGATGACGCCGCAACATGAGCAAAAAGTTGTCGAACTCGACAGGCTGTTGCAGATGGATCCGGAGCAGCTCCTGGTTGAAGCACCGCATGTTGACTACGTATTTGCGCGACTGTTTCAGATATTCTCGGCTGATCTGGACGGGCGAGTAGAGCCCGCGCCTATTTCTCACGTCATTTCGGTCAATGCACCGCTTTTCGTCGCTCTTATGTTCGCAGACGAATTGCCTGACGAGTATGTGCTTCTTGACGAGGTCAGGCTGGAAGACGAACGCGACTTTGCGTTTGGACGCGTTTACAAAATCGTACGCGATTAGACACTGTTAATGGCTGCTCGCGCCAAGCGCGTTGTCGACTTCCACGAACTGAAGCCGGTCGCCAACAGGATTGATACGAAAAAGACCGTCTCCCAGACCCTGCCCTAGCAACGATTCGATGGCGTTTTGAAACTCGGGGTTCTTGTTTGCGAACCAGATGTATTCCCAGTTACGCAATTCCTTTCGTAACGCATCGAGATCATTGAGCAGCCTGTCCGAATTTTCTTCTACGTGAGCGCGACCGGGCGATAGCTGATATTGCAGCATCTGTCCAAGGGCGCCGTTCTCGACGTCATTTGGAAAGAAGACCCACAAAGTCGAGTTTCCGGTCAGTTCGCGCATGCGATCGGTGACCGGTTCGGTTTGAATGCGAAAATCATGCGGCGGCTGTTCCACATAGAGGGGCCGAAGATAGGGAGATTCGAATATGTACAGGGCAACCAGTCCCACTGCGAAAAAACAGAATCGCCTTTCGACGAATAAATTCTCGCCCAATTTCACTGCCTGACCTTGCGCACCACTAAACAACGGCAGAAGTGGCGAAACGCAAAACAGCGCGATCGGTAACAGCATCGAATGGGAGTAGCGAACATACGATGAAAGGAGCAGATCATAGTCAGATTTCGAGGCATATCGGTAACCGAGATAGAGACCGCCTATGTACACGACACCTGCCAGCCACGTACTAGTCGACGCGACCAGCCATGCCAGGCGAGTTTCCTTTGCAAGAAGGACGTACCAGGACAGGAATATTGCAATTAGGGAGAAACCGAGCAGCGAAAAAGTCGTTAGCCGAAAGCGTTCCGTAAAGGCGCCCATGATCGGGTAACTAAAGGCGTTGTATTGCGCGGACACTATGTCCTTACTAATTTGTTGATGCATCAACACTTCCACGAAGCGTCTCGTAAGCTCCTGTTGCTGCGCATCGGTAAGGACGCTTTCGCCGGATACGATACTACCCATCAATGAGGCGGCTTCGCCCGCCCCGTCTCCAACGTCCAGTGCATTACGATTCAAGTTCCAGACAGACAATATGGATATACATAGCACCAGCGTTACTGCTGGAAACGCTACGGCCCTGAGCCAACGCAGGGACAAGCTCTGTCTAGTGGCATTTTCTGCTGGCGCTATCAGCAAGAGAGCGATGATGCCGGCAACGGCGATTGCGAAAAATACGCCAGTCGTCTTAATCAGAACAAGCACGGCAAGCGGCAAGAGATAGCTGCCGAGCTGCGCCAAGCTCCTGGCTTTCTGATCGACCAGGAAATTCAAGAGAATTCCGGCAAACCAGGCACCCAGCAGATGATCAACGTACAGGCTGGTAAATCCATGTCCAAAGTTGAACAGCAGCACAATCAGCAGCGCCATCAGGCCGATGTGCCACAGGACCTGGCGCCAGGCAATTTTTTCCCAAATCACCATCAGCGGCGTCAGCAAAAGTATGAACTGGGCCAGGTAGCCCGCACCTTCGGGTCTCCCCGAGTATACGGCGAAGTAGTACTGCCACAGGGAAGTGCCCGGAAGATAGCGTGGATGCATCGAGTTAGTGTCTGCGCCCCAAAGCGCACTGCTTGCCAGCATCTCGCGCAAAAACACGCCCCAATGAGAATACTCGTCGTAATAGAAAAGCGAGGAACCAGAGTGCACAAGCCAGTACAGGATACCGCTCACTACTAAAACACCGATTGGCACCGGAATTGCCAACCGGTTACGACGAATGCGTACCAGTTCGGTCACTGACAGCATGGTTCCGCTCGCCAGCAACAAAACGGCAACCGGCAGAAGCAGGTTTAGCAGCGCTCCGACAAACAGCAATACCAGCATTGCCGAGACAGCATGTAGCAAAGCTGACGATGCAGTCGTGTCTCGCCAACGCTGCCAACTGAGCGCAAATCCAGCTACAGTTAATAGGCTAAGCAATTCCATTTCTTTCGGTTCCTAAGCGCAGGGCCAATGCCGCAATGACGCCGTATTGTACATAACGCAACTTTATGCAACTGTGAACCGGGCACAGGTTTGGGAAATTCGGGATCTAAATTCGCCTTGAGAATCTGCGACGCAATAGACAGGACAAATTTGGCGGCCTGGCCGGGAATTCGGCTTGAGGACACGGTGTGAAAGCAGAAGACGCATGGACTCCTACAAAATTCGTTCGCAAGAAAGGTGTACTCAGGGCCTCCCGTAATCCGTCTGAAGTCGGCGTGGGTTCACGATTGATCAGCGACATCGTTGCACGCTTTTATGATAAGAGCTTGCAAGCGCACGCAAGCGGCCAACTGGTCGATCTTGGGTGTGGCAAGGTGCCGCTGTATGCCGCGTATCGGGAGTACGTTACCGACATTACCTGTGTGGATTGGTCGCAGCCGACAAACGGCCCGGCACACCTGGATTTTGAGTGCGACCTCGGTCAAAAGCTGCCGCTGAATGATGCAGCGTTCGATACAACGGTTCTATCCGACGTATTGGAGCATATTCCCGAACCAACGGTCCTCTGGTCGGAGATGGCTCGTATCACGAAGCCCGGCGGGAAGCTCCTGCTGAACACACCGTTCCTTTACTGTCTGCACGAGCAGCCCCATGACTATTTTCGGTACAGCGAACATGCGTTGCGCAGATACGCAGGCCACCACGGCTTCGAAATAGTCAGCCTGCAAGCGATTGGCGGCACGCCTGAAATCCTCACGGATATCGTGGCGAAACATCTGCAGTTTGTACCACTGATCGGCAATTGGTCTGCTCGAGGCCTGCAGGCTTTCACCCGATGGTTCATCGGACGTAAGTGGGGTGCGTCAATATCCGCCCGCACGGCCGAGGCGTTTCCACTCGGCTATGCAATGGTCGCCGTGCGTAATGGTGATGGTTCCGGCGAAAGCGAAGATTCCGATCCTAACCAATTGTCTGACCACTGACTGGATGGGAGTTCGACGCAAGCCTCATTAAAGAACCGGCGACTCAACTGCGGTGGCTAGCTTTCCTGGATGCTGGCCTTGCTATTCTCGTAGACTGCGACTGTATCCGCAGCTACCCGGGCCCACGAATAATGTTGACGCAATGCCGCAACTGACGTTGCGGCGAACTGCTGCCGTTGTTCCCTGGACCAGTGCAGAAGTCCCTGGATCTTGTTCGCCCATGCCTTTTCATCTTCCGGTGCAACAAGAAACCCGGTCTGGCCGTCAAGGACAGCATCCCTTATGCCTTCAAGATCTGCTGCAACCAGAGGGGCGCCGTGATCAGCAGCCTCCAGGGCAGTGAGACCGAATCCTTCAACGTCCCTGCCATCAGGGTTCTTTACGTTGGGCATCACAATCGCGACGGCTCGTCTTTTCATCGCCTCAAACTCGTCACGACTGATATCGACCGGGTAGGCGCCCGGCATACGAACTCTCGAATTCTGCTCGAGATACTCACCATCGTCTGTATCCCAGACTGTGCCGACCACTGTTAATTTAACATCCGCCGGTAGAAGCGGCAGGACATGTTCGGCGAACCAGCGTGGACCTTTGCGGCGAAAAACCCTGCCGAAGAAAAGGACAAATCTGTCTTCAGGAATTGCATCAATTGCAGGACGTTCATGATCATCCACCAGACGCACACCAAGCGGCACGACGGCGATTGATTTGAAGGCCTGCTCTCGTAACAAGCGCGCCGTATTGCGACTGTTAGCGATGAAGCAATCAACACAATCTCGCCGCCTGGCCCAGTCCAGGTAACGTCGATATATGCCGGGCAACAAGCCGGTGCGGCGGCCATAGATGACATCCAACCCATGTAGTGCGATTACATTGCGCGCATCGGGTGATCGCCAGCGACTTACGCACGCCAGTCCGATCTGTACCATGTCACCAAAGTGGACGACGTCGTACTTGTTCTTGTTTCGGAATAAGAACCACGCTGTACTTATGATAAACCAGGCTAAGGCAATGGCGTGCGGAGGCCGCCCATCTTTCCGGCCGGGCAAAAACCGGACGTTGAGATTAACCGAGCTGATTCGTTTCAGCTCCTGAGAAAGTTCCCAACTATACGTCTCCATGCCACCCACGGCGGGGGGCCATTTTCTGGAGATCAGGAGTACCTGCATTTGTTCCTTTTGCATGCTATTGGAACCAGTGGGGAAAGTTTCCGATCATCTCAATATCTTCCTAGTCACGCCTGAAAAACGACACGGCCAGAATCTTTCCGTAGATCAAACCTGTCAATAAAATGACTAAAACCTCGACCATACGAACGATGCCCGAAACAATAAGCCCGTTGCTGAAGCCAACGCCCATTTGTTCAGACATCAGACCGCCTACCAGCTCCGAAACGCCAATATTCCCGGGCACCACGTTGATGTATCGGGTAAAGACGAAGGCGGTTGTGAATACGCAAACGACGCCCAGGTCGATTTGCTGGCCGATTGCGCGAAATGCAAAGTAATTCACGCCGAGGAAAAAGCAGAAGTGAATGATGCTGAGGATCGTAACGATGGCAAAGAGACCAGTGTTCTTGATCGTGCTCGTGAAGAAATCTGCGACCTGAACGAATGGCGCGGCAAGTTTATGCCTGGCAATCGATGCCGTCCGACTCCAGCCAGCCAACAGGATGGCTGTCAGCGGCACGATCATCAGACCAGCCAGCAGAAATCCACACCAGCCGAGAAGGCTGAGCCCGGCAATCCGGGAATCCAGTTGTAAGCTATCCAGCGCGTAGGCAGATGCGAGCAGGGCTATGGCGGCATTGATCCAGATCAGAAAGCCGGTGACGCCCACCGTATTCGTATATGAAAAATTGTAGTTTTTTTTCAGAACCAGCAAACGATAAAGATTACCGCCCTGGGTAATAAAAAAATTCACGAGCCTTGATACGAAATAGATTCTAAGCCACGCAATTGGACCCAGGTTTTTCAACCCGAGATCGAGGAAAACGATATAAACGGCATAGGCGTACGCCGTATAGGAAACAAATGACCACGCGCCGATAACGACAATATCGAGCAGTGACAGCATCTTCAGGTTCGAGATATCGGCCGAGTACTTACGCAAAAAGTAGACGATTGCCAAGATAAAGAGCGCGATTGTAATCGCCTGAAGTGTGACTTTCAGCGGGCTACGCTTTGCCGCAGGATTCGAACGGATGTCTTCAAACATTCAAATTACCGTGGGCACAATTCGGTGCGTCTGTCCGTCGTTCGTTCATACAGTACTCACCGCGTAGTGCGGTGACGTAGCCGGTCTGGGGTAACAACGCCTTCGTCGACGGTCAGGCGTATGCGGGAGTGGCGTACGAAATCGGCGCTTTCTTGGGATCGTTAAAGGTGACTTCATCCCAGGCAGTCTGATCCGCAAGTAATGCCCGCAATAACTTGTTATTCAGGTCGTGACCGGATTTATGTGCAGAGAATTCCCCGATCAGGCTGTGACCGAGCAGGTAGACGTCGCCAATGGCATCTAGAATTTTGTGAATAACGAACTCGTTGGCGTAACGAAGGCCATCTTCATTGAGGATACGGTAGTCATCTAAAACGATGGCGTTATCCATACTGCCACCAAGCGTCAGATTCTGCGCCCGCAGTGCCTCAACATCGCGCAGGAAGCAAAATGTACGGGCACGACTGACTTCCTTAAGAAACGAGGTCGACGAAAAGTCAATCGATGCATCCTGGCTGAGCTTGTTGAAGACTGGATGATTGAAAGAAATCTTGAAATTTACCTTGAAGCCATTGAACGGTGTGAATTGTGCCCACTTGTCACCATCTTCGATTCGAACTTTGCGTTTGATCCGAATGAATTTTTTCGCGGCGTTCTGCTCTTCGATACCCGCAGACTGCAACAGGAATACGAACGGCCCGGCACTACCATCCATGATCGGCACTTCCGGTGCCGACAGGTCGACATTCAGGTTGTCGATGCCAAGTCCGGCCGCCGCCGACATCAGATGTTCAACGGTGGCCACCTTTGCACCGTCATTAATCAAAGTGGTGCCGAGCATGGTTTCACCAACCAAGGTTGCATCCGCCGGAATATCGACCGGTTCGTCCAGGTCGACGCGACGAAAAGTGATGCCGGAATTTTCCGCTGCGGGGCGCAGCGTCATATACACTTTTTCGCCGGTATGGAGCCCAACACCCGTCGCCCGAATGGCCGTTTTCAGCGTCCGTTGTCTCAGCATATCTTAGAAACTCGCTCCAAATTCAAACGCTTACGGGTATTTCGCAGAATCAATAGCGCGACAGCCTAACATAAGGCCCGCAGCCACACCAAAGTGCCAACTCCGTGAAAGACGGACCGGGCAGCCAGTGCTGTACCGACTGCCCGGTCCGGGCGGAGGTCAATGGCGCGTCAAATCGGCCGCTACGAGTGAGTAAGACGCGGCCAGCGCCGTTCGCTCAGTCTGCCTGACGTCGCAGGAACGCTGGAATATCCAGCAATTCTTCCTGCAAACCCGCTTCATCCAACCCGTCTCCAACCGCACGTTTGCGTTGTATAGCCGGCTTGTCGAGCTGCTGATAGTTAGGCTCCGTCGCCGCCGCTGAGGTGCGTTTCACGACCCGCATCGGAGCGCCTGATTGCGCAGCATTCTGGCCAAGTCCTGTCGCGACGACAGTAACGCGAATACGATCGCTCATATCAGGATCGATGACAGTGCCGACCACCACAGTGGCATCGTCTGATGCAAATTCCTTGATCGTATTGCCCACTTCCTGGAATTCACCAATAGCCATGTCCATGCCGGCGGTGACATTGACCAGAATACCGTTCGCGCCGGCAAGGTTGATGTCCTCGAGCAGCGGGCTCGAAATTGCGGCCTCTGCCGCTTCGCGTGCCCGGTCGTCTCCTGCTGATGTACCTGATCCCATCATCGCCATACCCATTTCGGCCATTACCGTTTTTACGTCCGCGAAATCGACGTTAATCAAGCCCGGCCGGGTAATCAGTTCAGCGATGCCCTGCACTGCGCCCTGCAAAACCTGGTTCGCAGACCGGAATGCGTCGAGCAAGGTGGTTTCACCGCCCAACACCGTCAGGAGTTTTTCGTTGGGAATAGTGATCAGCGAATCGACATACTTGCCCAGCTCGCCGATACCGTGGTCGGCAATCATCATGCGTTTGCCGCCTTCCATAACGAACGGCTTGGTAACGACAGCAACGGTCAGAATACCCAGCTCTTTCGCAACCTGTGCCACCACCGGCGCGGCACCCGTTCCAGTACCACCGCCCATGCCGGCGGTAATGAAGAGCATGTCTGCACCTTCGATCACTTCCTGGATTCGATCGCGATCTTCCATTCCGGCCTGCCTGCCGATATCGGGGTCAGCGCCGGCGCCGAGACCCTTGGTAATGTTACAACCGATTTGTAACGCCGTTCGTACCCGGGCACTGTTTAATGCCTGGGCGTCCGTATTGGCGCAAATAAAATCCACTCCCTCTATTCCCGAATTAACCATATGGGCAACAGCATTTCCGCCGCCGCCGCCCACACCGATTACCTTGATTACCGCGCTCTGGCTGTGCGCATCCATTAACTCAAACATGACTACCTCCGCTCTCTGTTTCTGTTGTTACTCACTCGTTAAAAATTGCTTCAGCGTGCTGAAGCCTTGACTCAAAACTGTCCCTGAAACCACGATTTCATCCGCGCAAGAATTTCCCCAAGACTGCCGCCTGTCGGCGGCGAACGCAGTTCCCTGCGCACAATGGCCTCGTAGCCGTAAAGCAGCAGACCGACGCCTGTGGCGTGAATCGGGTTGCGCACTACCTCCAGTAGTCCTTCGACGTACTGCGGCGCACCGAGCCGCACCGGCATGTGAAAGACTTCCTCCGCGAGTTCGACTGCACCCTCCATCTTGGCGCTGCCGCCGGTAATGACGACACCTGCTGCGATCAATTCCTCGAATCCACTGCGCCGCAGTTCATCGCGAACGAGACCAAATAGCTCTTCGAATCGTGGCTCGACGATTTCCGCCAGCGTTTGCCTTGCTAACCGGCGCGGCGGGCGCTCGCCGACGCTCGGCACTTCAATCGTTTCGTCCGGATTAGCAAGCTGCGACAGTGCGCACGCATACTTGATCTTTATCTCTTCGGCGTACTGCAGGGGCGTGCGCATTGAAACCGCGATGTCATTGGTCACCTGGTCGCCGGCAATCGGTATGACTGCCGTGTGTTGAATCGCGCCACCCAGAAAGACCGCAATGTCGGTGGTGCCGCCGCCAATGTCCACGATGCAGGCGCCGAGCTCCTTTTCATCCTCAGTGAGTACTGAGTAGCTCGACGCAAGTTGTTCGAGCACAATGTCATCCACCTCCAGCCCACAGCGTTGCACGCACTTGACAATGTTCTGTGCGGCGCTCACTGCACCGGTCACCATATGCACTTTTGCCTCCAGGCGAACGCCCGACATGCTGATCGGATCGCGAATGCCTTCCTGGTTATCAATCAGGAATTCCTGCGGCAGGATGTGCAGAATTCTCTGGTCTGCCGGTATGGCTACGGCACCGGCGGCGTCGATCACCCGCTCCAGGTCGCCTTGGCTCACATCCTTGTCACGGATCGCGACAATGCCGTGCGAATTCAGGCTGCGAATGTGGCTGCCCGCAATGCCGGCATAGACAGAGTGAATATCACAGCCCGCCATGAGCTCGGCCTCTTCAACGGCGCGCTGGATTGAGTGGACCGTCGATTCGATGTTGACGACGACGCCCTTCTTCAGACCACGAGATGGATGCGAACCAATTCCAATGACTTCAATCGTGCCGTCTTCGCCAACCTCGCCAACGATTGCCACGACTTTCGACGTGCCTATGTCGAGGCCAACGATCATGTTTTTGTCACCCTTCTTGTTCACAAGCCTGCGACCATCCCTGGGTCGTCCGATTCCGGATCTGCCACCGGTGACCGCGCCCCGGTCTTCCAGCCGATCGTAAATCCGTTGCTGTACCGCATGTCGACAAAATCGATCTCGCCTTCGCGACTGGAAATAATGTCGGCGGCCACATCGAGAAACAGCTGCGAGCGAACATCGACATCGCGACGCCCGAGACGCACGTCAACACCGTTGCTCAGTTGCAACGCCCATGCTCCGCGCGCGTCCAGTTTGACCTGCCTTAGATCCAGTCCCGACGCCATCAGCTTTTCACGCATTGCCAGGTAACGTTCGGCCACGACTGCTGACTGCCCGTCCGGTCCACTCAATTTCGGCAGTTCCGCAGGTACATGGCGGGCATCAGTTACAAAAAGATCGCCGCGCGTGTTGAGCAGACCACGTTCACCCCAGATTGCCGCCGGCACCTGCTCAGTCACGCTGATTTCGAGCGTTCCGGGCCAGCGCCTTCCCACCGCGGCCTGATCAATCCATGGAAGTGCTTTCACACGATTCTGAATCAGCTTCAGGTTGGCACTAAGGAAGCCGGTATCTAACTGGTCGCTGATGGCTTCTTCGATGCTCAGTGCGCTGACGCGCTGAAACGGTCCCTCGATCGATATCGACGTGATCGGTTGATCGAGCATTTCTGCGCTGAATCTGTAGCTGAGCAATATCACCGCGATGGCAAATGTCACTGCCGAAATGCGCTTCAGCGGAAACGGCGGCAACCTGAGTTGCCGGGTTTTCTTCTGCTTACGACGTTGCGCCTGTTTACGCGTCATTGGCTGCAACCCCCACTGACGCGACAACCGCTCTGTCCGTCACGCTTGTTTCCAAAACACGCCAGCATAATTCGGAGAAATCGATGCCAGTCTCACTGGCCGCCATGGGCACAAGACTGTGGCTGGTCATGCCCGGCACGGTGTTGATTTCGAGCACCTGCGGTACTCCATCGCTGCCAGTCATAAAGTCGACGCGCCCCCAACCGGAGCAACCGAGCACCGCGAATGCCGCCAGCGCCATGTCGCGATACCTGGATTCCAGCTCCGCGTCATCTGTGCCGGGACAGTGATAGCGGGTGCGTTCCGATTCGTATTTGGCGCGATAGTCATAAAAAACGCGTGGCGTCTCGATTCGAATGCTCGGCAAAGCGACGCCCTGCAGGACGGCGACAGTGGCCTCTGTTCCAACGATGCAGCGCTCCGCCAGGGCAGGTATGCCAAACTCGAGCGCGAGATCGACCGCAGCGGACAGATCATCCGCGTCGAACACAATAGTCATGCCAACGCTCGAGCCCTGGCCGGCCGGCTTGACAACTATCGGGTAGCCCAGTTTTTCTGCGGCCAGTTTTGCATCGGCGACAGAATGGATGAGCGCGTAGTCAGGCGTGTTGATACCAGCCTCGACAAAAAGTTGCTTGCTCCGAACTTTGTCCATAGCGATCGCGGATGCCATAACACCGCTGCCGGTATACGGAATGTTTAACCACTGCAACGCACCTTGCAGCGCTCCGTCTTCGCCACCCGGACCGTGCAGCGCTATCCAGGCCCTGTCGAACCCGGCTGTCGCAAGTTCGACCAGGCCCCGCTCAGCGGGATCCCAACCCAGCGCCTCGATGCCGCGCGCCTGCAAGGCACCCAATACCGCTTCACCACTGTCGAGTGAAACCGCCCGTTCGCTGGACGTACCGCCATACAGAACGGCGACACGACCAAATTCGGCAGCATCGTCCACGGCGTATCGGGTGTCGTTATGCGTACCGCTCATCACAGTTCTTCACCGACAATCCGTACCTCGGGAATGAGTTCAACCCCGGTTTGATCTGCCACCGTTTGTTGTACGTAGCGGATCAGATTCTCAATATCCAGGGCGCTGGCCTCGCCGAGATTCACGATAAAATTCGCATGTTTTTCAGACACTTCCGCGTCACCAATTCGACACGTTTTTAGTCCGCTGGCTTCGATCAGGCGAGCGGCAAAGTCTCCTGGCGGATTGCGGAAAACGGATCCACAGGTCGGTTGGCCGAGAGGCTGGGTGTCTTTGCGGCGGGCCAGCATGTCTTTCATCGTGTCCATGTCTGCATCGATCGAGGGATCGAATTCCAGCTCCGCTTCGACGAACCATTCGTCCGTCGGGCCGCGAACACTTCGATACGCAATGTCATACTCATCCGGGAAGCGGCGGTGAATTTCGCCGAATCGATCGATGGTTTGTACTGAATGCACGCGCTCCCAGGTTTCGCCGCCATGTGCACCCGCATTCATCGCCAACGCACCACCAAGCAAACCGGGAATTCCTGCGAAAAATTCCGAAGGTCCGAATCCCCACCGAATACACTGACGCGCAAGTCTCGTGCACGCAACGCTTGCACCAGCGCGTACGCGATGATCGCGCAATTTCTCAAGCACGTTAAATGTACCCGCAGCCGCAATGACGACACCGTTCAGGCCGCCGTCGCGTACCAGCAAATTGCTGCCAAGGCCGAACCAGAATAACGGCACGTTTGCATCCAGCGAACCAAGAAATTGGGAAAGGTCATCAAGGCTATCCGGCTTGAAGAAAACCTTGGCCGGGCCGCCAACTCGCCAGGAGGTGTGTCGACTCATCGGCTCATCTTCTTTGAGCTCGCCTGTCACCGAAGGAATCATCCGGGCCGTCATCATTTGTGCACCGTCAGGTGGGGCCCCTGCGCAAGTCGCGCCGGCAAATCCTGAACAAAGGAACCAATATCGCCGGCACCCATCGTCAATACGAGATCGCCATCGACAATCAATTCCTCGAGCACTGGCACCAGGTCATCGAGCGTCTCGACGAAAACCGGTTCGACACCACCGCGCGTTCTCACGGCACGCGCAATTGCGCGGCCATCGGCGCCGGCAATCGGATCTTCTCCCGCTGCAAAAACTTCCAGGATCAGCAATACATCCGCATCACTGAGTACGGATGCGAAGTCATCCAGCAGATCACGCGTTCGCGAAAACCGGTGTGGTTGGAAAACCAGGACCACTCGTTTGCCCGGCCAACCGGCTCGAGCAGCAGCCAGCGTGGCCGCAATCTCGGTTGGGTGGTGACCGTAGTCATCAACCAACATGACCTGCCCGTTTTTGCTGTGCACGTCGCCAAGCATCTGGAATCGACGGTCGATACCTTCGAATTTTTCCAGCGCATCGACCAGCGCCTGATCACTGATATGCAATTCGTTCGCAACCGCGATGGTTGCCAGCGCATTTCTGACGTTGTGCATTCCGGGAAGGTGCAAGCGAATCTCTAACGGCTCCTCGCGTCCTACTCTATGCACATCAAAGGTTGCATTCTCGCCATCGAAGCAGATGTTTTCCGCCCTGATGTCGGCTTCGATATCCACACCATAGGTTACGACTGAGCGGCCAACCTGGCCGAGAATTGCGGTAATACCCGGGTCGTCTGCGCAAACAATGGCCAGGCCATAGAACGGCAGGTTGTGTAAAAACTCGACGAATCCACTACGCAACTTCTCTATGTCGCCGTCGTAGGTCGACATGTGATCGGCGTCAATATTAGTCACGATGGCAAGCATGGGTTTCAAATGCTTGAATGACGCGTCGCTTTCGTCCGCTTCTGCAACGAGATAGTCACCCTGGCCGAGTCGGGCATTCGTATCGGCACTTTTCAGACGACCGCCGATGACGAACGTTGGATCCAGACCGCCCTCCGCGAGCACGCTCGCAACCAGGCTGGTCGTAGTCGTTTTCCCATGCGTACCAGCGACCGCGATTGAATATCGGAAACGCATGAGTTCAGCCAGCATTTCTGCGCGCGGCACAACGGGTAGCAACGCCGCTCTTGCGGCAGCGACTTCCGGATTGCTTTCATTGACCGCACTCGATACCACCACCGCATCGGCAGTCTGCACATTCTTCTTGTCGTGTCCGATAAATACAGTTGCGCCCTGATTCTCCAGGCGCAAAACGGAAGCATTTCTCTTGAGGTCGGAGCCCTGCACTTCGTAACCGAGGCTCAGCATGACCTCGGCGATTCCGGACATGCCCGAACCGCCGATGCCGACGAAATGAACAGTATTTATGCGTCGCATGCGCTGGATCATGTCGTTGCACCCGCATACTGGAGACAGCGGTCAGTGATCCGCTGCAGCGCATCCGGTCGTGCCAGCAGACGCGCTTTCCTGGCACGTTCACGCAGGGCATCGCGACTGGCAAACCAGGATCTCAACAGGCTTGCGAGTGATTCATCACTGAGTTCGCTTTGCTGCACGAGCGTCGCGGCCCCCGCCTCAACCATAGGTCGCGCATTTGCAGTTTGATGGTCATCGACGGCGGCGGGAAATGGCACGAAGATGGCGGGCAGGCCTGCTGCAGACAGTTCTGCGACGGTAAGCGCGCCAGATCGACATACGACCATGTCCGCCCATGCGTAAGCTGCCGCCATGTCGTCAATGAACGGCAGCAGCTCTGCATCGACACCGTACTGTGCGTAACCCGAGCGCGCCTCGTCCAATGTTCGAGGGCCGGTTTGATGCCGAATGACCGGCCGGCTTTCCGGAGGCAGCAATGCGAGCGCCGCCGGCACCACCTGGTTCAGTGCGAGCGCACCCTGACTGCCACCGAGTACCAGTAGTCTGATGGGACCATTTCGGTCTGCATAACGAGAAGCCGGCTCGTCGATGCCAGCGATGTCGGCCCGCACCGGATTGCCGACAGTTTCTGCATTGAATTGGGCGTTAAAACTGCCCGGGAAGGCCTGCAGCACAACCCGGGCAAGACGCGCCAGAAGACGATTGGTTAATCCGGAAACTGCGTTTTGTTCATGAATAATGAGCGGCCGCCGCGTTAGCCATGCAGCCAGTCCGCCGGGCCCGCTAACGAATCCACCCATTCCCAGCACGGCAGCCGGTCGATGCTTGAGCATTACGTAGATTGATTGCGCCAGCCCGTAGCACAATTTGAACGGCGCCAGGAACAGGGCGGGCAATCCTTTGCCACGCAGGCCGCTGACAGCGACCCACTCTATCGGAATGCCGGCGTCCGGAATGACGCGCGCTTCCAGGCCACGGTGCGTGCCAAGCCAAACGACCTCACGAGACTGTTGCTGCAGCGCTCTGGCAACCGCCAGGGCCGGATAAACGTGACCACCGGTGCCGCCAGCCATGATAAGAATTGGACCCGCTTTCATCGGTCGGCACTCCCGATAGAATTGGCTGCCATCAAAATTGGACCCGCTTTCATCGGTCGGCACTCCCGAAAAAATTGGCTGCCATCAGAATTGGACCCGCTTTCATCGGGACTTCCTTTGCGGCGACCGACGCTTGTTCACCGGCCTGGCGGTGGTCTGCAGTTCGTGATGGATGCGCAACAGGATGCCGACGCTGAGCAAGGCGACAATCATGCTTGACCTGCCGTAACTCACGAGCGGTAAGGTCAATCCTTTCGTGGGCAACAGCCCCATGTTGACCCCGATATTGATAAACGCCTGCAATCCCAGCCAGGTTCCAATACCAATGGCCAGGTAGGCCTCAAAAAACCGTTCAGCGCTGGCTGCACGCAAGCCAAGCCGGAACACTCGCCACAGCAACGCAGAGAACAGCGCAATCAGTAAGAAAGAACCGAGCAGCCCGAATTCCTCGGCAAAAACGGCAAAGACGAAATCGGTATGTGCATCAGGAAGGTAAAACAGCTTCTGCACGCCGTCGCCGAGACCGACCCCAATCCACTCGCCGCGGCCGATTGCAATCAGCGATTGTGTCAGTTGAAAGCCCTTGTCGAACGGGTCCGCCCACGGATCCATGAAGCCCGTAAAGCGATCGAGACGATAACCTTTGGTTACGACCAGCAGACCGGCCATGATCGTTGCCAGTCCGGCGAAAACAAAAAAGTCGCGAAAACGTGCCCCGGCAACAAACATCATGGCAAAAGCAGTCGCCAGCAGGACAATCGCCGCGCCAAGATCGGGCTCGACGACCAGGAGTGCGCCGGCCAGCACGAGGACGATGATCGGTTTTAATGAACCGGTAAATTGCTCGCGCACGGATTTGTTCTGCCGCACCAGGTAACCGGCCAGGTAAATCATCAGGCACAAACGAGCCGGATCCGATGCCTGCAAATTGAGAAACCCAAGGCGAATCCAACGGGTACTTCCGTTAGCGGTATATCCGACGCCGGGGACGAGCACGACCACTAACAGAATGAAAGCGATAAGCAGCATTAGCGGCCCGGTGTTAAACCAGAAGCGCATCGGAATAAAAAGACAGGCGAATCCGGCACCCGCGCCAAGAAGCGCGGCAAGCGCCTGCCGGCTTACGTAGAAAAACGGATCGTTTGACGCATTGTCGGCAATTGAGATCGATGCAGATGCGAGGACAATCAGCCCGCCCAGGATCAACGTCACTACGATGGTCAGCAGTACGGGATCGAGACGAATAGGCGCCTTTAACTTGACCGGAAACGGCATCATTGCGCTTTCGGCACTCATTGGCTCAATGCCTCGACCTTGGCGCAAAAATCGTCACCGCGCGCCTGGTAATTCTGATACATATCGAAACTGGCACAAGCCGGCGCAAACAATACAGTGTCACCCGGTTGTGCGATCGCCGCGGCTCTGTCAACGGCTGAGCGCATATCTTCTGCCAGGCTGATTTGCACCAGGTCGACAAATGCCGCCTGCAACAGTGCCGCATCCTCACCAAGCAATACGACTGACCGCAATTGACTGCCGGTCGATGTGGCCAGCATGTCAAAGTCGCCACCCTTACCCTGTCCGCCCGCTATCAGAATGACCGAACCATCAATGGACTCGACTGACGCGATCGCGGCACCCACGTTGGTGGCTTTGGAATCGTTGATGTAGTGCACACCGTCAATTTTGGCGACCGATTGCATACGGTGCGGCAGTCCGGGGAACTCGTTCAGCACCTGCAACATGGCAGACATGTCCAGGCCCATTAATTCACCGGTTGCCAATGCAGCCAGTGCATTGGCGAGATTATGTGTGCCGACCATGGCGACATCAGCGGTCGCCAGCAAGAGTTGTTCGCCACGTGCCAGGAACAGCACACCGCCGTCTTCGAGCAAGCCGAACTGGTCGGGCCGCGGCCTGTCGAGACCGAAGCTTACCGTGCGCACGTTCCGCGGAATGCGTTCAGCAGCTGCATCGTCCGCACGATTGAATACTGCAGACTCCGCCTGCGCGAACACGCGATATTTTGCTGCTCGATACTCATCTTCACTCGCATGCCAGTCGAGATGGTCCGGTGATATGTTCAGTAGTACGGCAACCCGGGCGGGTAAATTCCTGGTTCGATGCAGCTGAAAGCTGGACAACTCCAACAGGTAGAAATCCGGCTTCTCCCTGGGTAGCAAATCCAGTGCAGGAACGCCCAGATTGGCGCCTGCATAAGCGGTTTTCCCTGCCGCGTCGCACATCAACGCCAGCAGCGTGGTTACCGTACTTTTGCCATTCGACCCGGTTATCGCGATGAACGGTGCTACGGCTTCACCAACAAAAAGTTCAATGTCGCTGACGACTTCTACGTTCCCGGCGCGCGCCGTTTCCAGATACGCATCAGTATCGGCAATCCCCGGCGAAACGATGACTCTCGCAGTATTTTCCAGAAGTGATTTCGGTGTTTCACCGAATATCATGACGGCATCAGCGCAAATTTCGCTCAACTCTGCCATCCCGGGCGGCGCGGCACGGGTGTCAACGTATTTCGCCTGCTTACCCCGGCGCTTCAGATAGCGAGCAACGGACAGGCCGGTTGCGCCCAACCCGTAGACCAGGTCTTGCGCATTGGACGCCGCTTGGTTTTCGGTCTCCGCGTTCACCGTATTTTTAAACTCGCGAGACCAATCAATACAAGGATCACCGTGATGATCCAGAAACGCACAATCACTTTCGGCTCTGCCCAGCCCTTCAGTTCAAAATGGTGATGTAGCGGCGCCATCCGAAAAACGCGCCTGCCGGTCAATTTAAAGGACGCCACCTGAATTATGACTGACACTGTTTCGACGACGAAAACTCCACCCATGATTGCGAGCACGATTTCTTGTCGAACGACGACCGCTACAACACCCAGAGCTGCACCAAGCGAAAGTGCACCTATATCGCCCATGAATACCTGTGCCGGATATGTGTTGAACCAGAGAAAGCCCAGCCCTGCTCCCGCAAGCGCGGCACAGAACACCAGGATTTCACCGGTACCTGCCACATATGGAATGCCAAGGTACTCAGAGAAATTCGTATTACCGGTTACGTAAGCAAATACGCCAAGCGCACCGCCAACCAGGACCGTCGGCATGATCGCCAATCCGTCCAGTCCGTCCGTGAGATTCACGGCGTTTGAAAAACCGACAATAAAAAGATAAGTAACAATGATCTGAAACATACCCAGCGGCAGCCACAGATCTTTAAAATACGGAATGAGCAAAGACGTACTGATGTCATCCGTTGCCATCATGTACAGAGATACCGCAGCGATTGTCGCCGCCAACGACTGCCAGAACAGTTTTTGACCGGCGGATAGCCCGGCCGGATCCTGCAGAATCAGTTTCTTGTAATCGTCTACGTAACCGATAACGCCAAAAGCGAGCGTGACGAATACGACAACCCAGATGAAGCGGTTCTCAAGGTCCGCCCACAAAACCGTGCTAACAACGATGGCTATCAAAATCAGTGCGCCACCCATCGTTGGTGTGCCCACTTTCAACAGGTGCGTATCAGGCCCGTCAACGCGCACGGGCTGTCCGCCGCCCTGGTTCATGCTCAATCTGGAAATCATGCGTGGTCCGATGACGAAAGACAGAACCAGTGCGGTGAGCGCGCCGAGAATCGCGCGCATCGTCAGATAGCTGAATACATTGAAACCGGACTGATACTGGGCAAGGTACTCGGTGAGATAGAACAACATCTCAGGCACCTCCCGCCGGACTGCCGGCGCCTGTCAGGGCTTCGACGACACGTTCCATCGCCATCGAACGCGAGCCCTTGACGAGTATGACGTCGTCTTCGTCTACCGATGGTCTGAGGTCAGCCACCAGCGCATCGATGGATGCGTACCAACGACCATTTTCTCCAAAGGACTCGACGATGTGTTTCGACAACGGGCCGGTAGCCAGCAAATTGTCGACCCCAGCTTCTCTGACTACCCATCCGGTATGTGCATGCAACAGTTTGCCGTCATCGCCAAGCTCAGCCATGTCGCCGAGCACGAGCCAGCTATTGCCTTCCTGGGCAGCCAGAAATTCTGCAGCCGCCTGAACGCTGACAGGATTCGCGTTGTAACTGTCGTCGTACAGCACAGCGCCGCTATCGCTGCGCACCGATTGCAGTCGCCCCTGAACAGGTTGCACAGCTTCCAATCCGGACT
>JBPCYD010000028.1:0-2881 GCA_051007895.1 Woeseiaceae bacterium
TACGAAAAATTTGAAACCAATGTTCGCCATGAGTACAAATGGGTGCCCGGTCCGATTTACAGGCGAGAGAGGCGTCGGATCTTGCAGTCGTTCATCGATAGGCCCGCAATCTACTCCAAGGCAGAACTAAAGAGTCGGTTTGAAATCAATGCGAGAGAGAATCTGTCGCGCGCAATCCTTAACCTGCAGAACTAACATCAGCGATTCCGTTTTCCGGCGCGGAACTTCGTATTGGCAAGTTGCCGCGAATTGAAAGCCCGCTTCGCCCCCGGTGCCGGCTATTGAGGTAATATCGTTGAATCGTACTGCCAATGACTCGATTCATTTATTCCTTGCCGAGGAATCTGCAAAGAGCTAAGCCTGGATTATCGATGGAGTTACTACCAATATTTGCGATGATGGTCGTTGTGCTTGTCGTCCTGATGAGCTCATTGAAGATTGCGGGCGAAAGCCAGCGATTCGCTGTGTTCACTCTAGGCAAATTCCAGGCGTTCAAAGGTCCCGGTCTAATTTTTATCGCCCCTTATATTCAACAAGTGTCTTCTCTCAAGGCCGGAGATGTTGGTGTCCTTACGAGCTCTGAGTTTGCACGATTTGACGACGTTGATATTCCAGTTCGCGACGCCGGTTCTTTGCAGCAAGGCCAGGACATACGTATTGACGGATTTGATGGCGCGGAACCGAGATTTGCTGCCTCGTCAGTTGCCGCAGCGAAGACATGTCCCAATTGTGGCCACAAAATCTAGAGTACAGCCTCCCCCATTCGAAGAATTGCTATTGAACCCAACTGGTCGGACCGCAGACCAGTTCCACGAGGCAAGCGGCTATTGAACGCCCCGGTCCCTACTCCGATTCGGTGACGCATCTTGCCGGGTCAGCCTCTGCCAGGACGCGAGGCCTATGCCCGGTATGGATGTAGTCCGCCGCGAGTTTACCCGCCATCGGGCCCCGCCCAAAACCCGATGAAGCCAGCCCGCTGACGATGTAAAGATTGTCTCTCAGTGGAATTTTTCCGATGATCGGTGAACCGTCCAGTGAAAATGGCATTAGCCCTGCCCAGGTTCGGGCGATGGGCAGATCAGCCACCAGAGGCACAACTTCGGACGCGTGGTTTTTATTGACCTCGATGCCCGCGGGATCAGGTGTTGTGTTGTATCCCACGTCCTCGCGATCGCCGCCAAAAATGATCTCTCCGTTTTTCCGCTGGCGCCCGTAAAGGTGGCGCGTTACTCGCTGGCCTCCCTTGTGCGTCAGGTAGGGCGGCGTTGAGTCGTCGGCGCCGTCATCTTTACTCCAGGCAAAGCTGGACTCAGCGGAAGAAATGCGGTGATAGAACCGCGGCGGCAGGCGCTCGGTGGCCCACATCTGGCCCCGCGTCGGAATGATGGGAATAGTAATCCCTAACATCTGACCGACAGGGCCGCACCACGAACCCGTGGCGAGCACCAGCGTTTGGCATCTGTATTCCCCATTCGCAGTCTGGATTGAATACTCTCCATTGCCGCGAACGTTGATGCTGGTCACGTTTCTACCGGTGTGAATCGCCGCTCCAGCGTTCTGCGCAGCATGGGCGAAGGCTCTTGTCGATTTGACCGGGTCCGCCTGGCCACGGCTTGGCGCGAACATGTATCCGGGTAGGTCAAGATTGAGTTCCGGTTCGATGGCGTGCGCATCTTTAGGTGTTAGCAGTTCGCCGTCATAGCCATTGGACCGTGACGACAGCACCCGGTCCTCGAGGTAGTTGTGCTGCTCGTCGGTGTGGATACCGGTCAGTGATCCAGAAAGACGAAATTCCATGTCATAGCCCATGTCGATTTGCAGCTGTTTGAAAATCTCCAAGCTGCCCATCGTCAGGTAGGACTGCAGATTCGGCATGTTGCCCCAACCTGCTCCGCCCAATCCGCCCATGTTTTGCCCGGAGGCCTCGGACGCGATTTCACCGCGCTCTACCAGCGTTACGTCTCTACCGTGAAGGGCCAGCTGGAAGGCAGTGGCAGCGCCGGCCATGCCGCCGCCAATGATCAGGATTTCAGTTTCGACAACAGATTCCTGTGCTGCGATACCGAAGGGAAGCCAGCTGGCAGCCGCTAGCGACCCCATACCGGCGATAACATGGCGTCGGTCAATGTTCGGTGAAGCATCTGCGCGCGGTTCCGGGAAAAATTTCGAGTCTTTGTGTGCCATAGACATTCATTCCTTTTTTATTGAGCCAATTCTAGCACTGGCCAACTTTTCAGAAGCAACACTTGATGTGCTTAGTCCCAAAGTATTTGATTTGCACCAATAACAGCCGTTTTTTTTTGAATGCTCGCTTTAGTGCTCAAACAGAGATCTGGGCTACTATTGTTCAGGAGGTCTGCCAATGTCCCAATGTCGCCGGGCCGTTTTGCGCATACCCAAACTACGTATACCGCAGACCAAAACAGGATAACCGGCATGGACTCTGAAAAACTTAATGATTGGATGCAGGTGATTGGCATATTCGCTCTTGTGGCCTCGTTGGTTTTCGTGGGCTTACAAATCAGACAGACGCATGAAATTGCCGTTTCCCAGGCATTTCAGGCCAGAGCGCAGACCAGTGCAGAAGCTTTTCTTGCGTTCTCGGAAAACGAAAGACTCGCATCAGTAGCGACAAAAATTCGTATGGGGAAATCCACTGAAATTACCGAGATCGAAAAAACGTCGCTTGGATACGCCATGCTGGCGGGAATGTACCTCTGGGAAAACGGGTACTACCAGTTTCAGGGTGGCTTTGCTTCTCAGGATCACTGGGATCGAACGGTCGTTGGCATGAAACTGTTTCTTGCCAGCCCAGTGCGTAGATCCATGGTCAAATCGTTTCTCGATCAAATGCGCCCGGAGTTTGCAGCCGAACTTTCGC
>JBPCYD010000029.1:0-8338 GCA_051007895.1 Woeseiaceae bacterium
ATTCTGAGTATTTTCATGTATGCGATGGCAACTCCCAATCCTGCAACGCCAACGAGCATTGGCGAATACGTACTGGCGCCGATTTACCTGGCTATTGCAGGTTCAATCAGTTACTTCGTATTTCGATATGCGAGGCGGCTCGATCTACCAGGTGATGACCAACAATGCTCGGCTGTAATCACTGAGTATTACCAAGTCGATGACGACAGCGTCCAGCAATCGCAAATCGAAGATGACTTTATCGAACACGGAATGAGCTTTGATCGCAAGAAAATAGCGGGGCTCTTCATAATCGGAATTGCAGTATTAGCAATGCGCTACGGATTTATTGTTGAGAGCATACTTTTCGTTATCGTCGGCGTTTCCATGGTGTTGGATGTCCGGCTTTGGCGACGTTAGTTGACCGGGAGAAAATGGGGACATTCCGGATTTCGCGTGGGTGCGAAATGTGGAATGTCCCCATTAATACGAAATGCGACTATAGTGCGTTTCCCAGCACCCGCTCTGTCAACGCAGTCCAGTAGCGTGCGCCTACCGAAATCAATTCATCGTTAAAATCGTAATTCGGGTTGTGCAAAGGCTGTCCGCTGGAGCCGTCTATGCCGTTGCCGATGAGTACGTAGCAGCCGGGCTTCACCTTGAGCATTTGCGCAAAATCTTCGGAGCAGGAGGCCGGTGCACAATTCGCATCAACGAGGTCCGCGCCAACAACCGACTTCGCGACTTCTGCTGCCATTTCAGTTTCCGCATCGCTGTTATTCAGAACCACAAATTCATGACTGTAGTCGAGCGAGACTGTTGCGCCATGTGCCGCACCGATGTGCTCAGTCAGTTGCCGCATGCGGTGCTCGATAAGCTTCTGTGTCTCCTCCGACAAACCACGAGTATCGCCTTTCAGTGTCACCGTAGTTGGAATGACGTTGCGAGCGCCGTCCGTCAATATCTCAGTTACTGAAACGACGCCAGCTTCCATCGGATCGAGTGACCGGGAAACTACAGTCTGCAGTCCCTGGATGATTTCGGCCGATACAACCACCGGATCGACGCCGAGATTCGGCATGGAGGCATGGCCACCGCGTCCAGTTACCGTGATCACGAAGTTATCTTCGAAAGTCATCATTGGCCCTTTTCTGACTGCAAAAGAGCCTGCCGGCAATCCGGGCATGTTATGCATACCGAATACGGCATTCATCGGGAATTTGTCGAACAGGCCGTCTTCCATCATGGCGAGTGCGCCGAGACCGTTTTCTTCGTTGGGTTGAAAGATGAAATAGACGGTACCGGCAATCGTGTCACTCGCAGCCAACATTTCGGCTGCACTCAATAGCATCGCGGTATGACCGTCGTGTCCGCAGCCGTGGAATCTTCCGTCGTGCCTGGATCGATGTGGAAAACCGTTTTGTTCCTGAATCGGGATTGCGTCGATATCAGCTCGCAGTCCGAGCGAACGCTTACTGTTGCCTCGTTTGATTACACCGACAACACCGGTCCTGCCGATGCCGGTATGGGTCTCGATGCCCAGCGTTTCCAGCTCGTCCGCTATTCTCTTTGCAGTTTCGAATTCCTGGAAGCCAAGTTCCGGCTGGCGATGCATGTCGCGGCGCCAGTTTGCCCAATCCTGTGCTGTTGGTTTGGCGGCGGTCATTGCGCGTTTGTCACGCTGGCGCGGAGGCGGTCTCTGTACTTGCAGGCGATTCCGTCGCCGCCTGTTCTTCAGCAGTCCGGTGTTTACCAGAGAGCAACAGGTAGAATACCGGCACTACGAATAGCGTGAATATCGTTCCGAAGCTCATACCGCCGACGATTACCCAACCAATCTGGTGCCTTGCCTCGGCACCGGCGCCGGCCGCGAACGCAAGCGGGACCGCACCAAGAACCATGGCGCCCGTGGTCATCAGGATGGGGCGCAGCCGGAGCGAAGCAGATTCCAGAACGGCATCGTGTTTATTTCTCCCCAGCTCACGCAGCTGATTGGCGAACTCGACGATGAGAATGCCGTGCTTGGATATGAGGCCGACGAGCGTAACTGCGCCGATCTGCGTGTAGATGTTCCAGGAGCCCGCGAAATTCCACCAGCCTGCCTGGTTACCATAGTTGAGTGCGGCCAGACAGAGAAATGCGCCGAACATTGCTAACGGCACTGATATCAGAATGATCAGCGGATCGATAAAGCTCTCAAACTGGGCGGACAGTACGAGGTAAATGAATATCAAGGCCAGCGCCATAAGAATGGTAGCGCTGGACTCTGACTCGCGTAACTCGCGCGTTTGTCCGGATAAGTCGTAAAGCGTGCCGGGCGCTACCTCATCTATCGCGCCTTCCATCCATTCCAGCGCTTCGCCCATCGTATAACCTGGAGCGAGGCCCGCGCTTACAGTAGCCGAGCGAAGTTTGTTGAAGTGATTGAGTTCCTTTGCCGCTACTGTTTCTGTGACAGTCGCCAGGTTCTGCAGTTGAATCATCCGGTCATCGTCGCCACGCACAAAGATGTTGCTCAGGTCACCCGGCGTGCGCCGGGAGGAATCTTCAATCTGGACAATGACATCGTACTGTTCTGTGCCTCTCTTGAATCGTGTGACATTGCGTCCGCCAAGCATGGTTTCCAGCGTGCGACCGACGGCATCAACGCTTGCGCCAACCGAAGACACTTTTTCACGATTGACGTCTATTCTCAGTTCCGGTTTGTTGAGCTTCAAATCAGTATCCGGATTGGTCAGCTGTGGATTGGTCCGCATCTTGACGATCAGTTCGCCAACCAGCTCGCCCAGTTCGTCCCAGGTGCCGGTCGTTTGTACGACGATGTTAAACGGCTGTCCAAAGTCTCGCTGCCCCAATGGCGGTGGCGTAATCGGAAATGCCATCAGGCCCGGTATGCCCATGAATTGTGGGAACAGGCTATTCGCAACCTGCTGAGCAGTGCGCGATCGCTCTTCCCAGGGATGAAGCCCTACGAACCCGATCACGCTGGTTACGCCACTGAAACCCACAATGACAAACGAACGGTTTCTTTCCTCGACCGTGTTGTATATAGCCTCTATCTGTTTGGCATAGCGATCGGTGTAGTCGACAGTCGATCCCTCTGGCGCCGTGCCAAAACCGATGACCAGTCCCTGATCCTCAGGCGGCGCAAGCTCACTCGGCAGGCTCATCAGCAGGCCGACCATTGCGGTAATTATCATCGCCGCGACACCGACCGTCAGCCAGCGCAGCCGCAGCACTCGGCTCAGGCCACGGTGATAAGCGCCATCGAGACCTTTTAATACGCGCTCACCGAAATCGAACAAGCGGCCATGCTTCTTATCATGCCGTAATAGTTTTGAGCACATCATTGGTGAAAGCGTGAGTGCAGTGAACCCGGATACGATCACGGCACCTGCTAACGTCAGTGCGAACTCGACGAACAGCAGACCGCTGCGTCCGGTCGAGAACGCAAATGGCAAATAGACCGCGGCAAGCGTCAAGGTCATCGCGATGATTGCGAAGCCAATTTGCCTGCTACCCTTTAGTGCGGCCTTAAACGGATCCATACCGTTTTCGATATGCCGATAAATATTCTCGAGCATGACGATGGCGTCATCTACTACCAGGCCGATGGCAAGTACCATTGCGAGCAGTGACAGCGTGTTAATCGTGAATCCGAACAACAGCATGATGGCAAAAGCGCCAATCAGTGACACCGGAATCGTAACGAGCGGAATGACAACAGCGCGCCAGTTTCGCAGGAAGAGGAAAATGACGATCGCAACCAGGATGACGGCTTCTGCGACGGTGGTATAGACTTCGTCAATCGACTCCTGGATGAAAATAGTACTGTCGTAAGCGATGTCGACACGCATACCTTCGGGTAGCGTGCGCGTGATCTGTGGCAGCATCACCTTGAGCGCATTGGAAATGTCCAGCGGATTCGCAACCGCCTGCTTGACGACACCGAGCGGCACAGCGTTTCGCTGATTGAAGCGCGCCCTGAACCGCGCAGAATCGGCGCCCAGTTCAATGCGGGCAACGTCGCCGAGACGCACCAGGTAACGATCCGTATTCTTGACGACGATGTCGGCAAACTCTTCCGGTTCGCTCAGGTCGGTCTCGGCAAGCACCGTAAACTCGCGATCCAGGCTTTCTACTCGACCGGCAGGCACTTCAATATTTTGCTGGCGTAAAGCGCTTTCAATATCCTGTGGCGTCAACTCGTAACCCGCAAGGCGATCCGGGTCCAGCCAGATGCGCATGGCAAAGCGGTTGCCAAACACACCCGCCTGCGCCACGCCGGGAATCGTCTGTATGCGATCCTTCACAAGCCGGGTCGCGATGTCCGCGATTTCCGTCAGGTTGTGCCGGTCAGATGAGAATGCGAGATAGATAATCGGCTGCGCGTCCGCCTCCTGCTTTTGCACGATTGGCTCGTCTGCCTCTTCGGGCAATACCCCACGCGCCTGCGCGACACGATCACGTACGTCGCTCGCTGCGGCATCGGCATCCCGATCGAGTCGAAAGCGAATCGTTACCTGGCTGGACTCGGCGCGACTAACGGAACTGATGTAGTCGATTCCCTCGATGCCGGACAAAGCATCTTCGACAGGCTTGGTGATCTGCGATTCAATAACCTGCGCGTTCGCGCCTGGATAAAATGTGGCGACCGTTACAATAGGCACGTCGACATTCGGCACCAGCCGCACTGCCAGCCGGTCGTAGCTGATAATGCCGATCAGCAAGATGATGACATTCATGACGGTCGCCAGGACCGGTCGGTGAATGGAGATTTCAGAAATCTGCATGCGTGTACCTAATTCCGGATGCCGCTATCTGCAATCGTTTTGACGTCGGCGCCATCGAATATCTTCATTTGCCCAGCGGTAACGACTTCATCGTTACTCGAAAGACCTGCCACGATTTCAACCATGCCGTCCTGGCGCTGACCCAGGGTGACCGTTTTCTGCATGGCTTTACCGTCCTCGACGACGAACACAGTCTTGTCCTGACCGATTGGCCAGATCGCCTGCTCCGGCACCATCAGTGCATCGGGTTTTACCTCGAGCGTGACACTGACCTGTGCGAACAGGCCGGGTCGCAGCCTCAAGTCATTGTTTGGCAATCGCGCGCGAATGGTCACGCTGTGACCGGTAACTTCAATCTGCGGCGCAATCGCAGTAATGATGCCCTCGAAAGTCTCATTCGGATAAGCGCCAACGGCTACATTGATTTTCAGGCCCGGCTGTAACTGGGCCAACAGGGTCTCGGGCGCGCTGAAGTCTACCCGCAGTGGATCCAGTCGAACGACGTCGACCATGACCTGTCCAATCGTCGCATAGTCGCCGATATTGATTCGACGCAGCCCGACAGTACCATCGAAAGGTGAACGGATGACCGCTTTTGAAAGGCGTGCTTCCGAGGACAGGAGGCGAGCAACTCCAACGTTGTAGTCCGCACGCGCAGTGTCGAACTCAGTTGCCGAAACTAACTTATCCGCGATCAATTCCTGCGCGCGTTTGTATGCTGCCTCACTTTGCTCCACATTGGCCCGGGCCTCGTTGACTTCCGCCTCAAGCACGGTGGCCTCTATTGTGAAAAGCGGGTCCCCTTTTGCTACGCGCTGGCCATCTTCGAAATGCAGCTGCAAAACCTGGCCGGGCAATTCGGCACGTAGTTCTGCGGATGCATCCGCCAGGATGGTGCCCACGGCACTAACCGACGAGCGCAGCGGCGCGGGTTCGACAACAAAGCTCTCAACCGTAGTTGGCCCCATTCCAGGAGGGCCCTGAGCAAACGCCTGCGCGCTGATCAGCAGCGTCAGCCCTTGCAGGATGCCGATCAGGCGCTTCGCGGATTCCGCCATACTTGGGTTTGTTCTCATTATTATTCGCAGATTTCTAGTTAAAGGCGCATCGCAGCTACTGAATCTGGGTCATTGCCGCTGGGCCATGCACCTTATCGGGCCTGCAATATACCGAATTCCAAGGCAATTTCGACCAAATTCACCGACTTGAGTTGCATCCGGCGCGTCAATTGCGGGTAACAGCCAGAGAATACCTGTTTTTGCTGTTCTTCGAGCGTCGAACTGCACTCGAATGCCAGAATTTTCAGGGATTTAACAGAAAAATTGTCGGCGGTGTCGAAGGTTAGTCAGATGGCTGCGGAGGAATTGATTTCAGATAGGCTGCAATTGCGGCGCGATCGTCGGCGGGTAGCCTGGCCATGTTTTCCTGCACTTCAACCATGGAGCCGCCGAATGAATCGAAATCCGGGTCGAAACCTGATTCGAGCGAGTAAGCGATGTCCGATTCGCTCCAGCCGCCGATGCCATCCGCATGGGGTGTAATATTCGGGATACGTTCCGCACTTTCTGCCGCAGATTCTGGCGCAACTTCGAATGATTCAGCGCCGGCCAGGAATCGTTCAATCAGCTCTCCGCCATAACCGTCTCTAGGCGTATGACAGGCGCCACAATGCGCGGGCCCAGTCACGAGATAGCGGCCTCGCTCCAATTGTGCCGTTGCAGCGCCGTCCGGCTGCGACTGGTTTCGTGCCAGGTAGCGCCACTTCCACAGGCCGACCCCGCGACGAACGGAATACGGGAAACTCAGGTCGTGCTCCGCAACCTGGTTGGGCGAGGGCGGCAGCGTGTCCAGGTAGGCTTTGAGATCGATCAGGTCGACGAACGTGATGTTCTGATAATGCGGGTACGGGAATGCCGGGTAATAATGCTCCAGATCCGGCGATAACCCCCTGACCATCGCATTGACAAAGTCGAGCGTTGACCAGTTGCCGATTCCGGAATCGGGGTCCGGAGAGATGTTGGGCGATTTGAAGACCCCAAACGGCGTTGCCAGTTCGACGCCGCCTGACAGTCGCAGCAGGTCGTCGTCAGTTGCACCGGGCGCCGCATGGCAAGACGCGCAGCCGCCCGCCCAGAAAATCAGTTCGCCGTTTTCAAGGTCGGCATCGCGCGCGGGAAGGTCATCCGCCTGCAGCGGATCCGGCATTGAAAGCACGAAAAAAACGCACGCGCATATAAAGGCCAGGGCGAGGCCAAAAATGAGCGTGCGTTTCAAGATTGAACGATTTGCGAGTTGACCGTCTAATCGGACGCCCGGAACGGTTCGTGACAACCTTTGCAACCGTCGCCAAGCGCGCCCATGTTGCTGCGCAGAGCGTCAAGACCGTTACCGGCAGCTGCAGACATTGCTTCTACGGCTGCTTTTAGTGCCTGACTCTTTTCGCCAACGTCCGACATGTTTGACCAGATGTCCGGTTTGGCCGCGGTCATATTGGCGAGCCCTGGCGCGCTCATGTCTGAGCCGGCAGGCCACATAGCGCCGTTTCGCATGTTTGCGGCTGCCTTAAGATTGTTGGCGGCGTCAGATGCCATCCCCGCGTCGTAGGGCATTTCCCCTTTGGCCATCGCACCTAACATGCCGAGATTAAATCGGTAAACGTTCATCACGGCCTGTCGAGCCTCGATCTGATTCTGGTACGGGTATTCTTCCTGGGCAAACGTTACAAAAGTGCTCGCACCGAGTGCGACGGTCGCCAATGTAACTAGTAATGTCTTCTTCATTAAGGAACTCCGTAGAATGGTTGTTCTGTGATAGGCGCGATCAGCCAGCGCGTTAGTTTTATTCCAGCTTGCTTGACGTTACGCCGTTGCGATTATGACACCGGTCGCCGGCGAAATGTAATCTTTGCATTTCTTTGCGCTTAACGTATTGCAGAGTTTGGTGGCAGTAACTACGCCAAGTCCTTGTATTTATAGACTACAATAGTGACAGACTGAACCCGATCCAAATCGTTCAATACAAATCTCCGATGAAAGCCATGCTTCTTGAAAAGATCGAACCGCTCGCCGCTAATCCGGAGCCGCTTCGATTGGCGGAAATCAGGCGGCCAAATCCCGGCGATCATGAAGTGCTGCTCAAAGTCAGCGCCTGCGGCGTCTGCCATACGGAGCTGGATGAGATCGAGGGCAGAACGCCGCCATCCATGTTACCGATCGTGCCGGGCCACCAGGTCATCGGTCGTGTCGTGGCCAGGGGCGCGCAGGTGTCTATGCTCGAGATTGGCGATCGGGTTGGCGTTGGCTGGATTTTCCGGTCTTCGGGCGGTGACCGCGAAAACATCAGTGCCGAATTCGTTGCGACCGGCCGCGATGCGAATGGCGGTTACGCGGAATATATGGTCGTCGGAGAGGGTTACGCGCATCGCATACCAGAGGCATTTAGTGACTTCGAGGCGGCGCCGCTCCTGTGTGCCGGCAGTGTTGGCTATCGCGCGCTGAGTCTTGCAAATATTCGCAATGGCGAGGTGCTGGGATTAACGGGGTTCGGCGGATCCGGTCACCTGGTGC
>JBPCYD010000030.1:0-5377 GCA_051007895.1 Woeseiaceae bacterium
CGCTCATGTGAGTCGCGCAGCTCATCCCAGCGACCCGGCATGCTGTGTTCGCTGATCCGTTTCATCGCACTTAATTTTTCCTCATTTCCCTCCACCAGTTGCGGAGCACCGAATAATGTGACCGAACGATAGTTCATTGACGAATTAAACGATGAGCGCGCCAAAACGATGCCGTCCAGCAAAGTGACGTTTATGCAAGCTCGCTCGGTCTGCTCCAGGAGTCGAATGACGCGGGCCTTGCGAGCCCCATGGAGAAATATCGTGCCGTTATCCCTGCCGTAAATCATTGGCACAACGACGGGCACGCCGTCCTGAACAAACGCCACGTGTGCAACGATGCCGGCGTCAAGGATTGAGAAGACGGTACCCTGATCATACTTCGCCTTTTCGCGCAGCTGGCGCACCTTGTTTTCTTTCTTGATTTCGTAGCGGTCGGGCATTGTCTTATCCATGCTGAATATCTTTTAGTGAGTCGAGAGCAATCAGAATTCGGCCGCAAGAATACCTTTTTTATACCCGGCAATCCGTGGAAAGAATGAAATTTCACATAAACGACCCACTAATCAATATCTGGTAGAAATCTCGCCTTGCAGCACAAGATGTAGTAGCATTCGCGCGTACCACATCGGTACGCACGGAGATGGGGTGTATTTCGGGCGGTGCCGGCGTGAATGCCACGCAGGATGCAGTAATCGGTTTAGAGTTCGCGATACCTCTCATTGTGTGCTCGACCAGATTGAATCTCGTTTGCCTGGACAGCGCGAGTCTTCAGTCGATCGATTGTTTCTCGTGGGCATAGAAGTCCTGGTGGGCAGGTTTCGGTCAGAACAAAGACGTTCGCGAATAGCTGCAACCACCAGGTCTGCGCCTGACACACCTTATGCTTTATATGCCGCCCAGATTCTGGGCGGCTTTTTTATGTTTTCATGCCGCAATGCAATGGATCTGCGAGAGCAGCGCGGTCGGGCGTCTAAACAAAAGTAGATTCGTCAGTATGGTTCGCGCCATTATTCACCTGCTGTTGCATGTCCTGGTTCCCGCCGCGGTGGCACGCACTTTCTTCGTGCGACGCTTCTTATTTGCGTGGCTGGTCATGATTGCGACCATGGTTGTCGATCTGGATCACCTTTTGGCGAATCCTGTATACGACCCCGATCGCTGCAGTATAGGATTTCATCCTCTGCACCAATACCCGATAATGATCGTTTACGTTGCGCTGGCTGCCTGGCGAAAAACACGCTTGATAGGAGTGGGACTTATTATTCACATGCTGCTGGACGGCGTCGACTGTCTATGGATGCAATATGAACGTGCCTAAGACAATGTCATCGCTGCTGATTCTTTTGGTGCCGTTCGTTCTATTGTTCGGTTGTGCGTCGGGACCGCCCGAGCTGCTCTATCCCGCTTTCGTCAATGTCGACGAGCTCGACAATGTATTCATTGCCGGGCTGCCCGGTGCACGCGCAAAACAGCTCGCCGGTGATCCCCGCTCGCGGCGCAGCAGCAATCGGGTTCGTTTGCCTGCCGACTGGAATTTCACAACCGGGGCCGCTCCGTCCCAAAGTGTGGAGGTTTTCGTTCTGTCCGGCGAGATTGAGCTCGGTGAATTTACGTTGGAGTCAGGCGGCTATGCCTATCTGCCGCCAGGCACATCGGGATTCCCGATGCGGTCCGTCAATGGTGCCCGGATTCTGTACTTTGTCGACGAAGCGAATGAGAGTGCCGTCATTCAGACGCCGCTTATCGCCAGTAGCGCCTTGCTAGCATGGCAACCGACGACGACTGGTTTTTCGATCAAGGAATTGCGTGCTGATCCTGGCAGCGGTGTTCGGACATGGCTGCTGAAGATCGAACCCGGGGCGACGAAGTCCTGGCAGCGGTCGACGCAAACGGTGGAGGGCTACCTCCTCTCCGGTGCGGTTATGGAAACCGAATGCAATGGCACTGAGCCAGTGACCTCGGAATACTATCCTGGCGGATATTTCTACCGGCCAGGCGGCAATGTCAGTGGCGGACCGGAAAGTACAACGACGACGGGTGGAATCTGGTTCCTGCGAGTTCGCGGCAGCGAAACGATCGAGACAGTCGCCGGGTGCCTGGAACCGGAAGAACAGGGGTAAAACTGTACTGACAATTCCTGCGCTCGCAGCACGTTCGCTGTGGCAAACCGCAGACTACTTTTTCAGCGCTCCGGTTATCCCGGTGCCGAGTTTCATCAGCTTCTGTAATGTTGGCGTCGGTACAGCCTGGATCTTGTCGTACCAGTTACTGGTACTTTCAATGAACTGCAGCATGTTCTGAATTCGATCTTTTGTCACCGGGTCCGTTTCATCTTCTTTATCGACTTCAACCGCGACATCTTTCAGCATCAATAGCGTTGGATTGAGTTCACGCTGCTTGCGTTGCTCGAGAATGACGCGAAATAACTCCCATACGTCGCTTAAACATTCGAAGTAGTCCCTTCGATCGCCCAGCATATGGGTCATCTTGACGAGCCCATAACTCTGCAGTTCACGAATGCTGGTGCTGACATTCGATCGTGCAACAGACAGCAGATCCACAATTTCGTCTGCTCGTAACGGCCGCGGAGACAGGTAGAGCAACGCCTGGATTTGTGCCACGGTTCGGTTCGTCCCCCAGCGAGTGCCCATCTCGCCCCAATGAAGCACATATTTTTCTACAGCCGGGGTCATGTTCATTTTATTCTCTTTTTTCTGTCTAAACAGAAATTTAGAAACTTACGGACTTGCAGTCAAGTCATTCTTTACCTGGAGCAAATAATGACGGCCCGCGTTGGTGCTGGCAGGCCTTCGATGGTCTTCTCAGGATCGTCAGGCTGCAGGGACTCGGCCAACGATTCGAACGGCATCCATTGAGTTCGGCGCTGTTCGTCGCGGGTGGTGCGGGTGACGTCGATAACGCGAATATGCTGGAATCCGGCGTCTTCGAGCCACTGAATCAATGCTGTGATTGTCGGCAGGTGCCATACGTTTCGCATGCGCGCGTAGCGATCTTTGGGCTGCAAAACTTTGTGTCGAGACCCCGGCAGTATCAGTGTCTCCAGTACAAGTTCTCCGCCTTCGCGCAGGGTGCTTCTTAGCTGCTGCAAATGCGCCTGGGGATCTCGCTGGTGATACAGGACACCCATCGAAAAAGTGGTGTCAAAACCTGCCGGACTAGCCGGCAATTCATGTAGTCGTAGCGGCAGCACGCATACACCGTTAAGGCCGGATATCTTTCGGAGCGCAGCGAACTGGCAGACGAAAAGCAACGTCGGGTCGATGCCGATCACTTTCTCCGCCCCGGCAGCACGCATGCGGTATGCGTAGTAGCCGTTTCCGCAGCCGACGTCCAGAATCGATCGTCCAGCCAGAGGAGCAACGCTGTTTCGGATGCGGTCCCATTTCAGATTGGATCGCCATTCAGTGTCGATATCGATGTTCTGGATCCTGAAGGGCCCTTTACGCCAGGGCACCAGCCCCATAAGCAATACTTGTAGATCATCCGGTTTCATGTCCGCGAGGTGTGGTCCTGCGATATCAATCGCCAGCGGATGGGGACGAATACAGCCGCTGTCTGCCTCAGGCAGCCGTTCTACTATTTTTCGCCATTTTTCCAGATGGCCATGAGCGCCCGGCGCCATACGTTGGTTCAGTATGGATTCAAGCGGAGCGCGCCACGAATCAAGGCCCATGTCATTCAGGTCGGCAAATATAGCTTCCTGGTACAGCACGCCTATTTGATCGCGATGATGGAAATGAAATTAAAGTGCTTCAACCAGACGCTCATGTGCTCAAAACCTGCCTCCTTCAGTCGCCGCAGGTGTTTGCAGGTGGTTTCCGGAATCAGTACGTTCTCGATTGCGGTTCGCTTGCGACTTATCTCAAGATCGGAGTAAGCATTCCTGCGTTTAAAGTCGTGGTGAAGGTCGACGAGGAGGCCCTCGACGTCTGCATCATCGTCGGCCACCTTTTCGGAAAGCACGAAGACGCCACCCGGCGTCATGCCGGCGTAAATACGTTTGATCATTGCCAGGCGATCGCCTGGCGGAACAAACTGCAGGGTGTAGTTCATCACGACCATAGAAGCGTTCTCGATGGCGACCTGCCGAACGTCAGCCTCCACGACCTGCGTGGTTACCTTAGCAGAGGCCTGGCTGAGTATTTTCTGGCAGCGCTCGATCATGGCCGGCGCATTATCGACCGCGAGGATTTCACAGTCGGGAACACAGATGTTGCGCTGTATGGCAAGGGTTGCGGCGCCAAGTGAACAGCCCAAGTCATAGCATTTCGTGCCAGGCTGGATATAGCGTGAGGCGAGCGCACCGATGGCGTCAATCGTGGCGTCGTATCCCGGGATTGAGCGCCGCAACATGTCGGGAAAGACGTCCGCCACGGCATCGTTGAACTCAAACGAGCCGGGGGAGGCATCTTTGCCTGCGAATATCTTGTCTTTCGGCATCGGTCGTCGGTTCATTACGTGGGCGGGCATTGTAGTCGCGCCGCGCCGCTACGGACAGTGGCGAAGCGCCTGGCCGAGTGCGGCCACGGCCACATGAAGTGACTTCACCAAGCCGGCTGATAGTGCTTTATTGCCGGTCTGCGCCGAACCCATGCGTACGAAATGCACCTGCGGTATTGCTGATGCACAAGGTTGTGGGACAATCCCATGGCTATGCTCAATGATGTCAATCGAAAACTACACCTGGAGCTTGGAATACCGGCAGATTACGGGCGGAATGGCCGACCCCCAAGCTATGCGGAGGCCAGTGAGCTGATTGATGTTGGCCCCAACCTGGTGGGCCGCATGCAATCGCTGACACCGGCCGCCGCAGCCTGCTGGCAGCGGCTGGCAGAGGCATCCAGCGACGATGGCATCCGCCTGCTGATCGTTTCGGGATTCCGGACCTGCGAATATCAGGCTGACCTGATTCGTCGCAAAATCGATAGCGGGCAGTCGATCGAGCAGATTCTCAAGGTCAATGCCGCCCCGGGATTCAGCCAGCACCACACGGGTGCAGCTATTGATATCGCTTCACCGGGCACCCGGCCGCTGACCGAGGAATTTGAAACGTCCGATGCATTCGCCTGGCTCACCCAGAATGCGGCTGAATTCGGCTTCTCCATGACCTATCCGCGGGACAATGAATTCGGCTTCGTCTACGAGCCGTGGCACTGGGCGCTGGAGGACCAGGCGCGGCCTCAAGACGGCTGATGGGTGGATTTCGAGCCTTCCCTGGCCGTTACTGACCCACGAAAAAACAAGTGTTTATGTGTTGACAGTCAGATAAGACGATTAGACAATAGCCGGCTTGCGTCCGCGGAGGGGTACTCAAGCGGTCAACGAGGGCAGACTGTAAATCTGCTGGCTATGCCTA
>JBPCYD010000031.1:0-11137 GCA_051007895.1 Woeseiaceae bacterium
GTGACGTCGCCCGTGTAAACATGCCGTCCGACGCCGTAAGCGCCGCATGATGCATTTAATTCAGCCAGTATTTCCGGGCCCGTCATCTTGCGGCCGTTTAGCGTCACCGCGACGCCATGTTCAAAGCCTATGGTCAACGTCAGGGGCTCCACAGGCCAGTTCTGCCTCGGTTCGCAGAGCGATGTAGCGTCCGGACCCGGAATGTCAAACGTGTCGATCTCGGAGCCGGAAATCGTCACACCCAGAAGATTCTGGTTAATCGAGTACGTTTGATTGGATGCCGGAACCGCATAACCGGCATTCTCAAGCACCTGTATTTCATAGTCACGGACGAGCGTCGTCGTAGCCTGCAAATCGCGGATAGGGGCAAGAATTTCGTATTCGCCCAGACTACGTACAGTCTGATCGAAGCGCAGCTGATCATTGCCCATTGCCGTGCAACCGTGAGCAAAGCAGTTAGTTTCGAGCTCGTCCGCCAGCTGCAGGCATTTGCGGACAATCACATAGCGATCGGAGCAGAGTAATGGGTATTCGTCGTTTACTCGTCCATGGCACCAGGTTAGTGGCTGCACAAACTCTTCCCAGAGTTCGGTAGCAACATTTAGTTCGTGATGGTGATCACTGCCGAGTTCCATTGCGCGATCTGCAATCGCCTGGATCTCGGTTACGTCAATGCCGCCCGTATCGACGAACACGGTGTGCACCCGGTAGCCACGTTTTTTCAGATCGTAAAGACAGTAACTGGTATCGAGACCACCGGAAAACGCAAGAACGACTGTTTTTGCTGGCCCAATCATGACTGAATCTCGTCGGGATCGACGCCGAGAAGATTCAGCATCATCGCTTTCTGCACGTGCAACCGATTCTCGGCCTCATCTATCGCAACGCAATTCTCTGAGTCCATAACGCCATCGGTCGCTTTTACATTGCGCCTTAGCGGCAGGCAATGACTGAAAATCGCGTTGTTCGTCATTTTCATTTTCTCTTCGTCAACGATGAAGTGTTTGTATTCCTCGGAGGAAGTTGAGGCGCTCTCCGCGTCACCATAAAATGGTAGCGGCCCCCAGCTCTTGGCGTACACGACATCGGCGCCAGCGTATCCGGTGTCGACACTATGAGTAACATCAACCGATCCGCCGGATGCTGCGGCGTTGTCTCGGGCCGCATTCATGAAGACCTCATCCAGCAGGTAATCCGGATTTGGACAGAGCAACCGGACGTTCATGCCGAACTTGGTTGCGATCATAATGGCGGAATTGGCTACTGCTGTGTTCAGTGGCTTGGGGTGCCAGGTCCACGTAACTGTCAGGTTCTTTCCCGCCGGATCCCCGATTTTTTCCTTTAACGTCTGCATCAGTGCCAATTCCTGGCACGGGTGCACAATAGTCTCCATATTGATGACGGGAACGCTCGAATGTCGAACAAGTGCCGTAATCCAGGGATCCGTACGGTCGTAGTTCCAGTCCTGAAACATTGGGAATGCGCGCATACAAATCATGTCGCAATAACGCGATAATACGGCAGCGACCTCACTGATATGTTCTTCGGCGGCGCCATCCATCACCGTGCCCTGGTCGAATTCAATACCCCACGCACCGTTTCCAGGCTCGAGTATGACCGCCTGTGCGCCTAATTGTTGCGTGCCGATTTGAAAGGAAGCTCGCGTGCGCAGAGATGGATTCAGAAACAACAAAGCAACCGTTTTGCCGTCGAGTAGTGACTGGGTTCGGTTTTGTTTCAGGCGATCGGCAACTTGGAGTACAGATTGAAGTTCATTTTTGCTCCAATCCTCAGTTGTTATGAAATTACGCATGGCTGGCTCCGGTTCCGTTTGATTTGAGCCACCAGGTGGGGTGCAAAAAAAAACCCAGCTGATGGCTGGGTTTTCGTGTATCGGGTTAATTCAGTCTTTCAGATACTACGCCCAGCCGTGCGACTACGTCGGCGTGAGCGGCGGCGCAGTATCAAGGCAATGGTCGGCTGGGTGTTTTGCATGTCCTGACTATTGCATACATCGATTTTCATCGCAACATTCTGTTTTCCAGCAAGCGATTTTTCCAAGGTAGCCACTCTCCCGAGACTGGACCCGGGATAAACGTAAGGTTGTATGATGGCGTACTATGAGTAGCGCCTCCACGAATTTCGGTAAGTATCGCCTTTTCTCACTGTTTGGCTTCGAGGTAAAACTCGACATCAGCTGGCTGTTACTTGCTTTGCTAATCACATGGTCTCTCGGCGCCGGTGTTTTTCCGCTTGAGTATCCTGACCTGCCCAGACCTGTTTATGCGTGGATGGGGTTCGCCTGCGCAATTGGGGTGTTTTTCTCAATCGTCTTTCATGAATTCGCGCATTCATTCGTTGCGCGCCAGTTTGGCATGCCGATAAAAGGCATAACGCTGTTCATATTTGGCGGTATCGCCGAAATGGAGAAGGAGCCGCCGAGCCCGAAGTCCGAGTTCCTGATGGCCGCCGCCGGTCCGTTGGCGAGTTTCCTTTTAGCGATCGTCTTCAACGGCTTCGAGTCGTTGGCTGTCGCCCGAGAGTGGCCCGTTTCATTTGTTGGCGTATTCGACAAGCTGGCTTACATCAATATTGTCGTCGCGATATTCAACCTGGTTCCGGCCTTCCCGCTCGATGGCGGACGCATGTTTCGCGCCGCATTGTGGAAATGGAAAAACGATATGCGTGTGGCGACCCAGATCTCCAGCCGCATTGGTACGGGTTTCGGACTGGCGTTGATGATCCTCGGAGGAATCGCGGTTATCCAGGGTAACTTTATTGGCGGGATGTGGTGGTTTTTGATAGGTATTTTTCTGCGGAACGCGGCAGCGGCCTCATATCAGCAGCTTCTGCTGCAGGATGCTCTGTCCGGTAGGCCAGTGAGGGAGTTCATGCGCCGCGATCCGATTGTCGTGCCACCATCAATTACTGTGCAGGAGTGGATCGAGGAGTACGTCTATAGGCATCATTTCAAGATGTTTCCAGTCGTCGAGGATTCAGCACTGCTTGGCTGCATCAGCATCGCAAAAATCAAGGAAATTCCCAGGGCTGACTGGCCACAACGTAACATCCGCAGTGTCATGGAACCGATTTCCGCAACCAATTGCGTTAACGCCGATGCCGATACGATGAAGCTTCTTACTACCATGGTTCAGCCTCGTACAGCGTCCCGATTCATGGTCACTGAAAACGGCGAGCTTGTAGGCATGATCTCGTTGAAGGACCTGTTAGAACTCATCGCGCTGAAACTCGAGATAGAGCGCTCGGCAAAATGAGTGTCGATCGCGGACTGCTTTCAATATTGCGAGGTTGCACGCGTCCTCCTGCGAAAAAATCACCCTTACTATTCTGGTGGTAATTCGGGAAAGGCACTCGACATCATGAATTCTGTAGCCCGTATTACGACCCAGTCTGAAAGCTCCGCGTTACCACCTTTGACTGGCATATCCATGTAGCCCTTGATTGCATGTTCTGCCAGTACTGCCTGCCAGAGTGAGGACCGATTGACCCAGGCCGCAGAATCTCCGGTTAGCGGAGCGCCGTTTGCGCCAGTTTCGTGGCAAGAGGCACAGGCCATATAGTAGGCTGCCTCACCCGACAGCGCCGGTACATCAGCCTCTTCCGCGCGTTCCGCAATCGATCCAACTTCGGGATTCGCCGCCCTGCTTGCCTCGTTCGATGTAGCGGTGTCGGGTTGTCGGGAACAGCCTGTTGCCAGTACGCCAACGATAATGATGGAGATCAGTCGATACATGCCGATTCCTGCACCCGAGTCCGTTCATATAACGCCGTGCCTTTCGGCGTTGGCACCTCGATCGGCGTTGCCGGAGGATTTTCGGGCTGCGGGACCGGTGTCTCGATCGGCCCACCGGGCGGAATATCAACGGGCGCTTTCTCGGGCGGTACTTCAACCGGATTACCAGGAGGAATTTCAGGCTCCCCGTGGGTTAGTGCTACACCCCGTTTAAGTGTCGTTGTCGCGAGCGTATTCACTGGTGAAAGTGGCTTGCACCAAGCCTCTACTAATACGAATACTGTGAATCTACCACCACTGAGCCCGGCGACGATATCAGGGCTTTTACAGACCGCAGGTTTCCGCTTGCGTCATTGTGTGGCGTTAGTGAGCTCTCGACGACGCGAAACAAGCCGTTCTCCTCGCAGATAGCGGTATCGGTGCGTGGTTTTGGGTCCACGTTGCCAACACACAACGAGTAACTGTACGTATTGATCATCGATCTATCCTGTGGGAATTAGTAACAGAGGATAGTTAAAGGGTACGCGTATGAGTTTCCAACTTCAGTTTTGTGGTGCGACGGAACAGGTAACAGGGTCGCTGTATGTTGTTCGTGCTGGTAACAGCACGGTATTGCTGGAATGCGGCCTGATCCAGGGCGGCCGGTCGAGCGAAAGGAAGAATGCGGACCCGTTTCCAATCCCTGTCGATGAAATCGACGCAGTCGTCCTCAGCCACGCACATATCGACCATTCCGGTCGGGTTCCGCTGCTGGTCAAACGAGGCTACGAGGGGCCAATCTATACGCAAAATGCAACCCGCTCACTGTGTCGCATCATGCTGCCGGACTCGGGATATCTAAATGAAAAGGACGCCGAGTGGGAGAACAAGAGAAGAAGAAAAAACAAAAACAAGGACAAAAACAGAGACGTCCGGGAACCGGTAGAGCCACTGTATACCCGGGCCGATGCCGAAAACTGCCTGGCCCAGTTTCGCAGCGTCGGTTATGACCAGAGCATCACGATAGCACCAGGCTTGTCGCTCTGTTTTTACGATGCCGGACACATCCTGGGTTCGGCAATTGTAAAGCTGACATTGACAGAATCAGGACATAGCCGTTCACTCGTATTCAGCGGTGATCTTGGCTACCGTGATGCGCCTGTCATGAATTCTCCGACACGCTGTCAACATGCCGATGCAGTACTACTCGAGAGTACCTATGGCGATCGGCTGCATCGTCCGTATGGCGAGACGATGGAGGAACTCACAGACCTGTTCGAGACGGCCCGTGCCGGGCGCGGGAATGTGCTGATTCCGGCATTTACCGTGGGTCGAACTCAGGACCTGCTCTACCTGATGGCTGAGAATTTCGACGAGTGGGGCCTCGAAAACTGGCAGATATTTCTCGACAGCCCAATGGGGATTAAAGCAACCGAGGCGTACGGAGAATATCGTCACCTGTATGGCGCGAAGCTGTTTGGGCCTGACTCGCACCTTCCCGACCTGCCCAACTTTCATGCGACCCTGACAACGGAAGAATCGATGACCATCAACTCGGTTCATTCAGGTGCGATCATCATTGCCGGTAGCGGCATGTGTAGTGGCGGACGAATTCACCATCATTTGAAGAACAACATATGGCGCCCCGAATGCCATCTAGCGATTGTCGGCTACCAGGCGTACGGCACGCTTGGACGCAGACTGGTCGACGGAACCGATGAAATTCGGCTATGGGGACAAAACTATAAAGTGCGAGCGACCGTCCATACGATTGGCGGGCTTTCGGCGCATGGCGACCAGGCGGACCTGGTCGACTGGTACGGTGCTTTCGAGAATCGCCCGCCTGTCTACCTCGTGCACGGAGAGGAGCATGCGCAAACCGCCCTCGCGGCGAAGTTAAGGTCCCGGTTCGAGTCCCCAGTGACCATCGCTTCACACATGCAAACCATCACTATTTGAAAGCCATTGGCAGCCGATATGACACAAGACGACAAAGACACGGACGGAATTCCGAGCCCACCTCACCCTCTCCAGCGGGATGAGCCGTTACCTTCGCAAACGGTCAAGTCAGGCATCGACGATCCTGCTGCCTTACAACGAGTCGACCAGCTCCTCGAATCCGCCACCTATCGTCGGGCCGATCTCGATGTCGACTTTCTCGATCAGGATGACGTTCGCGGCACCCGACTGCAGCTAGATTATCTAAAGCCCGAACTCCACCTGCGCGAACGGGGAATCGAACGTACGATCGTGGTTTTCGGTGGCACCCGCATCCCGGAACCCAAGGCCGCCAGGCGAAAAGTCCAAGCACGGCGCCGTGCGCTGGCAGAAAGTCCCGAAAACCCGGATCTAAAAAGGCGAGTCGAAATCGCCGAGAGAGTATTGGAGAAAAGCGCCTACTATGATGTCGCTCGGGACCTTGGCGAATTGGTTGGTCTGGCCGGAAAAGGTCCTGGGGATTGCCGGGTCACCCTGATGACCGGCGGTGGCCCAGGCATTATGGAGGCCGCGAATCGAGGTGCATTCGAAGCCGATGCAAAGAGTATCGGCCTCAACATTACCTTGCCGCACGAGCAGTATCCAAACCCGTATATATCAGAGGACCTCTGTTTCAGCGTACGCTACTTCGCGATTCGCAAATTGCATTTCCTGCTGCGGGCCAGTGCCCTGGTCGCGTTCCCGGGTGGTTACGGGACCCTGGACGAGGTGTTCGAGACGCTGAATCTCGTCCAGAGCCGCAAAATCAAGCCATTACCAGTCATCCTGGTCGGTGAACGATTCTGGCGGCAGGCATTCAATCCGGATTTCCTTGTTGATGAAGGCGTCATCGACCTCGAAGACCGCGAGCTTTTCTGGTACGCAGAAACTGCGCAGGAAATCTGGGAACAAATCAATCGATGGCATACGGAATCCAGCGGTGCATCACTTTTCGAGACCGGTATAGGACGATCATCCGCCGAGCGGTAACAGGGACTGACGATCGGAGCCCCGAGCACGATATGAACACGAAATTCGGTGAGTCCGGTATAGCCTCCTGCGATGCTCCCTGGAGTGAGGCTGCGTCGAAGATTACGACCGATCTGGCTGTGGATCCGGCGCTCGGCCTCGATGCCACGGCTGTCGCCGAGAGGCGACGCGTTCTTGGCCCGAACACCTTGCGGGCCGCAAAACCTCGCCATCTGTTGGCTATTGCCGCCGACCAATTCCGGAGCTTTGTCATCCTGCTGCTTGCCGTAGCCGGGGTCCTTGCAATTTTTTTCTCGGAATACGCCGAAGGGCTGGCGATCTTCGCCGTAATCGCAATAAACGGAACGATCGGTTTCGTAACCGAATGGCGCGCAACGCGCTCCATGGAAGCGCTCAAGGAACTGGGCCGGGTAGACACCGTAGTAATGCGAGATGGAGTCGTGCAACTGCTCCCGGCCGACCAGCTCGTTCCGGGCGATATCGTCATACTCGACGGTGGCGATATTGTAACGGCCGATGTGCGGCTCATTGAAGCCGCCAAACTTCAGGCCGACGAATCAACGCTTACCGGAGAGTCGCTTCCCGTAGCCAAGGACACGGAACCGGTGTCACCCGGGACGCCCGTCATGGAGCGTTCGAACATGGTGTTCAAAGGTACGGCTATCACACGTGGCTCCGGGAAAGGGGTCATTGTCAGTATCGGTCGCAAAACGGAGCTTGGTCGAATCTCCGAGCTAGTGTTGGATGCCGGCTCGCAGCGAACGCCGTTGGAAAGGCGTCTCGACAAGCTCGGCGAGCGACTTGCGGGCGCAGCGGCGATCATTGCCGCCCTTATCGCCATTGCTGGAATCGTTGCCGGTAGAGAGACATTTCTGGCGATCGAAGTAGCCATCGCACTGGCCGTTGCTGCAATACCGGAGGGCCTGCCGATTGTTGCGACTATTGCACTCGCACGTGGCATGTGGCGAATGTCGAAACAGAATGCATTGATCTCGCGTCTGTCCGCAGTCGAAACACTTGGCGCGACGAGCGTCATTCTCACGGACAAGACCGGCACCCTGACAGAAAACCGGATGACAGTGACGGCCCTGCGTTTGGCAGAAGCAGAAGTCACCATTGACGCGAATGGGCTAATGACATCAGGCGGACCCGGCGAAGAGCCCCGGAAGATTGCGGCTGACACACTTACAGTGATTGATGAACTGTTGGTGAATGCAGCGCTGTGCAACAACGGTTCTTTGCAAGAGAAACCGAGTGGCGAATTTAACCTGGTGGGTGATCCGACAGAGCTTGCGTTGCTCCTTGCCGCTTCGCGACGGGGAGTCCGGCGGGAAGCGCTGCTTAGACGTCAACCTGAAATCAGGGAAGTCTCGTTCGATTCACAATCGAAGCTAATGGCGACGCTGCACCGGCACGGCGACGACATCCTGTTTGCCGTTAAAGGGGCACCCGAGTCCGTTGTTCCCGTTTGCACCAACATGCGCACAGTCGATGGCAATACGCCGCTCGACGCGCGCGAAAAGAAGGAATGGCTCGATCAGGCAGGCGAGTTCGGAGAACGTGGACTACGCACCCTGGCCATTGCGACAAAGACCGGTAGCGATAGTAGCGAAGAACCTTATTACAACCTTAACCTGCTGGGTATCACCGCCATGGAGGATCCAGCCCGCGAGGGCGTAAAAGAAGCGATCGATCAGTGCCGCGACGCAGGCATTTCAGTCATCATGGTGACCGGCGATCACCTGGCAACGGCACAAAACATAGCAGGTGAAGTTGGTATAACCGATCAAAACGCCAGCCCGGCAACTTGCATCAATGGCGACTCCCTCGACGAGCTGCTCAAACACCCGCAACAGGAGCAGCTCCTGCATGCACGGGTCTTTTCACGTGCGACTCCCAAACAAAAGTTGGAATTGATCGATTTTTATCAGCAGCAGGGCTTTATCGTTGCGATGACAGGTGACGGTGTCAATGATGCGCCTGCACTAAAGAAAGCGGATATCGGTGTCGCGATGGGAGTTCGTGGCACTGCCGTTGCCAAGGAGGCCGCCCATATGGTTCTCCGTGACGACGAATTCAATACCATTGTTGGCGCCGTCGCCCAGGGGCGCGCCATTTATGAAAATATCCGCAAATTTGTAGTCTACCTGCTGTCCTGCAATATCAGTGAAGTCCTGGTCGTCAGCCTCGCGACGATTGCCGGCGCACCATTGCCGCTCCTGCCATTGCAAATCCTGTTTCTTAATCTTGTCACTGATGTTTTTCCGGCACTGGCGCTCGGAGTCGGTGAAGGATCTCCGTCCCTGATGAAACACCCACCACGCCCTGCCGGCGAGTCTCTTCTCACGCCAGCCCACTGGATACGCATTGGGCTGCATGGAACAGTCATCTCGGCAACCGTCCTCACCGCAATGGCGATTGCCTTCTTTATGCTGGATTTCCAATCCACGGAGGCGGTAACGGTATCTTTTTGTACGCTCGCCCTGGCCCAGCTCTGGCATGTATTCAACATGCGGGACGATATGCGTCACATTGTTTCGAACGAGATCACCAGGAATATCTGGATATGGGTTGCGGTCGCAATCTGCGTCGTCCTGATAGTCGCGGCCATCTACGTGCCTACATTGAGCGCGCTGATGAAACTGTCGAATCCCGGTATTGACGGATGGTTGCTGATACTGCCGATGAGCGTGGTCCCGGTATTTACCGCGCCACTCGTTAATCGTATCGCACGGTTGCAGTTGCCGCAGAACTGTTCCTAACCGATCGCACAGTCCATGCATTCTTCGGCGTAAGGATGAGCAACGAGACGTTTTTGATCAATGGCGGTTCCGCAGGACACGCAGACTCCGAAACTACCGGTTTCAAGGCGTTCAATTGCTGCAGATACCTTCTGCAGCTCTTCCCGCGCTTCGTTGCCGAGTGCATCCACGACCTCCCGATCCTCGAGCTCCTTGGCACGTTCCTTCGAGTCACTGTCCAGCTGACGCCGGACATTGGCGTTAATTCGATCCAGCCGCTGATTAAGTTCGTCTTTTTTCGCCAGCAAGTTTTGCAGGAATTCATCTGTTGGGGAGGAAGCTGTCATTGTCGGTCCACCAGGTTCGTTTAGCGGCTATTGAATACGGATTAGATCGCGACCTTTCACAAATCGATATTCGCACTAACCACAATCTGCGTCTAATTGTACTCCTGATCGGCAATTGAATGAGCGACTGGAACCGATTAGTGACGGCAGACTTCGATGCCAGCCGAGTCAAGTTGCCGCAGGACGATTGCAGCTGCGCTGCAAGCAATGTCTTTCCGGCATGATACGGGATGGTAAATGCCAGCTCCAGCCCATGGTCGAAGCAAACTTTATGCTCCTGGGCTACATTGCCCCGCGTGCAACGATTGGGACCTATGCGCCGGTGAAACGCTGTGCTGCCGCCATAAAAATGACTGGCGACGTTGCTGGCGCCCAAATCAAACAATGCGTATGGAGCCTCTGTCGGCCTTGTCTGGCTACTGAGTGGGGAAAACAGTCTTTCTGTGAATTACGCACTGACACAACGCCATCCGAATTCAACAGAACTGTATGCTGATGGTACTCACGTAGCCGTCGACCGAATTGAACGAGGTTCCGTCGTACTCGGCAACGGCATCCTGGAGGAAAAACTATCCTCCAATATTGATGTCGCGATGCGCGGAGACAACGGCAATGTCGAGTGGGAGCTGGCACTCTTCGTCAATGACATCGACGACTATATCCTGCTGTCACCGCCGGCCGCGATCGAAGACGAGCTGCAGGTCTTCGAATATCAACAGACGGAAGCAAGGCTGGCCGGATTCGAAGCCGAGGCGCGCATCGAGATGTTCGAGACCACCTACGGTCATCTGCATACGCGAGTATTTGGTGACTATGTAAGAGGCGAGAATCGCGTGGCAAACACCGATCTGCCGCGTATTCCGCCTCTACGTTACGGTTCAGGTTTGCATTTCACAACGGATCGGTTCGAGGCAGCCCTGGAAGCGCGATATCACCGCAAGCAGGATCGCACGGCGCCGAATGAGCTGCCTACAGATTCCTACACCCTGGTCAGTGCCGAAGTATCGTATCTGTGGACGGAAGCTGCTGTATTTGTGTTCCTCCGGGCCAATAACCTGACCGATGAAGATGCACGTCAGCATTCTTCCCCTCTGAAGGAAACCTTTCCACTGCCAGGTCGGTCTCTTCAGTTTGGAATTCACTACGACTTCTGAGCGCGGCCGGATGGCATACCCTACTGGCATCCCGTCAATCGGCAATAATGACTTTGCCAGGATTAAGTATGTTGCCAGGGTCGAGTGTCCGCTTGAGTGTTTTCATTAGTTCGATCTCCGCCGCGGTTCTGCTAATAGACAACCACTCGCGCTTTTCGAGGCCAATGCCGTGCTCTGCGGAGATCGCGCCTCTAT
>JBPCYD010000032.1:0-8343 GCA_051007895.1 Woeseiaceae bacterium
TCAGCCGCTGCACTCAGCGACTTGCCAAACCTGGAGCGTGTCGAGGTTTTGCGGGGCCCGCAGAGCACGCTGTTTGGTAAAAACGCATCTGCCGGCGTCATCAGCGTTATTACGGCGCTTCCACGTCAGGAGTTAGGTGGATCGGCAGATCTGTCTGTGGGCAACTACGGTCAGACGATTGTGAAAGGAGAGATCTCTGGTCCGCTGTCGGATACGGTAGGGTTTGGTTTGTCGGCAAACATGAACCAGCGCGACGGCTATTTCGACAACCTGGAAGATGGCTCTGAATATAACGAACGCGACCGCTGGGGAGTACGCGGACAGCTATCGATGTATCCAACTGATAACATTTCACTGCGCTTGATCGCTGACTACGACGAAATCGATGAGCTCTGCTGCGGTGTCGGCAACCTGATTAACGGACCGACAGGTGCTGTCGTCATTGGCGTTGGCGGCAATCTCGTCCCGGAGAACGTGTTTTCGGATTCCGGCTATCTGAACCTCAACCCAAGAAACCAGGTTGAAAACAGTGGCGTGTCGCTGCAAGCCGATTTTGATCTTGCCAATTCTACGATCACATCAATCACGGCCTTTCGAAACGTCAGTCGCGTCGAAGATGCCGATGTCGATTTTACGAGTGCAGATATTGTCGGCAGTAATTTCAGCGACACTGACCTTGATACATTCACTCAAGAGCTGCGCTGGGCGTCAACCGGTGGAGAGAATCTCGACTGGATGATCGGTGCATTTTTCTTCAGTGAGGATGTTACCTACGACACGGCGCTCAATTACGGGTCGGACGCCCGACTTTACGCCGATCTGCTGGCCGGCCAGCTTTCGGGTTCGGGCATGCCAGGCTCACTGGCGACATTGGAGGCTGCCCTGGGCGGACTTCCCCCCGTATTTTTCGCGAATGGAACCGGGGTTGTCGAGAATGCGGGCCAGGACAACACGGCACTGTCTATTTTTGGCCAGATTGATTGGTTCTTGAACGACCGAACCACGGTGACCTTGGGGCTGAACTATACCCAGGATGAAAAGGACGCATTCGTCAGGCAACCGGTCAATACAGACGCATTCGCTGCCGTCGATTTCGTGGCAGTCGGGGCGGCGCAAATTTTCGCGGGTCTTGAAGCTATGGATCCTGGCAATCCAGCCAATCTGCCGACCGCACAGTTCTTGAGCACGGTGCCTTGCGATGCGACGACCGGACCGGCCTGCAACCCGCTGCTTTCGTTCCAGTCCGTGCAGGTGCTGTTGCCGTTTGTTGATTATCCAAACGCGGTCGAGAACGGTAATTCCGACGACAATGAAGTCACCTGGACGGCCCGAATCGCATTCGACGTAAATGACCAGGTCAACCTGTATGCAAGTGCCGCGACCGGGTTCAAAGCGACGTCATGGAATTTGTCGCGTGACTCGCGCCCGTTTCCCGCCGATATAGCGGCGATCGAGTCAGGTGGTCTCGCCGTTCCGAATCTCGTTTCGGGTACGCGATTTGCCGGTCCAGAGGAATCCACAGTCTATGAACTGGGACTGAAGGCGCGTTTCGACCAGGGCGCGATCAACCTGGCGCTGTTCGATCAATCAATTGAAGGTTTTCAATCGAACATCTTCACTGGTCTTGGCTTTAATCTCGCGAATGCAGGCAAACAATCCGCAACCGGGTTCGAGTTCGATGGCACATACTATCCGACAGAGAATTGGCAGCTGACATTGGCTGGCACATGGATGGACCCTGTTTTCGATTCATTCGTCGGTGCGTCCGGCGTAACCGGACCGGAAGATTTATCCGGTACACAGCCTCCTGGAATTCATGAACTGAGTGTCGCTGCCTCGGCGACCTATACCGGCTATCTTGCGAACGGCGTGGAATGGTTCGGTCGCGCTGACTACCTGTATGAAGACGAGGTGCGAACGAATGAAAATGTCCCGGCCTCTGCTGGCAGACGCGAAGTCGGTTTGCTCAATGCAAGCTTTGGCATATCAACGGAGAGCGGTTGGGACGTGACGGTCTGGGGTCGCAACCTTACTGATGACAGGTATTTGCTGAGTTCTGCACCGGTACCGTTCCAACTCGGAAGTTTCCTTGGCTACGGCAACCAGCCACTGACTTACGGTGTGACGGTGGGCAAAGAGTTCTAACGCGCATCGCCCTAAGCAGCAGCGCAGTTCATAAACATTGACCGCCACATCGATACCGGTGTGGCGTTTTTTGTTGCTAGCTCATGCGAAGTACGACCTTGCCGAGCGCGCGTCGCCCGGTGATTGCGCTGAATGCGTCGATGAATTCGGCCAGTGGATAGGTTTCCGTGACGCGCGGGCTCAGCGCGCCATCGCGAATCATTTGCGCCATCTCCGTTACATTCTGCATTTGCAGCTCGGGGTTTTTTGCGGCCCAGGTGCCCCACCAGACGCCGATGATGCTGGCTTCTTTTAACAGGGCTATATTTGCGGGGAACGCGGGAATGTCGCCACAGGCGAAGCCGATAACCAGGTAGCGTCCATGCCATGCCGTAGCCCTGAAAGCCTGGTTCGCAAGATCGCCGCCAACCGGGTCATAGACGACATCAGCGCCTTCACCGTCAGTCATCGCCTTGACGGTTTCCTTTAGCGGCAGATCGGCATAATTGATCGTTTCGTCGGCTCCTGCCGACTGCGCGAATTGCAGTTTTGCATTGGTGCTTGCAGCAGCAATGACACGCGCACCCATCGCTTTAGCGATTTCGACAGCCGTGATGCCAACGCCACCGGCCGCACCGAGCACCAGGACAGTCTCTCCGGCCTGCAGATTCGCACTTTGCTTCAACGCGTGGTAACTGGTGCCATAGGTAACGGCGAAGCCGGCACCCTGCTCAAAAGTGAGCCCCTCAGGCAATGGCATTGAAGTCATTGCATCCGCCACGCATTTTTCGGCGAAGGTGCCACCTCGAGTTGTGACAATGACCTTGTCGCCAACAGCAAAATGGCTGACGTCATCTCCGACGGCGGATACGACGCCGGCGGCTTCATTGCCCGCAACGAATGGGGTTGGTGTCTTTACCTGGTATTTTCCTGCAATCGATAAGACGTCAGGAAAATTGATACCCGCAGCCCTGACATCAATTAGTATCTGCCCGGGTTTCGGCACAGGATCCGGCTGATCCTCGATTGTCAGCGACTCTGGCGGCCCGTATTGATTACATACCAGTGCCCGCATCAGGCAACTTCAAATAGCGATGCAGCACCCTGTCCGCCACCGATACACATCGTGCAAACCACGAATTTGACGTTTCGCCGTTTGCCTTCGATCAATGCGTGACCGACCATTCGTGCACCGGACATGCCGTAGGGATGGCCGATTGAAATTGCGCCGCCGTCAACGTTCAGAATTTCATTGGGGATTCCCAGCGTATCGCGACAATAGAGAACCTGCACTGCAAAGGCCTCGTTCAATTCCCACAGGTCGATGTCGTCCATGTTCAGGCCATTGCGTTGCAGTAGCTTGGGTACCGCGAACACGGGTCCAATGCCCATTTCGTCAGGCTCGCAGCCAGCAACGGCGGTGCCACGGTAGATACCCAGCGGCGTTAGGCCGCGCTTCTCGGCGACGCTGGCCTCCATCAGGACCGAGGCCGAAGCGCCGTCCGATAACTGGCTGGCGTTGCCGGCAGTAATAAAACCGTTATCGCGAACCGGATTCAAACCGGCCAGGCCCTCGAGGTTTGTCGTAGGCCGATTGCCTTCATCTTTTTCGAGCACAATGTCAGCAAACGAAATTTCTTTCGTTTCCTTGTTCATTACCCCTTTGTTGGAGGGGAGGGGGACTATTTCGTCGTCGAAGCGACCACTTTCCTGCCCGGCGGCAGTTCGCTGCTGGCTCTGTAGTGCATACTCATCCTGCGCTTCCCGACTGATCGAATAGCGATTGGCGACGACTTCGGCAGTGTCGATCATGGGCATGTACATGTGTTCATGCATGGCGAGCAGGCGCGGATCCTTCGCACGATAGGAATTGGCGTGTTCGTTCTGAACCAGGCTGATTGATTCGAGCCCGCCACCGACCATGATGTCGACATTATCCGAAACGATGGTCTTGGCCGCTGTGGCAATGGCCATCATGCCCGAAGAGCACTGGCGATCGACCGTCATGCCTGCCGTTGTAATTGGTAGCCCGGCCGCAAGTGCAATCTGCCGTGCGATGTTTTGTCCTTGTGTACCCTGCGGCATGGCGCAACCCATAACGACATCATCGATTTCACCAGGTTCAACAGCGGCGCGTTCGACAGCGTGACGAACTGCGTGGCCGCCCAGGGTCGGTGCTTCGGTGTTGTTAAATGCACCGCGATAGGCTTTGCCGATAGGTGTGCGTGCCGTGGATACAATGACAGCTTCTCTCATCTTGATTCCTTGTAATAGATTATTCTGTTAGATCAATGCCGAGTCTTTGCGCGGCTTTGGTCGCGAATTTGGTTGCCTGCTCGAAACCGCCCTGGAACTCCTGCATGGCTGACTCGTCGTCAATTTGTTGCCATGCTGCTGCGATCCCCTCAGGCGAAAGATTATCGGGCAGGAGGCTCAGACCTTCAGTCTCGAATCCCTTGTAAACAGCAAAACTACCGCCACCGGCGCCCAGCACCTTACGGCTCGGCGCATCAGGGCCAGCCAGGAAAACGACAGCAGGGCTGACCGACTCCGGAGACAGCAATTCGAACACCGTTTCCGGGAAAAGGCCCTCTGTCATCGCAGTGCCCGCAGTCGGTGCAAGACAATTCACATGAATATTGTATTTGGCCCCTTCCAGGTGCAGCGTGTTCATGAGGCCGACCATCGCCATCTTTGCGGCGCCATAGTTTGCCTGGCCGAAATTACCATACAAGCCGGAACTCGAACTTGTGAAGACAATTCGACCGTATTCCTGTTCGCGCATGATCTCCCATACCGCTTTGGTGCAATTGGCGGTTCCGATCAGGTGAACGTCAACGACGAGCCGAAAGTCTTCCATGGACATTTTCAGAAACGTCTTGTCACGCAGTATTCCTGCATTGTTTATAAGAACATCAACACGGCCCCACGCAGACATCGTTTTTTCGACCATGTCATTGACCTGGTCGGTGTTGGCGACGTTGGCGCCATGCGCCATAGCGAGACCACCCGCTGCTTCGATTTCGCCGACGACCGCATCTGCATTTGCCGATTGTCCATTGGCGTCGCCCAGGTCATTGACGACTACCTTGGCGCCGCGCTCAGCCAGTGCGAGCGCGTGGCAGCGCCCCAGGCCTCGACCGGCTCCGGTTACGATTGCCACCTGGTTATCCAATCTAATACTCATCGCGTTGCCTCTCCTATTCGAGTTCTTAGCCACCGACTACCATCATTGACAGAATTTCCGCAACGAGTGCGGGTGTCGTCTCGCCCTCGATCTCAACCGTTACCGCCGTTTTAATCAACCAATGACCGGGTTTCTTCTCGCTCACTTCCAATATTTTTTGCAGCGACCGAATCCGTTTTCCAACCCTGACCGGCATAAGATAGCGGACTTTGTCCGAGCCATAGTTTATCCCCATCACCAGGTTTTCCGGAACCACGCGTGACTGTGCATTGAGGTAGGACAGTAACGACAACGAGAGGAAGCCATGCGCAATCGGACCACCAAATGGAGTCGCTGCCGCTTTTTCAGGATCGACATGAATAAACTGGTGGTCATTGGTCGCCTTGGCAAACTGGTTCACTCGCTCTTGCGTGATTTCGATCCACGGCGAAGGTTCCAGGTCCTGCCCGATCAGCGTCGGAAGGTCTGCGGCTTTGATGGTGTTGGTCATATTCTTCTCTAGGTTCAGGCCTATGATGCTGTTAGAAACATTGTCAAGACTGGAGCAAGTCCCCGCAGCACGAAACGCGTGGTTCCCATCAGATATCAGCCGCTTGCGAGCATGACAAGTCTCTGCAGGGAACTAACGCCGCCGCGCCCGATTCGCCCGCCACAAGGAAACTGATCCCTGAAAAGAGTTTATAAGGCATCCGAATTGAGGCATTCTTGGCGCCAATCATGAGGCGGCGATATTCACACCTTTTCCAGGCGATCTCAATGGCCGTTCTGCTGGCAATTTTGGGTTGTGCCGCAGCGCCGCTTCCCGTCGTCGAGAAGCTGGATGGCCGTACCTCGGTTTACATTACTCACCCGCGCACGCCGCTGATCATGTCTCCGGATGCCCATTATTCAGATTCGTCGGCGAGAGAGTATATTCAGATTGGCGCAATCGAAGTCAATCGAATGGGCTCACTGGAATACTTCCTGTGGCTAGGTATCTGGGACTATGAGCATGTCAACAGCGACCATGAATATCCTGCCGGCTTCGAGACTGTCAGGTTCATTGCCGACGAGGAAGAGCTGACGCTGGCACGACACAGCTGGTCGCACGTGGAAATCGGCACCAGCGAGCGGTTGTATAAAAAAATCTTCGACGAAGACGTCGATGCTTACTACCAGGTGACGCTGGAGCAAATCAGGATGCTGAGCAGCGCCACGGATCTGAAACTCAGGACGACATCGGCAACGCCTAAGGAATTCGTTCCCTGGTACAACCAGGAGAGGGCAGACATCGACCTGGCGGAATTCGTCACTGCTGTCACCCTGTAAAGACGACGCCACGGGCCACTCATTGGCGCGTCGCAGGCCTGGGCAGTCTCCGCTCGAACTCATTTACTGTATTACTCATGACGGGTGGCTAGCCCTGGCTCTTTCCTGCGGCATATACGTATATTCGTAAAAACTACATTAGTGAATACTGATATACTATCAAACATTAAATGTATCGAATCAGCTCACTCGCTTGGGAGAGACGAATGAAGCAGAACCACATTGGCGCCTTCCTGGTCATAGCGTCAGGGCTAGGCGGTAATTGCACCTTTGCACAAGACGACACGAGTGCAACAATCGACCAGGCAGAAGTGCCTGCATCTGTAGACGGTTCGCAAATGATGGATCAGCAGGAGCGACCGTCGCACCAGGAACAGCCGGGACCGGTGGAGAACGAAAACGAGCGGAATCAGTATCGCCAGTCTCACCGGGATAAGAACCAGATGCGTGCTCGGGAGCACGGCGGCACTCCGGATGAGTCACTGGCACACAGGAGCAAAGGCATGCGAGGTCAGGGCCGTGAGCAATCCCGGAACAACCGACCCGCATTCAAAGACTTCGATACCAATGTAGATGGTTACCTCGATGAAGACGAATATGCCAGGGGCCATGCCGAGAGAATTGCCGAACGGGCCAAGGAGGGACGCCGGATGCGGAACCTCGGTAGCACGACCTTCGCAGACCTCGATTCCGATGGCGATGGCAAGGTAAACGCGAACGAGTTCGTAGCGCACCAGGCCCGCCAGCATCAGGCAAACCAACAGTGGAAGCAACGAAATTAGAGGTACGCCAGCAAGCTGCGTTTATATGATCAAGAACCTGGGAATGATCGCGCCGATATCGATCGCTCTGCTAGTCGCTGCGTTTGCCGTAGCTTGCTCGGCCGAAACGACAAATGACGAGGATTTTCATGCCAAGGGCGCGGAGCTCCTGTTGCCGTTTAAACGGGACCTGAAAACAGCTTTGGTGTCCGGACTGGAAGAGGGCGCGGTAAGCGCTATCGGCGTCTGCAAGGATGAGGCGCCCGCTATCGCCAGCAAGCTTTCGATTGACGGCGTCAAAGTTGGCAGGACCAGCCATCGGCTGCGTAATCCGGCCAACCAGGCGTCGGACTGGGTTAACACGGTTCTCGAGAGCTATCTCGAGAAAAATACGAAATTTGAGCCGGTGGTCACGCGCTTACCGGATAGCCGCGTTGGTTATGCGGAAGCCATCCTGGTTCAACCACTGTGTCTGACATGTCACGGAAACTCGCTGGCGCCGGAGGTCGCGGCACGCATTCATGAATCATATCCTGCAGACGAGGCAACGGGGTTCGCGGTCGGCGAGCTACGAGGTCTGTATTGGGTGGAGTTCCCACAGGATGTAGATAGTGAATAAACTTATCTATTAGTTACAGTAAGTTAAAGAATATTATTAATGTGCATTAGCATTATCTCTCTGGCACAGCTATTTCCCGCTGACAACGCGAGTACCCAGAACCAATCGGCGAAAGGCCTGAATTATTGGCAGTCGTTCATTCCACGGTGATGCGTCTGCACGATCCGGGTCGATAGGGCAAATTGGCCCGGCGAAACCTGCCGGGATCTGGTCGTCAATTTCCCCGGTGCCTGCATTATCAAAGAATTCGTAGCCGGGGATATTAAGGTCTTCATCGCCTATGACATCCACTGTCCGCAACCCATAGCTTGAGAGCTCCGTCGTGAAAGACTGCGGATGCACGA
>JBPCYD010000033.1:0-4360 GCA_051007895.1 Woeseiaceae bacterium
CCGGTATCGGCGAACGTGAATGCGCAAATGCTGGACCGGGCAGAACGCGATCTCGATCAGGTAAACCGGGAGATCCGTGAGCTCCGGGAAAGACGCCAGATCCTGGAAACCGATCTGGCCAAGGAAAGCCCCAATACGCCGATATTCTCTGCATCCGGAGAAGCCATTCTGGCGGGCACAGATCGACTGAGATTATTACAGCAGCAGTACGTTGAGTTGTCGTCCAAATATGGGCCGGAGCATCCCGACATACTCAGAACACTGCGAGAAATTGAGTTACTGAGTGGAACCCCTGGCGGCGAGGCCGCTGCGATTCGTGAAGAGCTTGAAATAGCCCAGCGCGAATATGGAGACGTGCAGCAACGATATACCGCAAATCACCCGGATGTGATCACCCTGCGAAAGAAGGTCAGTTCTCTACAGGAAAGGCTGGCGGCACTTCCAACAACTGCACGACGATCATCGCAACCACAGCCGGACAATCCCGCCTACCTCAGTATCCTCGTGAAAATCAGGGGTGCAGATACTGAGATCCGGGCCACGCAGCAAAAGGCCCTGGATTTACAGGAACGAATCAGCGGCTACGAATCGCTGCTCTTACAGTCTCCGCAGGTAGAGCGAGAATATTTGGCCCTTGATCGTGACTACAACCAGGCAGTGGCCGAATATAACGAGGTCATAAAAAAGCAAACAGACGCACAGCGAGCTCAGCAGCTCGAGGTCTCGGAGAAGGGCGAGAGATACGTGCTACAACGCAGGGCGCAGGAACCAGTATCTGCTGCTTTTCCCAATCGAATCGCTATTATTATTCTCGGCATGATTTTCGCCGTTGGCTGTGCGTTTGGGGCGGTCGTTTTTTCGGAAAGCATTGACCCCACGGTGCGCGGAACGCGTGATTTAAGAAATATTTTGGATATGCCGCCCATTGCTGTCATTCCGGTACTCGAAAGTGAAGCGGAAACCAGGAAGAGGACAATGATTTTGACAACTTCGGTTACGGGCGTTGCCATCGTAATCATCTACATGATTTTTATTCAGGTTTTTTAGGCGGTCATGGATCGCAAATTGAGATAACTATGGGACGTATAGCAAAGGAACTTGCAAAAGCGAGCAAACTGGGAACACAGAAGCGCGCTTCGATTAGTGAACAGCAGCATAACGGGCGATCGTTGTCGGTGAGCGGCGGCAAGAACGCAGGCTTTGGCCCGATAGACTTTGCCCACCTCCCGAATATTAATCCCGATGAGGAATGTCTGCAGAAGAATCGTATTGTCGCCGCATTAGCAGACGCACCTGAAAGAGCGGTTTACAAGGTATTGCGAACCCGTGTCTTACAACGATTGCGAGCCTCAGAGTGGAACATGCTCGGCGTATCGGGAACGGGTCCCGGAGAAGGAAAAACCGTAACCGCTATCAACCTCGCCTACAGCCTTGCTCAGGACGTGAATCACCATGTCGTTCTTGTTGACCTGGATCTTCGTCGCCCGTCACTCCATACCTATCTGGGACTGGAGCCAAACCGCGATTTATCGGATTATCTCAGCGGCACTACCGACCTGGAAAACATACTGATTCGGCCTGGCGAAAGTCGCCTGGCAATCATGACAAACCAGACAACCTATAGGGACTCGTCCGAGGTGCTTTCATCTCCTGAATTGGCAGCACTCGTACATCGTTTGAAAAATCTGGGCCCGAAGACGATCATTGTATTCGATTTGCCACCCGCATTAGCAGGTGACGACGTACTTGCCTTCGGCCCCCTGATCGATGCCCTGTTACTGGTCGTCGCGGAGGGCAGATGCCGCCGGGATCACCTCGCTGAGGCAAGCGAACTATTAAAAGACATCAATATATTGGGCACGGTCCTTAATCAGTCGCGGGAAAAGACGCCATCATCGGGCTATTACGACTACTACCGTTGAGATCCTGCCAAGCGATTCGCCGGTACTAGTGGCGACGCCGCGCAATACAATCGTATACGGTAAATCCCTCTGCCTGATTGATGGTGTGGGTGCCACATATATCGGCGGCCCAGTCGGGCAGAATTTGGTCAACCGTTTCTTCTTCATAGTTCTCCAGGTCAAGTTGCAGCACACGTTGAATTGAAAGGCCGTATCCATAGCGAACGGAACAGTCCTGAGCTGGCCTAAAAAGCTGACCCTGATGACGATAGAGCGCACCAGCAGGACGGGCACAGCGTAAGTCAAGGCTGACCGGGTTGGCAGGGTGGGCGGTCCACTCGTCAAACGGTCCATTCGCATGATAAAGCCATAGTTCATCGCAGCTGGAATTGCCGTTGTGCTGTACAGACACAAACATCCACCACCGATCGTCGTGCTGAACCAACGTTGCATCGAAGGCCCGAATATTGTCCAGCAGAACCGCATGGGACTCCCAACGATTGGGAAACTCGATACAACGAAATGCTTCAACGCGCCCGGCGTCTGCGCTTTCCGGGATCATGTAGAGATCGCCTTCGTGCTCAAACAAGAACGGATAAGAAAGATGGTAGTCGCGCTCAAGAACTGGCTGGATCGCACCAATACCACCATCAGGTTCGATTTCAAGCGAAGAAATCCGCCCTTTGGATTTCTTCGCTTCATACTCCTCAAAAATAATCATCGTTCGATCATCACGACGAACAATAAAGGGATCCGTCCAAAAATCTTTGCCCTCGGGTGCAAGCCGTGTCAGCCCCTCTTGTGAGAGCCGCTCTCCACCGTCCCGGTAGGCAAGCTGCCACTGGTTGTGATAGAACGGTCGCGTCACCGTGCTCAGCGCGTAGCGTCCATAGAGCTTGCTCAATGCACAGGCCAATTTGAGCGCACTGGGACGCCCAATATTTTCGGTCAGTCTCAAGTCTGCGGGTGGAAGATTGGAGACCAGTGATTCGCCACGGTGAACATCGTTGAGCTTCGCAACCACCAGTGATTCGTCGATCGCACGTATTCTCCGTAGACTTCTCGTCAGAGACAAATGATCGGTTTTGGCAAACGAACGTCCCAGGAGTCGATGGCGTGCCGGGTTTGAATCTGAAGCAAAAAGTTCGCAAGTGACAACAGGAACGCCGTCCACTAATTCCCAGAATCCCAGCGCATCATTCTTGACACTGGAGAGCGACCAAACGCCCAATCGAGCCTTTGCCAATAAAGGCTTCGGTGGAAATCCGGGCAGCAGCCACAATATGACATCGTAGAATTCGTCTTCAATACTGTCGGCTAGCTGATCCAGCTTCCGGAACACCTGCTGGCAAGCGGTCCCTCCCGCAGAGTTTTGGTTGGGCAGCTCCTCATAGCCGCGCTGGTCAGCTGCCTCGGAATCGAGAGCAAATGTCCGCGCGTCCAGTTTTTGCCAATAGCTGTAAAGATCCTGACGCGGATTGACGACTGCGCTGTCATCGCATAAGCCGTAAACCTGCGGAGAAACGTAGTCGAGGCCACGTAGTCTATCGACCAGCCGATACTGCCACTCGGGATAGCCGGGAAAAGGCAGAACCAATAGCAGCTCAAGCTCCCCTGTCACATTCGTACCCAATGTCCTTCAACTCCAATACTCAAACTAATCTGCCAATCCCGACACCAAAATATCGGGCAGCCGGTGCGAATATTCGTCCAATCTCGCTACACCATTGATTAAACTAGTGATTATGTACAATTTGTGTGGTCAGTGGCCGCAACCCAGGTCACAGATTCACGGTCAGCCACGTGCTCGAAATCTACCCGCCTTTTTGCGAAGTCGCCGAAACAGGGTCCTTCCCCCGTTCAGCAAGCTATCAAACCTGAATGCAAGCCGCCCGCGAATAAATTCCTGTGGATAGATGGATATATTGAAAGTGGGCGTATCGGTTGCGCCCCACCTGTATTTGTATGGCTCGGCGCCACGCAGGAAGTCGTAGCTCGAATAGCCTTTTTCGATGCCCCGTTCAAGTACGCGTGCGAACAGAGCAGTTCCGGGTCGCAAGTTCTTCGCGCTTTCGTCAAAACCGCCCATGTAGTAGTAGATCGATCGACCATGCGCCAGGTTCAACGCCGCGCCAACAACCTGCTCGTCCCTCTCCAGGACGTCCATCCACGCGAATCCCGCAAGTGCTATGGCAGGTATGACGGAAACAAGAAATTCGCGGAAAGCCCCGTCCTCCAGGCTCGAGACTTCGCCCTTGTCACTCATACGGGTACGATTCAGCCTTATCAGCTCATGTGCGAATGTTTCGGCTTCAGATGGATCGAGCGATCTAAACCTCAAACTCTCGGTCGTTTCGATTCGCTTCTTGCTTCGTCTCACCTGTGACCTGAAATTACTGCTAAGCGACTGCAGGTATTTGTCCCACGAGTCCGGCAGCTTAACCACAGGACAGGCAGCG
>JBPCYD010000034.1:0-42140 GCA_051007895.1 Woeseiaceae bacterium
AAATAGTCTGGATTTGATGTATCAGTTGGCTTCATTCGCGTAACACGCGGACGGCGCTCCTGCTATCCGGCGTACAACGCCGCTGACTGCTATTTTCCGTAGGATAGCGAGATCGGCCGGAAAGTAAACTGTTTTGCATTCTTCGCATGAATTCGATCGCTGCTGCAGCGCTTGGTTCCAATTGGCGTGCCGGACTTTGGGTCGATCGCAGACCCCTACCGCGCCCTGCGAAACTCCATTCTTTGCCCTACGCATGTTTCGTTCAACATGCCGTCCTGGTAGACCACCGCGCCGTTGACGATTGTCGTATCAACTGTCGACCGAAAAGTATGGTTCTCGAAAGGAGACCAATGACACTTTGCCAGGAGATTTGACTTGGTCACATGGGTTGGTTTGTCCGGATCCATGATTACCAGGTCTGCAAAGTATCCTTCACGCACATAGCCACGATCGACAACGCCGAATATATCTGCCACCGCATGGCTGGTTTTATCCACGACTCGTTCGTAGTCGAGTTTGTCGTCCTGTACGAGGTCGAACAGGCACAACATGACATGCTGCACCAATGGCAATCCCGCCGGGCTCTTGAAGTAGGATCTGCTCTTCTCGCTGGCCGTGTGCGGCGCATGATCCGTGGCAATGATGTCGATTCGGTCTTCCATTACGGCCCGAATGAGCGCGTCTCGATCATCCGCGGTTTTGATCGCGGGATTGCACTTGATCTTTGCACCGAGATCCTCATAGCGACTCTCCTCAAACCAGAGGTGATGAACGCAGACCTCCGCCGTGATGCGCTTCTCACTGCGATGGCCTTTTGAAAAGAGGCCCATTTCAATAGCTGTGGTGAGGTGCAACACGTGCAGCAGCGCGTCGTGCCGGCGAGCAAGGTCAACTGCCTGGCTGGACGACAGCAGGCAGGCATTCGCAGACCTGATCGTCGGGTGCTCCGACATCGGTACATTGTCACCGTACTCCGCTTTCGCTCGAGCCTCGTTGTCGCGAATACTGGGTGAATGTTCACAGTGTGTCAGCACAATTACCGGCGCGTGTTCAAACAGTAGCTCCAGCGCCTCCGGGTTGTCGACGAGCATGTCCCCAGTCGACGCGCCCATAAACGCTTTTATGCCGCATGCCTCGCCGACTCTAAGCGCTTTAATTTCTTCTATGTTCCGGTTAGTCGCGCCGAGATAAAAACCGTAGTTGGCCCGACAACGGCCCTTCGCTATTTCATACTTGTCCGCCAGTGCGGCGCGGTTGGTAGTCTGTGGATTGACGTTCGGCATGTCCATGAAACTGGTAATGCCGCCTGCCACCGCTGCGGCCGACTCGGTCGCAAGATCGCCCTTATTCGTCAATCCCGGTTCACGAAAATGAACCTGATCGTCGATCATTCCGGGTAACAACATCTTGCCGGCAGCGTCCAGGACCCGGGTATCCTGGTCTCCTGAGAGCGCCGCACCGATTTTCTCAATTCTCTCACCGACGATGAGAACATCCGCATCGCGGGTCTCACCCTCGTTGACCAGCCGCGCATTGGTAATTAACAATTTATTCATTTGGCGAAGGCATCCGTAGCCATAACTAATTCGTGGGCATTGCCGGGTTCGAAAGCCGCGTGTCCGGCGTCTGGAACGATACGAAAATCCGCTTCAGGCCAGGCCTGCGACAACTCCCAGGCGGAGACTGCAGGGCAGACAACATCATAGCGCCCCTGGACGATAACCGCCGGGATACGTCGAATCCTGTCAATCTCATCAATTAGCTGGTTGTCTTTCATGAAACCCTGGTTGACAAAGTAGTGGCATTCAATTCTGGCAAGCGCCGTCGCCATGTCATCCGCCGCGAAATCAGCCGCAATAGCTTCGTTCGGCAACAGCGTGCTGGTCGTACCTTCCCAGATAGACCACGATTTTGCCGCCTGCAGTCGTTCTGTGGCGTCATCGCTGGTCAAGCGCCGATAGTAGGCTTGTAATAGATCATCACGCTCATCTGGCGGAATGGGCTCCAGGTAGTGCTGCCATCGGTCCGGATAGATCTCACTGGCACCGTGTTGGTAAAACCAGTCGATCTCTTTTTTACGCAACATGAATATGCCCCGAAGAACGATTTCGCTAACTCGCTCCGGGTGTGTCTGGCTATAAGCAAGCGCCAGCGTACTACCCCACGATCCACCGAAGACCTGCCATTTGTCAATCTGCAGGGCGACGCGGAGGAGCTCTATATCATTGACCAGGTCCCAGGTCGTGTTGTTTTCGAGATTGGCGTGGGGCTTACTTTTGCCGCTGCCTCTCTGATCGAACAAAATGATTCTATAGACGTCGGGATTCCAGAATCGACGCATCGCCGGAGTACATCCGCCACCGGGCCCGCCGTGCAGAAAAACGGCGGGTTTACCTTGCGGATTGCCGCACTCCTCATAATAGAGTGTGTGACCTCCCCCGACGTCGAGAAAGCCGGTACGCGTCGCTTCGATAGGCGGATACAGTTCGCGCCTTGCCACATCTGTTGTCATGCGCGGATTATGGAAGGGCCAGCCTTCGATTGCTAACATTTTTGGAGGGAGCCTGGCCGGCAGGCCTCAGACTGATCAATATGGTCGAACGTGACCCAGCTCGGTGGCCCGACCCGCTGGCGCGATGGCGTTTGGACGGTGCGCGCCGCTGACCGTGGCGACGCGATGCCTCGAAACATATGCGGGAAAGTGCTTCTGTGTTTGGACATCAAGGTGACTGTTCGCATCGACATAGAGAATCTTCGGCGCTCGGTCCAGAACTCCGCCGGGAATGTATCGAGGGAGCGCCGCTGGCGAGTGCAAAAATGCGTTCGCCGACCCCGATAGTTTCTGCAGTTTCGACTACGGCAGCCGATCGATGCACCGGAAATCATCGCCCTGGTGCCAGGCTATGCGTTAATCTGTTTCGCGCAGGACGAATCCAGAGACTATATAAACGACCGCCATGAATTCCAGCGATTATGTGCAGCTCATTGACAACGCGTCTGTTTATGACGTTGCTAAGGTTTCGCCGTTGGAACTGGCAAACAACCTGTCAGCACGTCTCGACAATCGAATTCTGATGAAGCGGGAAGACTTGCAGCCGGTCTTTTCCTTCAAATTACGCGGCGCATATAACAAACTTTCGAGCTTGTCCGAAGACGCCATTTCTGCCGGCGTGGTTTGCAGCTCGGCCGGAAACCACGCGCAGGGTGTCGCGCTCGCCGCCAGGCGAAGAAACGCACGAGCTGTCATAGTGATGCCGATTACCACGCCCTCCATCAAAGTTGACGCTGTAGAGGCACTTGGTGGCGAAGTTATTCTGCATGGCGACAATTACGACGAGGCTTTCACCAAGGCAAAGGAGATCGAAGCGGCAGAAGGCCTGACTTTTGTTCACCCATTCGACGATCCCGCCGTCATAGCGGGTCAGGGCACTATCGGCCGCGAATTGGCTGAACAGATGGAGGACGATGTAACCGCGGTATTTATACCGATTGGTGGCGGCGGACTCATTGCTGGAATAGCAGCCTATTTAAAACACAGGCGACCGGGCATAAAAATCATCGGCGTTGAACCGAAAGACTCGGCGGCGATGCGGGATTCACTCGCGGCGGAAACCCCTGTGACGCTGAATCATGTCGGCATTTTTGCCGACGGCGTTGCGGTAAAGCGCGTTGGCGATGAAACGTTTCGACTTTGCCGCGAATTGGTCGACGAAGTTGTCACCGTCGATACGGATCAGATTTGCGCTGGCATCAAGGATATATTTGAGGACACCCGTTCGATTGTCGAACCGGCGGGTGCCCTGGCAGTTGCCGGCGTCAAAAAGTACATCGCGGAGCACGCCATTGCCGGCGAATCTTTCGTGGTAATTAATTGTGGTGCGAATGTTAATTTCGATCGATTGAGACACATTGCCGAAAGAGCAGCAGTCGGAGAGCAGCAGGAAATGCTGCTTGCGGTAGAGATTCCTGAGGAACCCGGCAGCTTCCGCAAATTCTGTGAAGCAATCGGCCGGCGCGGTATTACCGAGTTTAACTACCGGTATAACGACGCCAGGAAGGCGCATATTTTTGTTGGTGTGCAATTGCAGAACGGCGCAGAAGAACGCGCCAGGTTACTGCAGGAGTTAGAGGAGCTAGGTTACCTGGTCGCAGATTTAAGCGACAATGAAATGGCCAAACTGCATATTCGCCACATGGTCGGCGGCAACACAGCAGGCATTGAAAATGAGCGGCTGTTTCGCTTCGAGTTTCCCGAACGCCCAGGTGCCCTTCTGGACTTCCTGCGGGCTGTGAGTACAGACTGGAATATCAGCTTGTTTCACTATCGCAATCACGGATCGGATCACGGCCGGGTCCTTGCAGGAATCCAGGTTCCCGAAAGCGAATCGCCGGAACTCGAGGCGCACCTCGCCGAGCTGGGTTACGCCCATTTCGAGGAAAGTGACAATCCCGCCTATACCATGTTCCTGGCGTAATCGGCGCACGGATCGGCAGTGCCGCTGTCTGCAGTCGCTACTCGGTACACGCCACCCGTGGCGACCGGAATGCAGTGCGATCAAACCAGGCGGGAACACATCTTTTTAGTTACGGTAGGATCCGTCGCTCCTGTCCAGCTTTCGTAGCAAACCTGGCCAGGCTAATTCGCCACCCATACCTCGCGTGACGAGCTCGACCTGTGCCTTAATCCCGGCCACGATTGTTGCGTCGATTTCCACTAGCGCAACTCCTGCTGATTGCGCGGCAAGTTGCGTCTGGCACGCAGTTTCCAGCACGTACATGTAAAGAAACGCATCAGCGATGCTGCCACCGACAGTCAATAATCCGTGATTTCGCAATACCAGGAAATTGTTGACACCGAGATCCGCCACCAGTCTTGGCTTTTCGTCCTCGTTCAGCGCGATGCCCTCGTAGTCATGGTAAGACAGCGATGCATAGGGCAATAGTGAAATTTGAGAAAGCGGTCGCAATCCCTCCGCCTGCGCAGAAACGGCAACACCAGCCTTCGTATGCGTATGCAAAACGCAGCCAGCGTCGTCACGAGCCGCATGAACGGCGCTATGAATCGTAAAGCCGGCTGGATTAATTTCGTAGGGCGTCTCTGACACGATATTGCCATCAAGATCGACTTTGACCAGGGCGCTGGCGGTCATCTCTTCGAACATCATTCCATAAGCATTGATCAGAAAATGTTCGTCTGGACCCGGTACGCGTGCCGAAATATGCGTGAATACAAGGTCATCCCAACCGTACAGGGCGATCAGCCTGTAGCAGGCGGCAAGGTTCACCCGCACTGCCCACTCTTCATCACTCACTGCGCCCCTGGCCGAAAATTGATCTGGCGTCGCATTCATACCGAATCTCCCCAATGGCGTACTGGAGGCACGTGCCGTAAAGCCCTCCAGTCGGTTACGCCTGTAACGTTTTTTTCGTCATATCAGGCAATCTTATGCCTATTTTATTGCAACTATTCAGCAATTTGATGCATCGAACGATTAGTCCCGCCAGAAACGGGAGCTTAAGTTATCTGACCTGAGCTTGGCTTATGTCAGGGTGGCAAACGAAACAATTGAATCTCCCAAAGGTTTTGTTTCGTACTTTGAACGGTGGCTTCGGCCACCGTTTTTTTATGACCGGCCAACTGACCAGCCGCCGGCCGAAAACGATTGGTATTGAGCTCTGCTAGAATGCGCCTTCCAATAAGAACAAGGAGAGCAAGATGCGTCTTGTGCAAATCCTGTCTGACGTTAACTGGCTTGCAGTGCTGGTCGCAACGATCACCGCATTTATGCTTGGCGGCCTTTGGTATTCGAAGGCGCTGTTTGGCAACGCCTGGATGCAGGAAGTCGGGCTGACTGAGGAAGCGGTTAACGACGCCAACATGCCGCGCACCTTCGGCGCCACTTTTGTATTACAGCTAATTGCGGCCGTAGCGATGTCGGCACTAATTGGTAGTGATAGTAGTTGGCTAACGGGGCTGCAGACCGGCCTGTGGGTAGGGATCTTCTGGATCGCAACCGCTTACGGCGTTACCTACCTGTTTGAGCAGCGTCCGTTTCGACTCTGGCTAATCAATGCCGGCTACTACGTGGTGCTGTACACAGTGATGGGTACCATTATTGGCGCCTGGGCCTGACCGTTAGTTAACACGCATGGTTAGCTTGTGTCCTGCCACATCTCTTTCAGACGTTCGGCGACTGCCAGTCTTTTGTCGGAACGTGGCTGAAGTTGGCTTGCTGCATCTCGCCTGCCCCGAAACGCTGCCTCCATGGTTGCCATCAATTGCTTTGACATGAACCTGCTGCGAGCGCCATAGACGTGTTTATCCCCATCCTTGCGCTGTTGCGTAACGTGATAACGGAGCGGCGCAATCAATGTAAGGGAATGTTTTGCGCGTGTCATGGCTACGTACAACAAACGACGTTCTTCCTCGATGAGTTCGGGTTTGCCCGTAGAAAACTCGGACGGAAAATTTCCATCGGAAAAATTCAGCAGGTAGACGGCATCCCATTCCTGACCTTTTGCAGAATGTATGGTTGACAGGATCAGGTAGTCCTCATCGAGATACGGATCGCCCGCCAAATCGCCGGCAGCCGCGGGCGGGTCCAGTGTTAACTCAGTCAGAAAACGTTCGCGAGTAGCGTACTTCCCCGAGATCTGCTCCAACTGCTCCAGATCAGCCTCGCGCGTCTCCAGTCCGTCATAAATACGTTCCAGGTGCGGGTGATACCAACGACGTGCGGCCGTTACATCTGATTGCCACGCGTGTTCATCGCGCTCCGTTGCAGACAAGGACAGCATCAGGTCGCAGAAACCTGCCCAGTCTGTGCGGGTTGCCGCCGGTGGCGTGAAGTGTCGCAACGATTCGAAGGCATAGTTGTTAACGGTAAGATAGTCAAAGCACTTTCCGGCATAGGCAGGACCCATACCTGGCAATAGCTTAAGCACTCGAAAAGCCACCACCTTGTTTTTCGGGTTGTCGCCCCATTTGAGTATCGATAGCAGGTCTTTAACGTGCCCGGCTTCCAGGAATTTCAAGCCGCCGTACTTTACATACGGAATGTTTCTGCGCACCAGTTCAATTTCAAGGCGATCACTATGGTGTGATCCGCGGAACAGGACGGCCTGTTCTTTCAGTTGAGCCCCTTCCTCGCGGCGTGCAAGTATCGATTCGACGACATATTCCGCTTCCGCGTCTCCATCTTCGACCGTGACATAGACAGGTTTGCCACCGCTTTTCTTTTCAGAAAACAGGTTCTTTTTATATTGTCGTGCGCTTTCCGCGATCAGGCAGTTGGCGCTATCCAGAATAGGTTGCGTAGACCGGTAATTCTCTTCCAGGCTGATAATCCTGGCGGACGGCATAAACTGATCCGGAAAGGTAAGAATATTTTCAACTTCGGCCGCACGGAAGGAATAAATCGACTGCGCGTCATCTCCAACGACCGTGACACCGGTTCCGTCTGGTCTGATGGCATTCAGGATATTCGACTGCAATACATTGGTATCCTGATACTCGTCAACGAGAATATGATCGAACCACGACCCCAACTCATCGGCAAACTCTTCATCTCCGACCAGGTGGCTCCAGTAGAGCAATAAATCATCATAGTCCAGCGCCTGGCATCGCTGCTTGGACTCGACGTAGAATCGAAACAGTTGGCGCAGCTCCTGCTCCCAATCTGCACACCATGGATAAGTTTCCGCCAGGGATTCCGGCAATGATTTTCCGGAATTGACACAGCGCGAGTAAATCGCGAGACAGGTATCTTTTTTCGGGAAGCGCCGCGACTTGCGCGACAAGCCATGCTCGTGCCGAACGACATCGATCAAATCGGCGGCATCGGCCCGATCCAGAACTGAAAAGCCAGGATCCAGGTCAAGGTTGTGCGCATATCGCCGCAGCAGCCGGTTGGCAATCGAGTGAAACGTCCCGGACCACGTAAGAACATTGCCGCTGGTCGGCACATCCGTTTCCCCGCGTAGTGCTCGTCGCACGATGGTTTCAACACGTCGCGTCATTTCCTGTGCAGCGCGTCGTGTAAATGTCAGCAACAGTATTCGTTCCGGGTTCACCCCCTGGATGATCAGATGCGCCACGCGATGAGCGAGCGTCATTGTCTTGCCGGTGCCTGCGCCGGCTATGACCAGGAGCGGTCCCGCCCGTACGCCACCGTCATTGATAAGCTGACCGTGCGTAGCTGCCTGCCGCTGCGCCGGATTCAGGCGTTCGAGATAATCATTCTGGATTTCCGCTGCTTCACCCATAGCTGGGTTTTTATACAGTACTGTATTTATTTACACAATACTTGAGGACCTGCCCAATAAAAATCGGTCGACCTCGAGCGCCAGTTCACGTGGTCTTTCGAAGTGCACCATGTGCCCACAACCGGGAATGGTTACGGACAGATTGTTGCGAAAAGGATGCGCTGCGGAATCGGGATCGATGAAACTTTTTGCCGCCGCCGTGAAATCCGAGTTTTCGCCGACCACCAGCAGGACCGGCGCAGACACGTTTTCCCAGCAAGCCATCGCCTCTGCGCGACGGTACTGCACGGCATTGGGCAGCTTGTGAGCAGGATCCGCGCGCAGCACAATCTCACCGCTTGCATCGGCGCAGGCCCACTCGTGTGCGACAAATAGTGCCTTGTCGATGCTCATTTCGGGAGCGCGGCTTATTATGCGGTCGGCCAATAATTCAAAGGACGAATAGGTCGAGTAAGCGGGCATAGTGCGGATTCGGGAGAGCCAACGCCGGTAATTTGCAGGTGCATTTGCGGGATGGCTGTCCGCTAGTCCGAAACCTTCGACATTCACAAAATTCAGCACTCGGTCGGGAAATACGCCTGCATAGAGTCCGGCGATATTTGCCCCCATGCTGTGGCCCAGCAGGTTGACCGGTTTTTGCGGTTGATAGTGCTCCAGGAGTACATCGAGATCTGCCAGGTAGTCGGGAAACCAGTAACTGTCGCAGCGATGGTGAGATCGACCAAAACCACGCCAATCCGGGGCGACCACGAACCAGTCTTCCTTTAACTCGTCAACGACGAATTGAAACGACGCCGCGCAATCGCCCCAGCCGTGCAGCATCATTAGCAGCGGACTGGTTAATTCGCCCCATTCCAGGAGGTGGTATCTAACGCCTCGGACGTCCAGCCATGCAGAGCGGGCCTCTCTCACGGCGTCATATTTTTGTGACTCTGTCATTTGCTGCCAGCCGCTCTTTGGCTCATGCTAGAGCAGTCGTGTATAAACCAATCCATTCTCAACCATGACCTACCTGTAGTACAGGCCACCGCGGCTAATGACATTTGAGATCGCACTCGTCTTAGGCATTCTGGCCATATCGCTAATACTGTTCGTTAGCGAAGTCGTTCGAATGGATCTCGTCGCACTTCTCGTACTGTGCGCACTGGCAGTTACAGGCCTCGTCACGACCAATGAAGCTTTTGCGGGTTTCTCCAACAGCGCCGTAATCACAGTCTGGGCCATGTTCATCCTCAGCGAAGGGCTGACCCGTACCGGAATAGCGGACATCATCGGCCGCCAGGTCATGCGGCTCGCGGGCCGGCGCGAAATTGCGATGATCATCGTCATTATGATTACGGCCGCCGTACTGTCCGCTTTTATGAACAACATCGGCGTAGCGGCACTGATGCTGCCGGTTGTCGTTGAGGTCGCGCGACGCACGCGAATCCCTCCGTCCCGATTATTGATGCCGCTAGCCTACGCCACGCTGCTCGGCGGCCTGATGACAATGATTGGCACGCCGCCAAACCTGCTGATCAGCGAAGTGATGGCACAAAACGGGTATCGAGCGTTCGGTCTGTTTGATTACACACCGATTGGCGGCGTCATTATGGTAGTGGGCGTGATCTTTGTCGCTTTTGCAGGACGCTTTCTGTTGCCGCGAATTAAGACCGGCCGGGGTCGGCACCACAGTCAGCGCAGTCTTCGCAATCGTTACAAACTACAGGAACGCACGTTCATGTTGCGTGTACCGATGGAATCAATCCTTGTGGGCAAAACGCTGAGCGAAACTCGTATTGGTTCGGCCACCGGGCTGATCATTTTGGCGCTTACTCGCTACGGCCGCAGCGAGGCATTGCCGGGGCGGCAAACCATTATTCGCGGTGGCGACGGCATATTGGTGCAAGGCCGTGTTGATCAATTCAAGGAACTGCAGCGCTGGAGCGACCTGGTTATCGAGCGTGAAGCGCCGGTACTGAAATCCATGGTGGCCGCCAAGATTGCTTATGCCGAAGTCGATCTCGCCGACGGGTCGCCACTGGTCGGCGAACTGATTCGTCACGCTGGTTTCAGAACAAGATTCAATATAAGCGTGGTAGGTGTCTTTCGGCGCAGCAAGTATCGATTAACCAACCTGGCTTATGTGCCACTGCGCGCCGGTGACCGAATCCTCGTGCAGGGAGAAACGGAAGATATTGCCGAGCTGGATAAGTTTGCGGACTTCAGTGAGGCACGACCGTTGACCGAAGACCAGTTAAGCGAACAGTACAATACAGAGGAACGCATGTTCGTCGTCAGGCTGCCAAAATACAGCGACCTGGCTGAAGCTACGCTTGAGAAGAGCCGGCTTGCCGACGTATTCGATTTTCGCGTCGTCGCGGTATTTCGCGACGGTAATCTGAAAGTAATGCCGCGCGGTGACGAAGTATTGGAAGGAGGCGACCTGCTGCTGATCGAGGGGCAGCACGAGGACCTGGATGTCCTCCGCGGCCTGCAGGAACTCGACGTCGAAACCAAAGTGACGGCGAATCTTGGATCGCTGGAGTCCGAACGTCTGACGTTGATGGACGCGACGCTCGATCCACGCTCGAGCCTGGCCGGTCGTACTGTGGGCGAGCTCAATTTTCGCGAACGATACGGTATCGAACTTGCAGGCATCTGGCGGGAAGGTGGGCCGATCGGCGTCGATCTTGCAGAAGAACGCCTGCAAGTGGGTGACGCACTGCTAATGCTGGGACCGCGCGACAGGTTGCAGTTATTAAGCGACGATTCGGATTTCCTGATATTGACCCCTTTAGGCCAGGACCCACCCGATACGCAACGGGCACCCCTGGCCGCCTTTATCATGCTCGCGGTCGTTCTGAGCGTCATGGCCGGCTACGCGCCGATTTCGGTTGCAGCCGTTGTCGGCGGCAGCATCATGGTGCTGACCGGGTGCCTGACGATGGAACAGGCTTATCGCGCAATCGACTGGCGCGCGATTTTCCTGATCGCTGGAATGTTGCCGCTCGGTACTGCAATGCAACAAACCGGTGCGGCAGCTTACCTCGCCGAGCAGGTCATGCTGCTGCTGGGAGAATCGGGGCCTTGGCCCGTCATCGCCGGCCTGTATGTACTGACGGCGATGGGGACGATGATTATTCCAACCGCCGCCCTGGTCGTGCTGATGTCGCCGATAGTCCTTTCCGCGATGTCGGAAATGGGACTCGCACCGGAAACGGCGATGATGGCGGTCGCAATGGCAGCATCTGCCAGCTTCACCAGCCCGATATCGCATCCCGCGAACATTCTCGTAATGGGCCCCGGCGGCTATCGGTTCGTCGACTACATAAAGGTCGGCGTTCCGCTGACCATCGTCGTATTTATCACCGTGATGTTCTTGTTACCGGTCCTGTGGCCGCTCACCGCGGCTGCGCCTTAGCAGACAACGCAGGTTCCGCCCTTACGGAACAATGACAGTCGATCCAGTGGTTTTACGACTCTCAAGGTCGATGTGCGCCTGTGCTGCATTCTTCAGTGCATAGTGCTGATTGATGCTGATTTGCACCGTGCCATCGCCAATGACGCCAAACAGTTCATCTGCGGCAGCCTGCAGTTCGGGACGCGTGCCGATGAAGTCGAAAAGAATCGGTCGAGTCAGAAACAACGAGCCTCTTTTCGCGAGCTCAACGGGCGCCACGGGATCAACGGGTCCTGTCGCATTGCCAAACGTCACCATCACGCCGTGTGGCCTTAGTGAATCAAGTGAAGCCATAAACGTGTCTTTGCCGACGGAATCGTAAACTGCCGCTACACCTTCTCCGCCGGTCAGCTCGCGCACAGAACCTGCAATATCGGGATGGTCGGCCATTATGATGTGATCACAGCCGTTCGAGCGGGCGAGTTCTGCCTTTGCCTCGGTGCTAACGACGCCGATTACCGTTGCCCCAAGCGCTTTGGCCCACTGGCTCGCAATTGAACCGACGCCGCCTGCTGCTGCGTAAAGCAACACCGAGTCTCCGGGCTGTACTCGATAACTGCGCCTGAGCAAATACCAGGCTGTCAGTCCTTTCAGAAAGGTGGCCGCCGCCTGCTCATCGGAAACACCGTCGGGAATCTGGACGCACTGCCATGCGGGAAAATTGCGACATTCCGAATAAGAATCCGCAGGACGACCTGTGTAGACGACGCGGTCACCTGGTTTGACTTCAGTTACACCAGGACCGACAGCATCGATGATTCCCGCTGCCTCACTGCCCAGCCCAGTGGGCAATTCCATTGGGTAGAGTCCACTACGATGGTAGGTATCAATGAAATTCAGCCCGATAGCGGTATGCCGTACGCGCGCCTCTCCTTCGCCTGGTTCCGCCAGCTCGACATCTTCCAGCTGCAGCACTTCCGGCCCGCCATATTCGTGAATTCTGATTGCTTTTACTTTCATATCGCCCGCCATCCTGTTCAGTGAGCACGCAGAATAGCGAAGCACGAGCCGAAAGATAAGTATGCTGTCACTAACCGGTGTCTGCACGTAGAATTCAGAGCATGAAAAAGGTCGTCATAATCGGTGCCGGACACGCGGCTGGACAACTCGTCGCATCACTTCGACAGAAGAAATTTGCCGGCCGGATTACGTTGCTCGGCGAGGAACCTTGGTATCCGTATCAACGGCCGCCGCTTTCGAAAAAATTCCTGGCCGGTGATATGCCGGCGGAGCGACTGTACGTAAAACCGCAGAGCTTTTACGACGACGATCCGAATGTGCAGGTAATCGTTAACACACAGGTCACATCCATCGATCGCACTGAGCAATCGGTGCAAACGGACACCGGCCAGACGTTCGACTACGATTTTTTGATCATAGCCACAGGCAGTCGCCCGCGGGCGCTGTCTTTGCCCGGTGCCGAACTGGATGGTGTGTCTTACCTGCGGGGCATCGATGACGTGAATGCGATTCGGTCGCAGCTTGGTACACGCCGCCAGGTGGTCATCATCGGTGCAGGTTATATAGGACTCGAGGTTGCAGCGGTTATCGCCAAACTCGGGCACGAGGTTTCAGTCATTGAAATGGCCGACAGGGTGATGAGCAGGGTTGTGTCGCCGGAGGTCTCGCAGTTTTATCAGGACATTCACTCGAAAAATGGTGTGTCATTGCGGCTGGCGACAGGCATAAGTCAACTGGCTGGTAGTGAACACGTTAACGGTGTCGTCCTGGAAACCGGCGAAACTCTGCCCGCCGACATCGTCATCGTCGGCATAGGTATCGTTCCCAACACCGAACTGGCTACCGAGGCAGGTCTGGAAACGGCAAATGGTGTTGTCGTGGACGACCGCTGCCAGACATCAGACCCCAACATTTTCGCGGTCGGCGATTGCACCTGGCATCCAAACGCCATTCTGGGTCGTTGCATCAGGCTGGAATCTGTTCACAACGCGCTGGAACAGGCCAAGACGGCGGCAAGCAATATTTGCGGCGAAGAACTCCACTACGGACAGGTGCCATGGTTCTGGTCTGACCAGTACGACCTGAAGCTGCAAATAGCCGGACTGTCGCAAGATTATGATCAGGTAGTAATACGCGGCAGTATCGAACAGCAGTCGTTCGCGTGTCTTTACCTGGCTGCCGGCCGGCTAATCGCAATCGACGCTATTAACCGCCCAAAGGATTTCATACAGTCGAAAGCACTCATTGCGGATCATGCGTGTATCGATCCCTCGTTACTCGCAGCGGCCGAAACCGATCTTAAGGATATGCCGTATTCAGTAACAGACTAGCAGCGGGCTCACTGCGACGCAGCCTGAACGGGCAGCGCCATTGTCAGGTTTCCAGTCATGGAAACCGGGCCGCTTTGCACAGAATAAGCACGCGCTGTCAGGGTTTCAACAGATTCGCCGATCAGGTCGGCAAACTGCCCGCTACCGCCGGTAAGCCGTCCTGTACCCAGTGACCCGGGACCCGCGGTGGTAATACGATTGTAGGTGCCTCGCCAGTTGTCCCCGGAACTCCACCGGGCCGGAATGACCACGTCACGAATGTAAGACCAGTAATTCTCCGTTTGATCGATGACGAATGTGCCCCTGTCGGGCAGGTAAACGTGCCAGATACTGTTGGTCATCGCTTCGCCGCGAATCAGCTCCGTCTCCTCTGATCGTGTGGAAAACTTGACCCCTAAACCGACCGGGATGCCACGGCTATTCTGCAGTTCTGTTACCCACAACTCTGAGTTGGCGATTGAGGCTTCCCACAACTCACCAACCCGCTCAGGAAAAGGCTGCACCGCGGACTCGCCATCATTCGTGTACAAGAGACCGTCGCCGGGCACCGCTGAGAACGAAAGATCCATCACGCGAGCGTCTGTCACTGCAATCGGCGATACCGACGCCTGCGCCACAAACGGATTGTAGTAAAGACCGGCCAAAAGCAGTGAAGCGCCGATCACGACGCCAATTATCAGCGCGAGCAGATACTTCATTCTAAGTCTCCATCTGTGTCTTCTTCTATTTCGCCAAGCGGAGCAACAAGTATCGTTTGCAGTTCAATCTGCCCCTGTGACTCTTCGTTCCCCGCTTCGCCAGCAATAAACTGTTCTCGCACCGTCCCGGTCAGTTCCTCGAAATCACGGGTACCTGAGCGCAGCTTGCCGTCACGATGGCCCTCGACTGAAGGGGATAATTCCATTTGGGCATAGATCGTTCCTCGCGCCGGAAAATGCAGCGCCCACTCGATGAATGGCCCCGTTTCCTCCGTTGAGCTCGCGAGTCGGCTGGCGATCCCGATAACGGTATTGTTTCGATTACGGACCTTGAATAGTTCGGCCTGCATATCTCCCAAGAGCTCTTCACCGGGCCACTCAAGGCCGGCCGGTATGCTGCCGACAGACCCGGACAACCCGACCAACAGGCGGTCGCGTGGCAAATTGATGCGATATACCTCGCGATTGCCGCCATTCGGCTGCACGTCAATCAGGGATCGCTCCCGATGCAGGTCGACCGCGGGCACGAAATAGACCACCGCTCCGGCCCCGATAACACCGAGAAAAATGCCAATAATTAAAGTCTTAAACAATCCACTCACCTGGCAAACCGTTTGCCTAACCGAAAGATACACTCTGTTCGATGGCCAAGTTTAGTTAAATTGCCTGCCGGTCTCACCATTCGGCGGACGAATTGTGACCTGGCGCACAAACCGAGGCAGTACAGCAAGGCAGGACCTCGATTTACCCGGCTGAAAAGTCCTGTTTTTCACTCCCGTCGATACGGCTACATGCGTACAATCCGCCGCATGAAGTCGAGTTATAAGAACAAGAATTAGCCGTGCAATCCATCTGTCTGTGGTCCGGTCCCAGGAATGTTTCAACCGCGCTGATGTACAGCTTTGCTCAGCGAAGCGACACGCGCGTAGTTGATGAACCTTTATACGGACATTTTTTGAAAGTTACCGGCACCGTTCATCCTGGTCGCGACGAAGTTCTCGACACCGTGAATTGTGACGGCAATGCGGTAATGCAAGAGCTGCTTCATGATGAAGACGGTGATTTCGACATTTTGTTCATGAAACAAATGGCGCATCACCTCGTCGAGATTGACCGGGCATTTCTCGAAAAGACGGAAAATATCTTTCTGATTCGGGACCCGCGTGAAATGTTGCCATCGCTCACGATCCAGTTGCCGCAAGCGACGGTTGCAGATACCGGCCTTAAAAAGCAGTGGCGTCTGTTCGAATCGCTAAAGGCCGCCGGCCAGGAACCCGCAATCATAGATTCGAAAGAGTTGCTTCTGGATCCCGCTGGCGTATTGGGTCAACTATGTGAGGCGCTCCAAATTCGATACACCAAGGACATGCTGAAGTGGCCAACAGGCGCCAGGAGCGAAGATGGAATCTGGGCCAAGCATTGGTACCACGCTGTCCATCAAAGCAACGGCTTCGCTCCCTACGTCGCAAAATCCGGTTTTCCTGCACACCTCGATACGCTACTGGCAGAGTGCAATCCCTGGTATGAAAAACTCTTTGAATTTGCAATTCGCGCTTCGCGCGTAAACTAACCTGGAGAAACTGTGCAAAAACCTGACGCAAGAAACGCTGATATCGTTGTGCACGTCAACGGCGAATTGGTAGCCCGGGATGCGGCACGCGTATCAGTATTCGATAGTGCCGTTCAAGGCGGCGACGCGGTTTGGGAGGGACTCCGCGTTTACAAAGGCAGAATCGCTGCACTCGCCGATCACCTTGAACGGTTGCAGAATTCAGCCAAGACATTGGCATTTGCCGGTGTTCCCGATTCCGAAGAGATTCGTGGGGCGATCTTTGCAACGCTGCAAGCAAATGGGATGACGGACGACACCCACATTCGACTTACATTGACGCGTGGCGAGAAAATTACGTCGGGCATGAATCCGAAGTTAAATCAGTCCGGCTGTTCATTGATTGTGCTGGCAGAATGGAAGCCGCCCGTGTATTCAGACGACGGCATCAGGGTCGTCACATCGACAATTCGCCGCAACACCCCGCAATGCCTCGACTCGAAGATCCATCACAACAACCTCCTGAACAACATCCTTGCCGCCATAGATGCAAATGTTGCAGGCGTGGATAGTGCTGTGATGCTCGACATTCACGGGTTCGTTTCTGAAACGAATGACACGAATATTTTTGTAGTTCGTAATGGCGAACTGTTGACACCGTTCGCAGATGCCTGCCTGCCCGGCCTGACTCGACGCATGATTTTGCAGATTGCCAAAGCCGAGAACATTCCGGCTGCTGAGAAGAATCTTTCCCTAACAGAGCTGTATACCGCAGACGAAGCGTTTACTACTGGAACGATGGGTGAGCTTACGCCGATTCTCGAGGCTGACGGACGAATTATTGCCGATGGCGAGACCGGATCGCTAACCCGGAGATTGCAAAAACTACACCGCAAGTTCGCTTTCGAAACCGGGGAACCGCTGCCCTTCGTTGAGTCCGGAAACTAACAACAGCCTTGCTCGGAAAAGTACTGCTGAAGGTATTCATCGAATCCGATTTCATCACTGGCTTCGATCGCTCGCTGACGTTCAATCGACGTAGATGCCTCGTCAACATACAGAGCCAGGCGCTCCTCGCTGAGTGCAGCCAGTTCACCGAAGTATTCTTTGTGACCCAACGCACGATCCATCGCGAAGTGATAAAAACCGGTATCGGCCTGACGTAGTTCATTCAGAATGCGTGCAGACGGTGTTGCCTCAGGATCCTCGACCAGTTTCCGTTGTGCGCTGACCGCCTGAACATATGAATCGCCACCTTCGCCTCGATCAATCAGGTGGGCTATCGCATCAACATCGGCGAATATTTCACGGGCCCAATCCCGCAGGGCCACCGCCTTACCGTCCCGCAGCAATCGAAATTCCGGGTCGCGGCCCTGCTTTGCTGTGCCAGCATGATTCCTGGAAGCTTCTTTGGATGATGTTTCATCGAGCGGCGGACTTTCCTTCAGGAGGCAGTAGACAAGAAAGGCTTCGACAAAACGCATGGCATTCTGGTTGATGCCAACCGGATCGAATACATTCAGATCGAGCGAGCGGATTTCGACGTATTCGACGCCACCGCGACGCAGCGCGGCGGTCGGCCGCTCACCGGACATGGCGACTCGTTTAGGTCGTACCGGACTGTAGTACTCATTCTCAATCTGCAATTGATTGGCGCTGAGCTGGCGGTAGCTGCCATCGACTTTGACGCCTATCTTTTCGTACGCCGGTTCCGGAGTGCATATCGCACTGGTGAGATCGCGGATGTATTCATCTACTGAATTTACCGAGATACTGAGCCCGGCCTGGGTGCTGTTGCTGTAGCCTAAATCACTCATCCGTAACGACGTGCCAAACGGTTGGTAATAGGTACTTTGATTAAAGCTCTGCAGGTCCGTCTCTGACTGTCCTATGAAAGATTTACAGAGTGCCGGCGACGCGCCAAACAGGTACAAGATCAGCCAACCCATTCGCCGAAAATTGCGCACCAGTCCCATATAAGCGGCTGAACGAAAATCAGTCTCAGGGATTGTCGACTTCTCCAGCGCCTGATACTGCGGCCAAAAATCTGCCGGAAGTGAGTAGTTGAAATGGACTCCGGCGATGGTTTGCATCCGACGGCCGTAGCGATATCCGAGCCCGTTTCGATAAACCGTTTTCATCCTGCCAACGTTGGACGTGCCAAATTGCGCCAGGGGAATTTCATTATCGTCTGCCATCAGGCACGGCATGCTGGCGACCCACAAGAGCTCGTCGTTAATACGCGCATAGCTGAACTGATGAATTTCACAGAGCACGCGGAGCGCTTCCCAGGTGCTCGTAAATGCCGGCGTTACAAACTCCAGCAGCATCTCGGAAAAATCGGTGGTAATGAATTTGTTGGTCAGTGCCGACCCCAATTCGGCCGGGTGCGGCGTTTGCGCCAGCCTTCCATCGGGCAATACTCGCAGCGACTCTTTTTCGATGCCCTTCAACGCACGCGCAAGAATATCCGTGGAGCCGTGTGCAGCCAGCTGTTCGATACGATTTTTCACCACTCGACTCAAACCGTGTTCTCCGGTTGGACATAAGGTCAGAACGACCAATCGGCGACTATACAGCGGCGACCGGGAAGTGCCAATGCGCTGAAAAGCGGGCTACACAGGACACTCGACTGTGTACATTCGCTATAATAACCACATCGTCCTTCCTGTCCGATCGGGTACAGTTCAAGTGATGACAAATTTGATACGAGCAGTCGTTCTCACCTGTGGACTCATGCTGGTCAGCGATGCCTGGGCACTGCGTTGCGGCAATCGCATTATTCAGGAAGGCATGAGTGAAACTCGCGTCATTGAGCTCTGTGGAGAACCGTATTCGAGCCGATTCCTTGGCTACGTGTTGCGTCCATATACGGTGAAACGGCCGGCCGGCATTGGTGGGCTGAGCTCGCAGCGGCACGTCTATGCGGGGTTTCATGAGGAACTGGCAGTCACTGAAATGTTGTTCAATTTTGGGCCGCGAAAACTAATGCGCCTGATCCGCTTCGAAGGCGGCCGCCTGACGTATATCGAAACCGCGGGCTACGGGCACCGTTCGAAAGACTAGTGACCAGCTTCGACTGAGTCACAATATTATCCACACTGACGGGGTATCATCCGGGTGAGTCTATGGACATCACGACCGGGAGATCACCGCTCAATGACTGAATCGAAAAAACGCCGCCTGAGAGACGCTGCCGTTGGCCCGGGCACCCTGATTAGCGAAGGTTGTAAGATTGAGGGGCGGGTCTCCGGATCCGGCAATTTCATGATAAACGGGGAAGTCGATGGCGAATGCGACATCGAAGGATCCATTACTTTGGCCAGAAGCGGCTATTGCAAGGGCATGTTAAAAGCAGCGGCAGTAATAATCGCCGGCACTATTGACGGGGACGTCGTCGCCGCCGGTCCGGTGGAAATTAGCAATACGGCGAATATCAGCGGTACTGTTACCGGCCAGGCTATTGCGGTCGCCGAAGGCGCTGTCGTCGAAGGCGTAATGAAGACTACCGGTAACGACGAACCACAAGACTATGTGGAGAAACGCAAGAAGAAGAACGGCAAGTAGTTAGAAATTATCAGCAAAAATCGATAGCTGGACTCGGTTGTTTGCTGCCGCAATCCTGTTCCAGTCGCTAGCACTCATTCCTTCAGCAGCTGCGGGGTACGCCATGACTGGATCTGCATTGCCCAGCGACATGATTTCGTAACGAATTTTTCCCCCTGAGCGAACATCTGCCAATCGTATGAAATTGGCGAATGCAACCGATTGTCGCAAACCGAATTCGTAAGCCTCGATTGACGCCAAGCCAATCTGGTCACAACTTGCCGCGGGCGCATCTCCCGGCGCCAGTTGGTAACCGTCAGGACCGGAAGCACTCATGCAGAAATTAGCGACGTGACTTTCGATTCGCACGACTCCCGAAAAATTGAGCGCCGCAAGCCTGTCGTCGAGTTGTTCGAGCACCGCGAGCCGGGCATCCCCCATTGGTAATTCATCAAACGCATACAGCGAACCCTGATTGGCACCCCATTCGAGACTCGCCAGCGTCGACAAATACATCGTATCGATTGTCGCTTCGTAGTTGTCGAATTGTTGGCTGGCCTGCAAGGTGCTGTTGGCATCACTGTCACGAAGCTCCTCCAGTTCCTGCTGTACCTGTGCATATTGCCCTTGCAAGGCTTGCCAACTTTGTTCTCGTTGCCAATAAAGCCACGCAAACACCATTGACACGACCGTCAGGATAGCAATCGAACCCAACAAGATTTGCGACGGTTCCTCTTTGTCGACCGTCTCAACTTCGACGTCCACCGGCTTTTCTGGCGGCCTGATTTCATCCACTACCCGAGCAGCAATTGTTTCGTAGCTATCAAGCAAATCCCGACGCAGCACGGCTCTTTGTTGATTGAATAGATTCTGGATCAGAAGCCGCAGATCCTGATCCAGCATCTCGAGCGCGGGAAACTCCCCGCTGACCTCTGTTGCAGCGGTATCGGGTGATTCGGTCTGCTCCAAACCATGGTCGCCGCCAATAACGCGCAGGGACTCAAGAACCTTGGAGACCTCAACGGGCTCGATTTGCTTCGGTAACACTCCCACTGCCCCCAGGGCGCGCGCCTGACCGACATAAAGTTCACCTTCTTGCGAGGTGTACATCATGATTGGAATAGTCGCCGTATCGGGGTTGTTCTTGATGGCGGAAACGGCTTCAAAACCATCCATGCCCGGCATCATGTGGTCCATGAAAATGACATCCGGACGATGGTCGTTCAGATAGTCCAGAGCGTCCTCGGCAGACTCGGCCGAATCTACCTCCAGCTCGTGTGCCTCCAGCATATTCTTCAGGACCACGCGTGCGGATCTGGAATCGTCAACAATTAGCGCCGTCTTACTCACCGATCATCCTTGGAATACAAGTGCCGTAATTCTTTACAATTTGCCGGAAATCAGCCGAAAATGCACTGGTTCTTTGTTCTGCCGGCCATCGATTATGTCATGGAGCCTATTCTGACCCGATGTCGACTATTTATGAATCGATCGGTCAGGATTGCAGTGCTAGAATAACCCTACCCGGGATAAAGGCTAGAAGCACGGTCGAATATGATGGAATTTCCGTTACCTCGATTCGCCGTCAACAAAAATAACAAGACAGATTTAGGCCCCAGGCGACGCATTCGTTGTGAATTTGCCTGATTAGCTGGTGTCTGACTAATCATCATGGCCGGAAGAATTGTACCCAGATATTTAATACTGCTGTCGACCATGACCTTGGCCGGCACGGCCGCGATATTGACCCTTTTTTACGGACAGTATCGTTGGTTAACCGCGGACATTGTTGCCAGTAGTGTCGAGCAACATGAGGAAACTCTTGCCGAGGGTTTCGAACGCAGTACTTTAACGCAGTTCGGCATTATTGCGGCCAGTATTGCCGAATCCGATACCATTACTGGGGAATCAATTCGCAACACACTTGATCGCGCAATCATTGAGAACGAATCACTAGTCGGGCTGCGTTTTACCGACCAGGCACAGATCGACATCACTTCCGGAGTGGTCGCCCAATCGCCGAATGCGGGGTCAACGATCTGGACCAGTGAGCAGCTCTTCGTGCGTCAGCCGGTAATCCGCAATGATGCTGAAATCGGACAACTGACGGGCAGCTTCGGTCTCGAATCAATCATTGCCCAGACGGAGACTTTTGAAGAACGATTGGTCGCACTCGGCACCCAGGATCAGAATCAAAGTCTTGCCTGGATCGGCGCCGGCGCGCTCGCGACACTGACGTTGTGTGCATTGGTTATATGGATGGTTGCGAGGATGCAGGCGCAGAGGATCCATGCGCTAAAGGTTCAGGCCGAAAAACTAAGCGATTCTGATTTTGGTGAACCTCTGCAAGTTGTCCGGGATGATCTGCTGGGTGATCTTGCCAGTGTCTTTAACGACATGCGCGACAAGCTGCAACGCACGACTATATCTCGCGACTATGTCGACGGTTTGCTGTCGAGCATGAATGAAGCAATCATCGTTACCTCTGATGACGGTACGATTACACGAATCAACGACGCCACATCGCGCATGCTTGGCTATTCGGACGATGAGCTGGTCGGGCACCATATCGATCTGATTGTTGATCAGAAAAAAGGCAGGCAACTGGAGCCAGGCTCGCGATTAGGCGTGCCGCGCGAAGCGTTTCTTCTTTCCAAGGTTGGAGAACGCATTCCGGTTTCCTATACAAGCTCAGAAATTGATTCGGATGCCAGCGCCAGCGGAGACAGAATTTATGCAGCGCAAAATATTTCAGAGCGCCGCAAGGCGGAGCAAAGAATTCGATACCTGGCGAGAATTGACGCTCTGACAAAAATCCCTAATCGAATGCAGTTCCAGCACCTGTTGCAACGCGCAATTGCGAGAGCCAAAAAAAGCAACCGCACAATTGGACTCTTCTACGTTGACATCGATCACTTTAAGGATATCAACGATACGTTTGGACACCTGGCAGGCGATGCCGCGCTCGAAACCGTTGCGGACCGCCTGACGGCTGCGTTACCGGTTGATTCGGTGATTGGCAGGCTGGCTGGCGACGAGTTTGCGGTGATTGTCGACAAGTTGCATGACGGCATCGTCAATCGCGATGCGCTGGATAAGTTTGCACGATGCTTGCTGGACCAGCTCGCCGAGCCGTTCAACGTGCAGGGTAACGAAGTGTTTATGACGGCCAGCATGGGCATCGCCTTGTACCCGAGTGATGCGCCGAATGTAATCGACCTGATCCGCAATGCGGACGCCGCTTTGTACCATTCGAAGAAAGCCGGTGGGAATGTCCATTCATACTACGTTCCGGAGATGAATGAGGCAGCTGTTGAACGGCTGATGACAAAAAGCAAGTTGAAACGTGCTTTTGAGCGCGACGAACTACTGGTTCATTATCAGCCGAAGTACGACCTGCGAACCGGCGAAGTGTTTGGCGCTGAAGCACTGGTGCGCTGGGAGCTTCCGGAGCGTGGCATCATCTTGCCATCCGACTTCATTCCAATCGCAGAAGAGACAAACCTGATCATCGAGATCGGTGAGTGGGTCCTGGATCGGGTGTGCGAGGATTTTCGGTATTGGCAGCGCTCTGTCTCAGCTGCAGGGCGTGTCTCTGTCAACCTGTCTCTGAAGCAATTGCGCCAGCCGAATTTTATCAATCGCATCAGTTCAATTCTGCGAAGTTACGAGGTCTCTCCGACATCTCTTGAGCTTGAAATCACCGAAACGACATTGATGGAAAACCCGGAGCGGACGATCAAGATACTCAATGAGCTTTATTCCCTTGGACTGCACCTCGCGATCGATGACTTCGGTACTGGTTATTCGTCGCTCAGCGCGTTGCAGCAATTCCCCATCAGCACTTTGAAGATTGACAAGTCATTTGTGCAGGACATTGCGATCAGTGCTGATGATGCAACCATAGTTGGCACGATCATTCACATGGGTCAAAGCCTGCAAATGGACGTCGTCGCTGAGGGTGTGGAATCAGAGGAACAGCTGACTCACTTGCAATCCCTTCATTGCACCTATGTTCAAGGGCTCTTATTCGGGGACCCGATGAGCTCGGACAATTATCTCGAACTCCTACTTGCACAGAAGGAAGGCACCGACAAGTACAGAACGCTGTTTGCATAAAACTGCTCTGCTCTCATAACTAATTGTTTTTTCACACACAAGTCGCTTTGCTTCACTCCGTGTTGGTGACGTGATTAAATACCCTGCACAAACGCGGTTTCCGCTTCCACGTGCCAACATAATTCCGCTTGGCCCAAAACTAAAAGTCAGGACTATGAAAATCATAATCAAAACAGCGTTCGCACTAGCATTGATATTTGGAACGCAGTCTGCGCTTGCGTGTGACTATCCGACGCGTGTACTGATACCGAATGGCAGCACGGCAACAAAAGATGAAATGATTGAAGGACAGCAGGGCGTAAAAAAATACGTCGCTGACATGGAAATTTATCTTGAATGCATTATTGCGGAAGAGAAAACGGCGCGACGCGAACTGGGCGACCTTGAGGCCGACCAGGAACAGGAACGCGAAGATATGCTGAACAAAAAATATAATGCTGCGGTGGACGAGATGGAGCGACTCGCCGCGCAGTTCAACTCCGAAGTTCAGGCCTACAAAGCGAAGGAAGACGGCTAAGCTTATACGCCTCGCCCGGACAATGAAAAAGCCCGCTTTGAGCGGGCTTTTTTCAACCGGATCCTGGGCTTCTAATTCGCAAATCTACAAGCGATCAATTTCACTTTTCAGATCGAATCGATTCTCAGTAATAATTCTTTCGAGCACCTTGATTCTCTCTTCCAGCCTGTCGATTTTCGCGATGGTTTCCTGAATCTCTTCGTTTTCTTCCGGTTTGACGTTTTTCTGTTTAATCCAGGTGCGAAGCACATTGGCGATCATCACCACCGTGACGATCCAAATTACAAAAATCAAAGAACCATTCATAACATTTCCTTCTTATCGTCACAGCATCCGTTCATAGATTTCTGATCTCGCGATCAAGATCATACCTTGGCGATGTCACGTATCGTTCGAGTCGAGCCAATCTTGAATCCAGCGTTTGAAACCTGCGTTTAACGTCTCCAAGCGTCTGTCCCGGCGCTGCACGAAGCGCTTTGCGAAAATCGGCATCGACGTTGGGCTGCAAAGCAGGATCTGGTGCGGACGGAATCAGCACGACTGTCGCAAAATAGATGAGCAAAGTCACCGGCATCGCCATTAGTAACGATACAACCGCTATAACCCGCGTAACTTTTAGATTAAAACCGAAATAATCTGCCAACCCGGCGCAGACGCCGGCGACGACGGCTCGATCACGGTTTCGGTGGAAACGCCTGCTGGGAATCTCATCATACCGGTTCATGGGCGACCCCAACCGTCGTCACGTGAGTATCGTTTCCAAAATTCGTACTCTCGGTAGCTGCCTGAATAGATCAGTGGTTTTTCCTTAAGCAATAGTGTTGCGCCCAGGTAGATGAGCACGGTCGGCCAAAAGAACAGGACGAGGCTTATGATCGTTATGAGCCGAACGGTGCCGGTCCTGAAGTGGAACCTGTCGGCAATGCCCGCACAGACACCGAATATCCAGCCGTTTTCTCGATCGCGGTAGAGACCTCGAAGTGGCCCAAAGTCCAGATTCCAGGTATCTCTGCTCATAGTTTTCTCCTCCAGTCTGACGACTCGCTATCCAGAATGGTTTCAAGACTTTCGAGCCTGCCTTCGAGTCGTTGAGCCAATACCCACAGATCCTCCAGCATTTTCTCGTCTCCCCCGGATATTTCGCGAGATTGTTTCCATTTGGTTATGAAGTGCAAAACGATATAAAGCGGTGCCGGAATGACGATAAATACGATCAATAGCAGGATCAGTAACTCGCCCATTCCGAAAACCAATTACTCGACCTCCGCCGATGTATCCGTATCTTTCGCAACACGTTTCTTCAGATCCGCAAGTTCCTGTGCGACTGAGTCCTCGGCTTCGAGTCCTGCAAGTTCATGATTGAGGTCTTTAGGCAAACCAAGATCATAGGCTTCAATTCGACCTTCAACGTCGTCGATGCGCCGCGTGTATTGTTCAAAACGTATCATTGCGTCATCGATTTGGTAGTCGTGAATCTTTTTCCTTACCGCCAGGCGACTATTGGCAGTCTTGTGTCGGGCCAATAATGACTTTTGCCTGGCTTTCGCATCTTGCAACTTTTTCTCGAGCCTGGAGATGTCCTCGTTGAGTTTGCTTAAGCCTTCGTCAATAGCTGCGTAGTCCGCGCGAAGTAATTCCACTGCTGATGAAGCCCGCGATTTTTCAACCAGTGCGGCCTTCGCCAGGTCTTCTCGGCCTTTCCGTAATGCCAGCTCTGCCTTGCTATCCCATTCACGCTCCTCGCGCTCGAGATGCCCGAGTTTGCGGTTCAGGTCCTTTTTGTCTGCAATTGATCTGGCAGCCGCTGAACGGACTTCCACCAGCGTATCTTCCATTTCCTGGATCATCAGTCGCACAATTTTCTCTGGATCCTCTGCTTTGTCGAGAATCGCGTTGATATTTGAGTTCACGATGTCGCTGAATCTCGTGAATATGCCCATTGCTTTGTCCTCTTAATGGCTAACGTCTCATCCCTATTGTTGCAGTAACCGTGCCAACTTGAGTCAATGATTATAACCAACTGTTTTTTATACCTTTAGTGAAAAATTCGGACTGCCTCCCGCGACTAGATAATTGTTAATTTTCGCTACTTATTTGTATTTTTCGCTAATATTTGGTTTATTTGACGAATGTCCGCAGAAAAGCCAGCACAACCCATAATCGGCGAGGCTCCTGCGTTTCTGGAAATGCTCGAGCATGTATCCCGAGCCGCTCCGCTGAACAAGCCGTTGCTGGTCGTCGGTGAGCGAGGTACGGGCAAAGAGCTGATCGCATCCCGCCTGCATTTCTTGTCCAGGCGCTGGGAGCAGCCCCTGGTGAAAGTCAATTGCGCGGCGTTGACGGAGTCTATTCTCGAATCCGAATTATTTGGACATGAAGCAGGCGCGTTTACGGGGGCCGTGAAGGCCCATACCGGTCACTTTGAACGCGCCGACGGCGGCACGCTCGTGTTGGATGAACTTGCGACCATATCGCTGCGGATGCAGGAAAAGATTCTGCGCGTGATCGAATACGGTGAAATGCAGCGAGTTGGCGGGAGTGAAACGATATCGGTTGACGTGCGTATTGCCGGTTCAACCAATGCTGACCTGGAAGCACTGGTTGCAGAAGGCAAATTCCGGGAAGATCTTCTCGACCGGCTTGCTTTCGACGTCATCACCATTCCGCCGCTGCGCGAGAGACTGGAGGATATACTGCCACTCGCTTATGCCTTTGCCCTGAACATGACAAGCGAACTCGAGCTGCCATTGTTTCCCGGCTTTAGTGCGCGAGCTTCGTCGTCTCTTTTACGTCATGACTGGCCGGGAAACGTTCGTGAGCTTAAGAATGCCACAGAGAGATCTGTCTACCGCCTCCCCGACAAATCCAAACAGATTTCCCAGATCGCTTTTGATCCGTTTGACTCCCCGTTCCGTCTACGATCACCGGCAAAATTGGAAACGCCTTCGAAACAGTCCTCGACGCCGGGTCGGAAACACGTGCTACCTGTCGATCTGGGTCGGCGAATGTCGGAGGTTGAAAAAGAATTTGTCGAAGCTGCGCTGCGGCGGGCGAAATTCAACCAACGGGTGGCAGCAAGTCTGCTGGGTCTGAGTTACCACCAACTTCGCGGCAAAATCAGGAAACATAGCCTCGATGTCCGAAACATGGAAACCTAAGAATCGTCTCTGTAGCGCCGAACGTAGATTGCCGCCGTCGTAAACAGACCGCACACAACAATGCCGATCCAGAGGCCGCCGCTCGCAAGAAATCCGCCAAGATCCATGACGTCAAAAAGGCTTATGCCCTCCGATACGGTATTACTGCGCTCATCAAAGAAGTCCGTCGGATCTACGCCCTGGAAAAGAGGCATCTTCCACGCTCTGATATAGAACGCCTCCGCCACAGCGGAAGACCCCAACAGAATTTTTTCCAGCATAGGCAATATCAGGAGCGGAAGCACCGCCATCATAAGCGGTGAGCGTTTGGTGAACGCGGAGACAAACAGAAACCAGCCGACAAACGGGGATGACCACAATGGCACCGCCAAGAGAAATACAATCGTCGCCGCCCAATTATCGACCAGCGGCGCGGCGCTCCATATCATATGTCCTGCATTGGCACCCTGAAAGCCAATCCACACGCTTGAGATCACCAGGACTGCAACGTGTGTTGCGACTATGAACGCAAAAGTAATCAGGGGGATAACAAAAATAGCGGTCAGCAGTTTCGAAAGCACGGTTTCAAAATCAGTACACGGGATCGACCGCCAGAACAGGATACTGCGGTCTTTGCGCTCGGCATAAAGCGAATCCAACGTGTAAAAGATTGTCAGAAACCACATGCCAATTACAAAAAATACAGTTACGCCTGACATGACTGCAGAGATAGCCGCAGCGCGTTCGTTTTCGCCAAGATTGGAACCGCCGAGAATAGCCAGGTCCACTGCCTGGTCAAACGCTGAAAATGTTGCCTGGCCGGTAACGGTGCCAAGTGACATCAGCAACCCAATAATTGCGGGTGTCAGATAGATGGAACGATGCTCCCAAAGTTCTCTTCTGATGAGTGCGATCTGATCCATGATCATTGCGCCGATCCTTTAACTTTCGCGACGAACAGATCCGCGACATCCGGAGTCCGGAGGTCACCAAATTCCTGCAATTGTTCCCGCTCGACACCATCGAACGTCATGACCTTCTTACCGAATACATCCTTTTCGAAGATCGGGTTTAGATGTTTAGCCTTGGCGGCATTTTCGGCTGTAGCCAATAGTTCAACGTACTGCTCTGACACAGCTTCCATCGGCGTATCCAGAACCACCCGTCCATCATCTATGAACATCACGTCGGTAAGAAGATTTTCGATCTCTTCCACCTGGTGAGTTGTGATAATGATCGTGCGCTCTTCGTCAAAATAATCGTTGAGCAGATTCGCATAGAAATCTTTACGGAAGATGATATCGAGACCGATTGTTGGCTCATCCAGAACCAGGAGTTTGGCATCGATGGCCGTAATTATGGACAGATGCAGTTGCGTAACCATGCCCTTCGAGAGCTCTCTAACTTTTGCGGTTTTATGAATCTTGGTCTGGGCAAGGAGTTCTTCCGCTCGCTCTCGTGAAAACCGCGGGTGAATTGATCCCAGAAAATCGAGGAGCTGCGAAACCTTGATCCAGCGCGGAAGAACCGCGACGTCTGCAATGAAGCAGATGTTTTGCATCAATTCCTTGCGTTGCCGAAACGGATCGAGTCCTAACACCGATAGCGTACCCTGGCAGTCCGTCAGCCCGAGAACGGCCTTCAATAGCGTTGTCTTGCCGGCCCCGTTCGGACCAATGAGACCCATGATCCGCCCTTTCTCAATATCGAAACTGACATTGTCCACAGCGAGCGTTGCGCCATAGCGCTTGGAAACATTACGTGCGCTGACGAGGCTAGTCATCTTGCCCCCCTTCTTCTGTGGCATCTGAAGCCGCGTATTGCCCGGCCCGGTTTAGCAGATCCTCAGCATCCAGGCCGAGTCGCGCTATGGTCGCAGCAACGACTGGCCATTCTTTATCCAGGAATTTCTGTCGTTCATCCGTTAACAGCTGTTTACGAGCACCCGCCGTAACGAACATGCCACGACCACGTTTTTTCTCGACCAGCCCTTCGTCCACCAACTCCTGGTAGCCTTTGAGAACGGTTAAAGGATTCAATCGATATTCTGCAGCGACATTGCGAACCGACGGCAGCGCATCGCCGTCTTTAAGAACGCCCTCTAGCATCATCGCCACGACTCTATCTCGCAGCTGGCGATAGATCGGCTGATCTTCGTTCCATTTTGGATCCATTGCGTATCCGATCCCGACTATTTCTTATCGTTATTTGTGTCGCAGAATGCCACTTGCGTTCCGGCAGCTCGCTCAGCAATGGTAACAGGCCGGAGCACCAGTTCGCCGTAAGATCGCAGCGGCGCCCACAAGGCAATTCTCGTGATTGTCTGTCGTCCGATTTCTTTCCAGGTTGTCATTAGGGACGCTCCGCTATTTTGATTTGAGCGGCGCGACATTCGCCTGCGAAAGATCGCCGCGCAAGATCCTGGTATCGATCCGCAATTCTATATTTATCGGCATTGCGAGCAGGCTGTCGACCACAGCCGGTAAGGCGTCGAGTCTCTTCAGCATTTCAGTGTTTAGCACGATCTTCACTGGCACCGCCGCAGGGACCGGCGCAGATCGATGTTCGTACGGTAGGTTCGCCCGTGCCTGACCGGCAATCAATGCGGCCGCTAGCAGCACCATAACCGCGATAGGAATCCAGCCGCTTGTCATTTGAATAAACTGTTTGCTCATCTCATCCCGCCAGCGCAACCGCGCATGGCCCTCATTAAGTGACGTAGTGTTATAGTTGACTATAACACTAAATTAGCTGAATGCAAGCAGGCCTGCAAAATAACCCACATCTGGCCCAGGCTGCGTTTAATTAGACAGATACAAGGAAGTTAAACTTTTAAATCAATGAGTTATAGCCAAATCAATTGCTTTTACACGGACCATGCCAGGGCTTTCGGGCTGGCGGTACCGTATTTTCAGTTCCCGCAGTCCCCCGCCCCCCGGTCTTACGGATGACTGCGCTGGCGACGGGCGTCGACGCACTGCCGGCCCGACTATGCGCTCGTCGGAACGTCGCTTATGCTCGTAATATGACGGCAGATCTCGATGATTCAGCTTTGATGTTGCGCTACCGGGACGGGGATGTTGCCGCTTTCGAGGCGCTTTACCGGCGCCACAATGATTCGCTGTACCGGTACCTTTTGCGACTGTGCCTCAACCCGTCAACAACAGACGACTTGTTCCAGGAAACATGGGGCAAGATTGTCAAGGCACGGCGCAACTATCGGCCAACCGCGAAATTCTCGACCTTCCTTTTTCGTGTTGCGCATAACTGCTTTATTGACTATGTGCGGCGCAATAAACGCCATACGAATGAGATCGATGTCGATCCCGACCTGACTGCTGCCGCAGACGATTCGCCCGAGTACCAGACCGAACAGCATCTCGCGCGCCGGCGCCTGGATGCTTGCCTGGCCAAACTTCCGGACGAACAGCGCGACGTATTCCTGCTGCACGAAGAGGCCGGACTGTCGATTGATGAAATTGCGCAGGTAACCAGTGTCAACCGGGAAACGGCCAAGAGCCGACTTAGATATGCGGTGCGCAAGCTGAAGCACGCGCTGGCAGTGGTGAACTAATCATGCGCGACAGAGCGGACAAGAACATTCATGAAACAGACCGTCTTGCGGTAGCGGCACTCTATAAGCAGATCGCGAATGAGCAGGCTCCGGACGAACTGAATCGCCTGGTTTTGCAGGAAGCAACGACGGAGGTCCGCAACACAAACAAGCAGGCTTTGTCGTGGTTGCGACCGGCGGTGCTCGCCGCAACGCTGGCGCTAAGCGTAGCACTGGTGCTGCAGGTGGGAGATATGGGCGCGACGAAATCCATTCCACGCAACCTGGAATCGCCAGCTACTTCGGGACAGGACGAGACTGTGTTTGATGCTGCCGCAGCGGCTGGCATGGAACAGCTCAGGGAAGCCGAATCAGCAGTCCGGACGACTCCAGGAGTATCGGAATCGGAATCGGAATCGGAATCGCCATTCGCACCACGCATTGAGGTCGACCCCAAGCCCTCTCCAGACAGTGAGATGATCGATAACCAGGGTTGCAGTGTCGATCAAAGGTCGTCAACTGTTACCTGGTTGGAATGTATCCAGGCACTTGAAAAGCGCGGCTTGACTGACCTGGCCACGAGAGAACTGGAAGCGCTTTTTGCGGCCAATCCGGGAATCGCCATCTCCGAATAGATCACAATGACAAGATGCGACGACACCTGTCAGATACCTGCAATTAAGCCAGCCTACCAATAAGGGTATTCCGATCCTTGAAAAGGGCTTGGCATTTCCTGCAAACTGCATTTTATCTTGATTCAATCCGGATGTTTGATGCCGGCGCCAACGCGCCTTCTTCGGCTTGCAGGCATCATGCGCCAATTAAACCCGAACATAACGATCCCAGGAAAGGTTAACGCAAAATGAAAAACCCCGTTCGCGTCACAATTACCGGCGCAGCCGGTCAAATCGGCTATCAATTAGCATTTCGAATCGCATCGGGGCAGATGCTAGGGGCCGATCAGCCAGTCATATTGCAGCTTCTCGAAATCCCGCCGGCATTGCCGGCACTGCAAGGCGTCGTCATGGAGCTTGATGATTGCGCCTTCGCAACAATGGCTGGCATTGTCGCAACCGATGATCCGGATGTAGCATTCAAGGATAGTGACTACGCGCTGCTCGTCGGCGCTCGCCCACGCGGACCCGGCATGGAGCGCAAAGAACTGCTGGAGGCGAACGCACAAATATTCTCCGTTCAGGGTAAGGCAATGAACGATCATGCGAACCGCGATATTCGTGTGCTCGTAGTTGGCAACCCTGCGAATACCAATGCGTTAATCGCGAGCGCGAATGCTCCGGACATCGACCCGTCCCGTTTCACCGCCATGACGCGGCTTGACCATAACCGGGCGTTGGCACAACTCGCAGCCAAAACGAACAGTCACACGACCGACATTCGCCAATTGACGATTTGGGGCAACCACTCTGCAACTCAATATCCCGATATCCATCATGCATCGGTCGCGGGTCAGGCGGCGACCGATCTCGTCGACCAGTCCTGGTTAAGCGATGACTTCATTCCTACCGTGCAACAGCGCGGCGCGGCCATCATTAAGGCTCGTGGTGCATCATCGGCGGCATCTGCAGCGTCGGCCGCAATCGATCATATGCATGACTGGGCGCTGGGTACGCCGGATGGCGACTGGGTCAGCATGGGAATACCGGCTGATGGCAGTTACGGCATCGAAGCGGGTGTTGTCTATTCCTACCCCGTTCGTTGTGCGGCAGGTCATTATGAAATTGTGCAGGGCCTCGATATCAGCGAATTCAGCCGGTCACGCATGACAGCTACCGAAGCTGAACTGCGCGAGGAACGCGCTGCCATAGCGGCCCTGTTGTAATACTGTCGTTCGTTTCATCTGAATGTGACCAACAATCTGGCGCCACCTGGCGCCCGATGATAGGGTCTTAAGGCAGCGGCGATCCTCGCCGTGACTGATCTAATGAGGAATTTTTCGTGTCCGGTTTTCTTTTGAGTCTTGGCTGGTTTTTACTATTTTTCGGCGGCGCAATTTATCTTGCCTATTGCCGGGTAAGCCTGTTTTCGTCCACCGTCACGATGGGCGTCATCTTACTGACCTACGTGTTCTTCGGGGACTGGAACCTGCTGTGGCTGATCGTATTGTTCGCGTTATACGGCGTCCTAGTCTTCCCCAACTTCGTTGACCTTCGACGGGAGAAAGTCACCCGGCCGGCACTCGATGTCTATCGGACCATGCTGCCATCAATGTCCAATACCGAGAAAGAAGCACTCGAAGCTGGCAGTACGTGGTGGGACGGCCAGCTGTTTTCCGGAATGCCGGACTGGAATCGACTGATGTCGTTCCCGGCACCGAAATTATCGGACGAAGAACAGGCGTTCATGGATGGTCCGTGTGAAGAGCTTTGCTCCATGCTCGATGACTGGGAGGTCTCGCACGAACGTGCTGACATGCCACCCGCTGCCTGGGAATTTATCAAGCAGCACAAGTTCTTCGCGATGATTATCCCGAAACATTACGGTGGGCTGGAATTCTCTGCATATGCAAACGCGATGGTCATTGCGAAACTTGCCAGCCGTAACGCAACTGCGTCATCAACAGTTGGTGTGCCCAATTCGCTCGGGCCTGCGGAGTTGTTGCTTCACTACGGCACCGAAGAACAGAAGAATCGCTGGTTGCCAGGACTGGCATCCGGAGATGAAATCCCATGTTTCGCGCTGACGTCGCCGCAGGCGGGTTCGGACGCCGCTGCGCTGATAGACACCGGCGTAGTCTGCAAGGGAACCTGGAAGGGCAAACAGACGCTCGGCATTCGCCTTAACTGGGAGAAACGCTATATCACGCTGGCGCCAGTTGCGACCGTGCTGGGACTCGCGTTCAAACTGTACGATCCGGATCATCTCATTGGCGATAAGGATGAATACGGTATTACGGCTGCCCTGATTCCGACGGACCTGCCCGGCATCAGCATCGGTCGACGACACTATCCGTTGAACATCCCTTTTCAGAATGGACCGACATCGGGCGAGGATGTATTTGTACCGCTCGACTTCATCATCGGCGGACAGGAAATGGCCGGCAAGGGATGGAAGATGCTGGTCGAATTACTTTCGGTCGGACGCGCAATCACATTACCTTCAACCGCGGCCGGCGGTGGACAGTCTGCCGCCTACGCGACAGGCGCATATGCGCAAATCAGACGCCAGTTTAATTTGCCGGTTGCCAAGTTCGAGGGTGTCGGCGAAGCCCTGGCGCGCATTGCAGGACACACGTACATAATGAATGCTGCCGTGTCGGTAACAGCCGGAGCGATAGATCAGGGTGAAAAGCCAGCTGTCCCGTCAGCGATTCTCAAGTATCACTGTACAGAATTAAGTCGAAAAGTCGCGAATGACGCTATGGATATTCATGGCGGCAAGGCGATTATGATGGGTCCAAAGAATTACGTTGGTCGAAATTACATGGCGACGCCCATCGCAATCACTGTTGAAGGGGCAAATATTCTGACCCGCAGCCTGATTATTTTCGGTCAGGGCGCCATGCGCTGCCATCCCTATGTTCTGCGTGAGCTCCAGGCTGCACAGGACGCCGATTCCGAGAGAGGATTGCACGAGTTTGACGACGCGTTGTTCTCACACATCGGCTACGCAATTAGCAACGCGGCGCGCGCGTTCTTCCTGGCTTTGACCCATGCAAAATTCAGCAATGTACCGCTCAATACGCCAACACGACGCTACTACCAAAACGTCAATCGCTACAGTGCTGCATTCGCCTTGACGACCGATTTCGCTATGTTGACCTTGGGCGGCAAACTGAAGATAAAAGAATTGCTATCTGCGCGCTTGGGTGACGTGCTGAGCAGCATGTACCTGGCGTCGACCGTATTGAAGCACTTTGAAAATCAGGGTCGCCGGGCGACGGATATTCCGCTCGTTGAATGGTCGGTACGAACCCTGATGTACAGTGCGCAGGAACAGTTGCACAGCTTTTTGCGAAACTTTCCCAATCGTCCCGTTGCATTCCTGCTTCGACTTGTTATTTTCCCGCGCGGTCGTACCTATTCCTCACCTTCGGATGACCTGGGCAAGAAGATAGTCACCCTGATAACTGAGACGGGAGAAGCGCGACAAAGACTGAGCGAACAGGCATTCAAGGCTCTCGAACCGGGTAGCCCCCTGGGATTGCTTCAGGAAGCCCTGGAGTTGTCAGAGAAACAGTTGCCGCTGGAAAAGAAGCTTCGCCAGGCACGCAAGGAGGGACTCATTCAGTCCGAGTATCTCGGTCACCAGATAGAAGAGGCGGGACGTGCAGGCGTTATCAGTGAAAAGGAGGCGAGTGCCTTGCGTGATTATCACGAAAAGGTATTGCATCTCCTGTCCGTAGACGACTTCTCGCCTGATGAATTGGGGCGCCAGGATTCGAACACCAACAACCCCACGATTGCAGAGTCAAGTCGACCCCCGGTCGAGATGGTTATAGCGCCGGACGAAAATGAGACCACCGGAAAGAAGAAGGTCACGAAGAAGACCGCCAAGAAAAAGATTGCCGGCAAGAAAAGCAGCAGCGCTAAAAAGAGCAGTAGCAAGAAGAGCCCCGCCAAAAAGTCAGGCGCTAAGAAAAAGAAGAAAGAAGGTTAGCAGCTTGTTACGAGCATAGCTGAACATAGCGAGAGAATTCTGCGTGGGCCGCGCAGAGTTCATCTTGTGCATCGGGAACCTGGGCGGTTGTAACGTCCAGGTCCGTACTGCAAACCGTAGAAAGTCGCTTTAGGTAGCAGGATATGGCAGACAGCTTGGGTCCGGTCTACGAGGTTACACATACGCTTGAACGCGCGATTGTCGCCGACTTCGACCTGTGGCTGAGTGAACACGTGGAAGAAATGCAGTTGGTGCAGGGCATTCGCCGCGCAAGAATATATGTTGCCAGCGATGCTGATGACGGCACTGTCAGGCGGGTCTCGCACTACTATTTTGAAAACGATGAAGCGCTCGAAAACTACCTGAACGGTCCTGCGGCATTGATGCGCCAGGCAGCCACCAAGCTGTTCGGCGAGCGCTTCAGCGTCTCGCGCCGCGTGCTGCACGAGTCAGATTTGATCGAAGACGATGTCAAACCGGAATCGATGTGTCTGAATTGCGGAACGACGCTGGCTGGGCAGTACTGCGGGAACTGTGGTCAGCGGGCACAAAGCCGGCTGATCAGTATCTGGGAGCTGATTCGGGATGCGTTCGGAGATCTGCTTGAGCTCGACTCACGGCTCTGGCGAACGCTCATCCCACTCACTATCCGACCGGGAAAATTAACGCGCGATTACCTGGAGGGCAAACGGGCGCGTTACATGCCACCATTTCGGACCTACCTGGTCTTAAGCATTGTCTTTTTCCTCGTCGCCTTTTTCGACCCGGCTGAAGAGTTTGGCGTCTTCCTGAACACGGAGGAATCAGCGCCCGGAGCGGAGGAAAACAGCCAAACGGCGGCCCAGGAGTTTCGCGACGGGTTCCTCGACGGGCTGACTGCCGAAGGTACTGATGAATCGACCAGTCCCGGGTCGCTTGCGCCCGAGCAGGACGAGGAAAGTGACAGCGGCTTCAATATCCAACTCGATGGTGACAGCACAACAACAGACAATACCTGCGACGACATAGATGCCGACGACTTGCCCGACTGGATGTCGACCTGGATGACTGTCGAGCGCTTGCAAGCCACGTGTGAACGAGTGGTTGCCGATGATGGCAAAGCATTGGCAGGTAAATTGCTGGACAATGTCCCGGCTGCACTGATCGCCCTGCTGCCGCTAATGGCGCTGATTCTCAAAATTCTTTATCCGCTTTCCAAGCGATACTACGTTGAGCATGTTTTGTTCGTCATCCATTTCCACGCCTTCGTATTCCTGATTCTTACGATGCAAATATTGTTTTCGCGACTGGCCTCTTTGCTGGGTCTGCAGGACACAATAGCGACGATAACGACCGTTGCGGTTACGCTTTACATACCTGTCTATTTCTTCAAGGCCATGCGGCAGGTCTACCAGCAACACTGGTTCGTCACACTGCTGAAATTCGTGCTTCTGACATTGGCGTACGTTGTCGGCCTGCTGGCGATCCTGATGATTACGGCGGCACTGGCCGCTTTCGCGATCTAGCCTGACGACGCCCGGCAGCTCACAACATGACGGAATTGCCTTGAGCGCAGGATCGAACACCACTAGAATTTCAAGGCTTCGTCCGTTACAAGACAACCAGAGACCTCCACACTTAGTCAACCATGGATAAAAAAGTCATAGGAATCAGTGGTTTGGCTGCCTACACGCCTCCATTTCGAGTGTGGCTCGAAGACTGGTGTGACTGGACTGGCAACCAATGGCCAAAGATTCGCGAGGTTGTAGGTCGTAGTTTCCGTGTCCGGGGACAAAACCAGAGCGTGTATACGATGGCAGCAACGGCCGTCATACGGCTTATCGATCAATACGATATTGACCCTGCGCGTGTAAAGTTTCTCGGACTTGGTACGGAATCGAGCACCGATAATTCGGCTGGTGCGATCATCGTAAAGGGAATGGTTGATCAGGCATTGGTCGCGCACGGAAAACAGCCTATTGCACGCAGCTGTGAAGTTCCCGAGTTCAAGCACGCCTGTCTCGGGGGTGTCTATGGCATGAAGAATGCGATTCGACACCTGGCGCTCGATGGCGTTGGTGGCCAGGCGATCGTCGTGTGTGCCGACATAGCGGAATATGCGCGCGGGTCGAGCGGCGAACCTACCCAGGGCGCCGGCGCCGTTGCAATGCTCCTGGAAGAGAATCCCACGCTGGTGGAGGTCGACCTGGTGCAATCAGGCTCGGCATCCGATTACCGTATTATGGACTTCCGCAAACCGATGATGCGTTTCTGCGGACAGGACCGAAGCGAGAGTCACCAGGTTCAGGACTTTCCGGTTTTTAACGGCAAGTATTCGACCACCTGTTATATCGACGAAACGATTCATGCACTGAACGACATGTATGAGAAGCGAGGACTGAATGCTTCCGAATACCTGCGCTCTCTAAAAACGGTATTCATGCATCGACCGTATCGACGGATGCCCGAGACCGGATGGGCGGTCGCTTATTTGTTTGCACTGGGGAACGGGTCTCCTGAAGATCGCGCTGAGTTGGCGTCTTTCTGTTACGAAGCAGGCGTTGAACCGGATGCGCTGTTAGCAGAAATGAGTAGCAAACCAGAAATTGTGTCACTGGCCGATCCTGAACGTCTCAACTACGAAGCGTACCCGCTCACGATGGCAGTATTTCGAATTTTCAGGGCGTCGCGACGCTACCGACGCGAAATACTCGACAAGCTTGCACTGGGCAGCGACACAATGCTGGATCTCGGCAACCTGTATACAGCCGCATTGCCCGCCTGGATTGCCGCCGGCTTTGAACAGGCAGCGGATGAAAATCTCGACATGGCAGGGGAAGAACTCCTGACCCTGGGGTATGGCAGTGGCGACGCTGCTGAGGTCATACCCTTCATTGTTGCCGATAACTGGCGTGAGGCCACAGCGGCAATTAAGTTCAGCGAGTCCATGGAATTTGCAGTCGATATCGATGAGGCACAATACGACGCGCTGCATGGTGGCAAACGCCCGCCAAATCTCGATTACCTGCCAAGAAACGAGTTTGTCATCGACAAGGTTGGTCGTACAGATGAACGCCAGTTTCAGGATCTCGGTATCGAGTACTACAAATACGTCAGTTAGATCCAACGCAGAACCCTGCCAAACTTCCGCGAACACCGAGCGGAACCGGACCGCCCCGGCACACGCGAACGAGCGTCCGCCATTCGTTGCACGAAAAACCATCCTCGTGGAATGTACATATTCTGAACACACGCTGCGCTTGCTATCGTAATTATTCTTGTGTGTGTCCTGGCTACTTCGGGAGAGCGATATGTTTGGCAAAAGATGGTGTGTGATTGGACCAGCGGTCGTTGCGGCGACGCTCTCGATAAGTCAATTCGAAGTGAGTTTCGCGGCCGAGCCATCGAGGACCGAACGCGAGTTTGTTGAAATGCAGACCAGCATCAATGCGACGATGGTCGCCGTTGTCGACTGGGCAGCACATGAGATTTGGGAAGCTGGCTATGCGGAAACGATGACCGGCCGAAATTGGCTGACGACCAAGCAGTATGCCATTCAGTTGCTGGCATCCGGCACCCTGGTGTCACTCGGAGGCAACGGTAAAGCAGATATGGGCTGGGTCAACAATCCCGAATGGCAAACCTGGTCAGCCAAAATGATCCACGAGACAGAGCGGGCGCTGGTTGCCATCGACGCTAAGGACCAGGCTGCGCTGAAGGCATCGGGGGAGCGACTGGTTGATACCTGTGAAGGCTGCCACGACGCATTCAAGCCCAACATTCCAACAGAAGGAATATTACACGTCCCTCATCATGAATACGGCGAACCACTCATCACGGAATAGTTTGAGAGAGCACACCTGGCAATGAGGCCCGGAATGGATCTCACTCCGATTCTTTGTTGCCGGCCTTTCTGATCAGCCAACATCGGCAGGCCGGCGGTTTATGTGTACCGGTCAAACCATGTCCAGCACGGTATTGTTGCAGCCGGATTGGACGAAACACCGCTGTATTTAACGATTTGCCCTTCGTTGTCCATAACCAACATCCAGTATTAGCTATAGATATCTGATAATAATTCAGTTTCCAAATTGAACAACAATCAGCCATCCAAGACTCGCTCGATTTCGATTTTTATGCAGTAGAATATGCGCTCGAAAACGGGGATATCGATGCACGTACAAGAAAACAGCAAGGCCAGTTTGTCGCAAACAGCACCGTTACCGACGAAAGGCGACTCAGCCTATTCTGCAGATCCGGTTGCAGTGACTTCGCACTCGCTTGCAAAAGTTTCGCGAGACGCGGAATCACATCAGATTGGGGACATCGTCGGCAATCGTTACTCACTGCAATCGCGGGTCGGCCCCGGGCGCCTTGGCACCGTATACGAAGCGACAGATCAGCAGCTGATGCAAGCAAGCCGCAGCGATTACCGTGTCTCCATCGAATTGTTTTGTTTGCCGAGCGAACTGGCTCATCTGCGAACACGTTTCGCCAGCGAGTTCGTGGACCTTCTCTCCGTATCTCATCCCAATATCGCGAGAATTATCGATTTCGGAATCGATGGAGAAACGATATTTTTTACTACCGAATTGCTCGAAGGTACATCCCTGGACTCAATGCTCGATGGTGAATCAACTGATTCATTTTCTGACAAGGAGATACTTGCTGTTCTGCGTAGTGTTGCCGATGCGCTGCAATACGTGCATGCCAAGGGTCTCATTCACGGCGAACTCAATTCGGATTCGATTTTTATAACGACGGATTACGAAGTCAAGATTGTTGATCTCGCGATTGAGGTATTGAAACGAACGCTTGGAAATCCCGATGAACAGCTGGCAGCCAGTTCGCAAAAGGCGCTCAAGCCAACTGCGGATGTGTTCGGTATCGCAGCAGTAGCATACGAATTGCTGGCGTGCGAAAGACCATACGAAGGCCTGCCGCGCGGCCATGCACGTAAGCGGGGATTGCGGCTGCGACGAATTAAGGGCGTTGCGCGCAATCGGTGGAAGGCACTCGCCAGTGCCCTGCAGCTGCTACCTGTGGATCGGACGCAGACAATTGCGCAATTCGCGGCGGACTTCGGTATTTCCGGAACGGAGTCACTCCAGGCGCTTGAAGCGGGCGAACACTCGAAAGAGCGACGCTCGCTGTTGCCTGCTCTGCTGCTGGTTGCCATCACGGCAACAGCAGCAATGATTCAATTCGAAATTCTGAATCCCACCGACATGCTGTCGGGATTTCGCGAGCGCATTGGCTCAAGCACGCCAACAGTCGTTATTGACAGTAGTGTGCCGGAAGAAACCTACGCCACGGAAGACGATGCGACTGGCGATGATGTGGCCGGTGGCCAGCTTGACGAGATCCTGCCGCAATCGGCACTCGCTACGGCCGGCGAGTCAGCAAGCGCCGAGTTCGGCCCGGCCGACAACCCCTTACCTGATCTCGTGCTGCCTGCGGAACAGGACTTACGGGCTGAGGAGCCTGCAACCCTGGACGACGCTCAGATAAAGGAGACAGCGGTTGGCGTCAGCGCCGCTCCCGCCGAAGATGTGACTGGCACCACGGAGATCGGGGCAAGCGCGCAAATCGATACTACGCCGGTATCCGCACCTCCAGCGATTGCGTTCGCTCAAGAAACCGTGGTCGTGCGTGAAGGTCAGGATATGGCCGCAGTCGTTCTACAGCGCCTGGGCAACGCCGAAAACGGTACTCCGATCATTTGGTGGACCGGTGACAATACCGCGATGGCTGATCATGACTACGCAGATCTTGGCGTTCGATCCGAGACTTTTGAGACAGGTGTTTCAGCCATTTCTCTTTACGTGCCGTTGATTTCGGACTCGCTGGTCGAACAAAGAGAATCGTTCTATGTCTTCGTGGCCTCTGACCTTGCACCAGATACCGTTAGCGACCGCGTTGAAATAATTGTCAATGACGACGACCGATGAAACGAATTTGACATAACTATAGCGGGCGACTCAATTCACCGGCCGGCGAATCTTTCTGCATTTACCTGGTCATCGTTTCAGAAAAATCTGATTTCAGATGTTCCCATTCGAGCTAAAACGCAATCCTCCCGCAACGAAGAATCATGCGCCAACGCCAGGCGAGGATTGATCTTTAGTCCATCGAGAAATAGCGGCTCAGGCCGGATTGGTATACCGGGCCAAGGTTTCGGCAAATTCTGATTTCAGATGTTCCCATTCTAGCTTAAACCAGGGAGTAAAAACCTCTGGCATCGCTACCAGCTCCTGATCGAGCGACGCCGCAGACACATACCGCAAAGCTTCGATCTCAGTTTCATTTGCCTGCGGTTCTTCCGCCAGGAACCCCAGGAAAACGTGACACATTTCGTTTTCTGAACCCAGCTCTCCAAATGCTGCCTGGTAGGTGAACCGATAGACAAATTCCAGCTCAGCGCTAG
>JBPCYD010000035.1:0-6839 GCA_051007895.1 Woeseiaceae bacterium
CTACATGGCAGCCGATACGACACGCGATGTAGCACAGGGTAAATTCGAATTCGCGTCATCGAGCTTTGCTGCCAGTGAAGGGCAAGTAGCGTCGCTCACTGTACGTCGAATCGGCGGTTCCACTGACGCAGCCAGCGTGAGTATCGAAGTGGTGAATGCCACGACCGATAGCGACGACTATACGCTCAACACCAGCGTTCTGAACTGGGCGAACGGCGACACTGCGGACCAGACAATCACGCTATCGGTGACGAATGATGGCGTCGGCGAGTCGATGGAGCGCCTCATCGTCAGGTTGGTCAATCCTACTGGCGGCGCAACGCTCGGGAACCTGAATACCGCAAGCGCCTTCCTAAGCGATGCAGGTGCCGCCGCCGAAGTCAACTTCACCGCACCGGGCGCGTCAGTAGCAGAACGCGGATTCGGCACAATCGTCGCCGTTATCAAACGCAGCGGTAGTGCGGTGGGCGCAGCAAGTGTCGATATATCAACAGCGGCAAGTGCGACCCCGGGGACAGACTATACGGGCAGCCCGCCCACAACAATCAGCTGGGCTGACGGCGATGGCGAGCCAAAAACAGTCGTCCTGTCATTGATCGATGACGGTGTGGTCGAGGGCGATGAGGACGTAACAATGACGCTTTTCAATCCCGTCAACGTCACCATCGGACCGTCTGCGAGTTTCAATGCAATCATTTTGGATGCCGCAGGCGCGAATCTGCCGCCAGTCGCCGTTCCTGGCGCAAGTCAGACGCGCGCGTCCGGAAGCCAGGTAACGCTCGACGGCAGCCAATCGAGTGACCCGAACAATGACATCCTGAATTTTGCCTGGACACAGACCGGTGGACCGGCGGTGACGCTGGGCGGCGCGGATACCGGGATCGCGACGTTTACAGCACCAACCCTGACCTCGGATGCCCTGCTGCAATTCCAGTTAACCGTTACTGACCCGGGTGGTTTGTCGAATGCTGCGGCAACGACGATCACTGTGACACAGGCCGTTACAGCACCACCTCCTGCCGTGAGTAGCGGTGGCGGTGGAGGCTCAATGGGTGTCGTTTACCTGATTGGCATTGCTACTGCGTTTGTTCGCAGACGACTCAAGCGCCGGCCAACGCTCAATTAAGCCAGCGGGTTTAGCCGGTTTCAGGCAAGACTTAAGGTAAAAAAGGCAGGAGCACGAAATGTTCCCGCCATCAACGTGCTGCTAGTCGAACGGGTGTTTTTTGATGATGGTTTGCTCCCGATCCGGTCCGGTTGAAATGATATCGATCGGCGTCTCAACCATTTCTTCTATTCGGCTTAAGTATCGCTGTGCGTTAGCCGGAAGCGCTTCGTAACTGGTCGCACCGACGGTTGTCTCAGTCCAGCCCGGCATATCTTCGTAGATCGGCTGGCAATCGGCGAAACGATCGACGACGACCGGCAACCCGGCAATGCGTTTGCCGTCAATTTCGTAGCCGACACAGATACGCACGACCTCAAGGCCGTCCAGGACATCGAGTTTCGTCACGCACAGACCGGATACGCTGCTATTGACGATCGATCGTCGCAGTGCAACTGCGTCGAACCACCCGCAGCGACGCGGACGTCCGGTTGTGGCACCAAATTCGGCCCCGACAGATCCGAGGTGCTCGCCCATTTCATCAAACAACTCGGTAGGAAACGGGCCTGCACCGACACGCGTCGTATAGGCTTTTACGATTCCGAGTATGTAGTCCAGGTTCCGGGGTCCGACGCCCGTACCGGTACTGGCAGCAGCCGCTACGGTGTTCGATGACGTTACGAATGGATATGTGCCGTGATCAATATCGAGGAATGTGCCCTGCGCCCCCTCGAAAAGAATACTCCGGCCTGCAACAGAAAGTTCATGGAGTATCTGAGTGACATCTGCAGTTAATGGGCCAATCGTCTCCGCCGCTTTGAGCGCTTCGTCCAGCGTCTTTGTAAAGTCCACCGGTGCCGCACCAAAATAATTTTGCAACAGGAAATTGTGGTAATCGAGAATCTCGCCCAGTTTGGCCGCGAATTTTTCACGAACGAACAGGTCAGAAACACGTAAAGCGCGCCGGGATACTTTGTCTTCGTACGCCGGCCCGATTCCACGACCTGTCGTACCAATAGCGGATGCGCCTCGCGCCTTCTCCCGCGCGACGTCAAGGGCCACATGTGACGGCAGGATCAGCGGGCAGCCTGGACTCACTTTCAGACGCTCGTATACGGGAACGCCGCCGGCAATGAGTTCATCTGCTTCCTGAATTAACGCATCGAGGGACAAAACGACACCATTGCCAATGAGACAACTGACACCGTCGCGCAGAATTCCGGAGGGTATGAGATGCAATACCGTCTTCTTGCCGGAAATGACCAGCGTGTGGCCGGCGTTGTGTCCTCCCTGGAAGCGCGCGACTGCAGCAGCCTTTTCTGTTAACAGGTCAACGATCTTGCCCTTGCCCTCGTCGCCCCACTGCGTGCCAATTACTACAACGTTTTTACTCATGGCTCACTACCGGACAATGTAAAGAATAAGTACACCGATTGAGGCAATCGTTAACCCGGTCACACGCAGCCCGTTGTCATCCATTTGCGCGATGCGAACAACGGCCTGGCGATAAAAATTCGGCCCTATAAAGGGAACCATTCCTTCAATAATCAAGAACAGCGAAACCGCCGTCAGAATATCCTGCCACATTCTTTACGCTCACTTTAGTGCTCGGCGATGAAATGATCATGGCCGCGAAGTCACGATTAAATTATTGTTTTGTTCTGTACGAGTTGCTCGTATCCAGCCGCTTATTCACAGACCCCCAGGTGAATGTAATACCAGAGAATACATCCCAGAACCCTATTTCCGTGCTCGGACTGCTGCTTCGCTACTGTGGATATCGAGACAGATCCTGACGCCGTTTCGCACCGCCTGGGTGTTTTCAACAGGCAGCTAGTTTTGGTCGCCGGAAGACTGGTTCAAGTAACGGAAAAACTCGTTATTCGGGTCCAGCACAAGCACATCACCCTCTCTACCCATCGATTTCTTGTAGGCGTCGATGCTCCGATAGAACTGGTAAAACTCCGGATCCTGGTTGTACGCGGTTGCATATATCTCAGCGGAAATCGCATCGCCCTCACCGCGTGTGATCTGCGCATCGCGATATGCGTCGGCTAGAATTATGGTTCGTTCCTTGTCTGCCTGGGAGCGACGTTCAGCAGACGTTTCACGACCCTGCGCGCGCAATTCGGCCGCCACACGTGCGCGCTCCTCACGCATCTCTCGATAAACTGCATTTTTCACGTCATTCGGGAACTCCACCTGCTTCACGCGCACGTCAACAAGCTCGACGCCAAGGCCTTCCGCCGTAACAGAAGCGGTTTCGAGCATGTCCTGCATCAGTTCCGCACGCTCGACCGAAATTGCCTGCTCTACCGAGCGCTTACCGAACTCGGTGACGATTGAGTTGCGAATAATCTCGGACAGGCGATTGTTGGCAACATCTGCGAAACCACCGGTAGACGTATAGAAATTCACCGCATCAACGATGCGCCATTTGACGAAAAAATCTACCTGCAGCGCGCGTCGCTCTGCGGTAAAAATTCGTTCCGGCTGGTCGCTGATTGTAAGGATTCGCCGCGGGAATTTGCGGACCGTTTGGTAGCCGGGAATTTTCCAGTGAAGTCCCGGTTCGTAGTCTGCTTCGACCACACGTCCGACCTGGAGCTTGATGGCCATTTCGCGCTCGTTGACCGTGAATGCCGACAGCCCGATGCCGATGATAAACAGCCCGAACAGCACCATTGCTGTAAACCTTGCGTTGCTCATCGTGGATCCCTCCGCACTCGTTGCCTGGCATCTTCCGTTTCTCGGTCAGGTTGCGCGACAAATTCGGTCGGCTGGGTATCTGCGGAACGATTGGATTCGCCGCCCGAGGCAGAACGATTGCCCTGACGCATTAGCTGGTCCAGTGGCAGATACAACAGGTTGCCGCTGCCCTCTGAATCTATAATGACTTTGTTCGATCGGCCGTAGACCTCTTCGATGGCCTCGATGTACAAACGATCGCGGGTTACTCGCGGCGCTTTTTGATATTCAGTCAGAAGCGCCTCAAACCGGCCGGCTTCACCTTCGGCGTCACGAATTACCCGATCGCGATAGGCCTCTGCGTCGAGACGAATCTTCGCAGCTTCACCACGCGCTTTCGGAATGATGTCCTTTTCGTAGGTATCGGCTTCGAGTACGTAACGACCTGCGTCGTTCTCTGCCTGCTGTGCATCGTCGACAGCCTCCTGCACCGCGCCCGGATAATCCAGGTCTTCGATACTGATGGACGAGACAGTGATGCCAGCGCCGTAGTTGTCGAGCGTGCTCTGGACGATTTCCTGGGTTCGTGGCGCAATCTGATCGCGTTGCTCCGTCACCAGGCGAATCAGTGTGCTGGTGCCAACCACCTCGCGCAAACCGCTTTCCGTCACGTCACGCAACGTCGATTCCGGGTCAACAACTTTGAAACTGTAGTCAAACGGGTCCGTGCGTCGGTACTGCACGACCATCTGGATGAATACGTACTGTCGATCCGCCGTCAGCATTTCCGTCTGGAACGGAAAATTTTCCACCGACGTTACATTGACAATGTCGACGATCTCGATCGGGAATGGAAAATGCCAGTGCAGACCCGGCATCGTGGTTTCCATAAATGCACCAAAGCGCTGCACGATGCCGCGCTCCGCTTCGTCGACGCGATACAGTCCGGTGCCAAGCCAGGCCACCGCGAGCAGTACGATGATGACATAGGAGCCGGCCGAACCGGCCCCACCGGCACCGCGGCCGCCGCTTACGACGCCAGACAGCTTGCGCTGCCAGCCCTGCACAATCTTGTCGAGATCGTTGGGCTGTTCGTCTTTATTGTCCCAGGGATCTTTCCCATTTCCAGAATCATTCCAGGCCATAATATTTTCTATCTCTATATTGCCGAAATCGCGGGCGTAGTAGCCTGCGACGTTTCCAAAATCTCTGGCGGCAGATTCTCGCGCTTCAGAAAACGCCGAAAATCCCGCTCGATCATTGATAATTCGAGTATCCAGCCCCCGTCATCTCCGAGGGTCTCCCCGGTGACGGCACCCATATCAAAGAGCAGCGCTCTCTGACGGCCCTGGGAGGCGGTTAGTCGAATCACTCCGTGTATCTTCTTTCTACTGAGGCGGTTCGCAACTGCATCCAATAGCAGCTCGATACCTTCGCCGGACACGGCAGACAACCAGACTGCGCGCCCCTCGCCGTTCCGATTATTCGTCAGCCGCGGCGGCCGGTCCAGCTTATCGATCTTATTGTACACCCTTATCTGTGGCACGTGATCCGCGTCGAGCTCCTTGAGGACCGCATTGACCTGCCTGACGCGCTGCCAGCGATGCGTATCGCTCGCATCAATCAGGTGCAGAATCAGGTCTGCCTCGCGTGCCTCCTGCAGCGTGGACTTGAATGCCGCGATCAGCTCGTGCGGCAAATCCCTGACAAACCCGACGGTATCCGCAAGTACGACTTCGGATCCGTCCGTCAGTTCCAGCTTTCTGACTGTCGGATCCAGCGTGGCGAACAGCTTGTCTTCCACATAGACGCCAGCCGACGTTAACGCATTGAACAGCGTCGACTTTCCGGCATTCGTATATCCGACCAGCGCCACCGTGGGAATCTCTGCCCGCAGGCGATTCTGGCGATTCATCGTTCTGCGGGTGTCGACCTGGTCCAGGCGATCGTTGAGCTGCCGGATTCTCTTGCCCACCAGGCGTCGATCGGTCTCGAGCTGCGTCTCACCAGGCCCCCGAAGTCCGATGCCACCTTTTTGTCGTTCGAGGTGAGTCCAGCCTCGCACCAGTCGAGTGGACAGGTGACGTAGCTGGGCAAGTTCGACCTGCAGCTTGCCCTCAAAACTGCGGGCTCTCTGGGCAAATATATCCAGAATCAATCCAGCGCGATCCAGCACCCTGCATTGCAGAATCCGTTCCAGATTGCGCTCCTGGCTCGGGCTCAGTGACGCGCTGGAAATAATCAGATCGGCCTGGTGCTTTTTAACACTGCGCTGCACATCGTCAAGCTTTCCCTTGCCGATGAAATAGCGCGAATCCGGACGTTTTCTCGAACTGATCAGCTGATCGACAACGACCGCGCCTGCCGATACTGCAAGTTCAGCAAATTCCTCACGTTCGTTGAGTTCCGGCGACCCGGTCGGTGATGCGTGCAGCAGAATGGCGCGTTCGCCGCTCTGTGGTCGTTCAAACAAAGACGACCTCCGGGATTACATCGTTAATCTTCAGAGTCACCCGTTTCGCCATCAGGCAGCGGCAATCGGATATTGCGCGCCGGCACAATCGTGGATATAGCATGCTTATAAACCATCTGGTTTACGCTGTTTTTCAACAAAACAACAAACTGATCAAAAGAATCGACCTGCCCCTGCAGCTTGATACCGTTTACCAAATAGATTGACACAGGTACCTTTTCCTTTCGTAAAATATTGAGAAACGGATCCTGCAATGATTGCCCTTTAGCCATTTATGGGTCTCCTTATTATTCTTCTTTTGCTTTTTTTTGTTAACAGCAAAACACTCAAAGATCAGCGTAGTCCGGTGGCGCCGGTTGCCCACTTGCCCTGATCACCCTAGCGAAGAAAAAGTCTATCACAAGCCTGTATATGCGATATCAGTATTTGCGATCGTCAGGCAGTCACCAGGCGCTTTCGCAGGTAACTCGATATTGCTCCATACCCGCCGATTTCAAGCGGGTTTACAGAATAGACATCTTGCTCACTGCGAAGCCACGTCAGTTGCCTTTTCGCAAGCTGCCGGGTTGCAGC
>JBPCYD010000036.1:0-3822 GCA_051007895.1 Woeseiaceae bacterium
CACAGGACGCGTTCGACCAGTTTGTCGAGAAGGGTTGGAACTTCACGGGCCAGGCCGATGCTGCAGCAACCACCGATTCCGAAAATGACGAAGAGGTGGGTTCGATGGAAACGGCCGTCGGCCTGAATGAGGGTGTCACCGTCTACCAGATGACCGATAAAGGCCTGGCACTGCAGGTAACACTTCAGGGCACCAAGTACTGGCGCAACGATGACCTCAATTAGAAGGACAATGTTTTTGTCGATGCGATCGCGCAGAATTCAAATTTAGCGGGAGAAACGCGTGACCCATTCGGATAGCACGGCGGCAGACCCAAAGTTTGTCACCAATGCGACGGCAGCATTCGTGCAAATTGCCGCCGTGGCGGTGCTACTCTACTGGTGTTTCACGATCATTTCACCGTTTGTGACCGTCGTCATCTGGGCCGTAATTATCAGCGTAGCGCTGTATCCTGCTCACGTTTCATTGACTGACCGTCTGGGTGGGCGCGAAAAGTTGTCCGCGACGATACTGGTGCTTGCGGGCCTGCTCATCATCGCGTTGCCGAGCTTTATGCTCGCTGAATCGACGATTGGTTCGCTGCACGGGATTTCGGCACAGCTCGAAGACGGCACTGCGCAGGTGCCGCCCCCTGCGGACAAAGTCGCAGACTGGCCCTTGATCGGTAATCAAGTCCACGAGGTGTGGAGCGCGGCAGCGACAAACCTGGAAGCAACGGTCAATCAGTTTCGGCCACAGATTCGGGCTGCCGGGCAGCAGGCATTGGCCTTCGCCGCGCACACGGTAGCCGCAGCACTCCTTTTTGCGGTCTCCATCATCATTGCAGGCGTGTTATTTACAACGGCGTCCGGCAGCTACGCTGCAACACGCAAAGTGATGTCGAACCTGGTCGGTAGCGAGCGCGGACCCTCGCTCACGGACCTTTCGATCCTTACGATACGCAGCGTGGCCAAGGGCGTGATTGGCATCGCCATAGTGCAGGCGACCCTGTCCGCCATTGGACTCTTGATTGCCGGCGTTCCCGCGGCAGGTCTGCTGGCCGGAGTGGTTCTGATACTGGCCATCATCCAGCTGCCGCCCCTCATTGTGCTTGGCCCTGTCGCTGTCTGGTACTTCTCCGTGGCCGAGCCGGGGCCTGCGATCATATTCCTGATCTACTCGATTATTGTCAGCGTCAGCGATGCGTTTCTCAAGCCGCTGTTTCTCGGTCGCGGCGTCGAAGTTCCGATGCTCGTCATTTTGCTCGGCGCAATCGGTGGTGCCATTGCCGAAGGCATTCCTGGCCTGTTCGTCGGTGCCGTCATCCTTGCCGTCGGCTACGAAATTTTTGTGGCATGGCTAGCGCCCGCTGCGGATCCGCAATGAATCAGGTTGCAGTGGAGCCGGCCCCTCCCCTGCCCTGACGTCTGCTATCGGCATAGTCGAGACTCTCCCTCGCTTTGCGGCGGCCTAATTCGATCATTTCTGACGCACGATCGAATTCCAACATACCGCAGGCATTCCGCGCGATCACAATCTCGATGTCGGGCGGATACGCGGCGAGCTTTTGCCTCGCTATCGTTCCCTGCATCGCATCGAACGCCTGATTAGCAATGTCATAAACGTCCCGGCCACGCCCGGCGTCGCCAGCGGACGTTCCTTTAATGTCGCCAATGAAACGGTCAAGCTTCTTACGTAACGAAGAAGAATTCGAGGATGTCCTTTTAACTTCTTGTTTATACTTAAGATGTTTTTCCGGCGTTCCGCCCAGATTGACTGCAATTTTCAGGTCAGTGTCGTCGTGAAACGTCGGCGCAATAGGCACAGGATTCAGAACGCCGCCGTCAATAATGTAACCCTCGCCGTACCTGACCGGCGTGAATAAAAGCGGCAGCGAGATTGACGATCGTATCGCGTCAAACAGGCTGCCCGAATTTAGCCAAACCTCTTTTTCTTTTTCGATGTCTGCTGCGATCGCCGTAAACGGAATGGATAAATCCTCGATCGCAACGTCACCGACAAGGTCAACCAGGGTACCGATGATTCGATCGCCCTTGACAAGCCCATCCTTGCCCCACGAGATATCCAGCAGGGTAACGATGTCAAGCTTACTGATTGCCCGCACCCAGTCTTCGAACTCTTTCAATTTTCCGGCGGCGTAGATTCCGCCAACCAATGCGCCTGCGGAGCAGCCGGATATCGAATGAATCTCATATCCCCGATCGTGCAGCTCGTGGATTACACCGATGTGGGCGAGCCCCCTTGCGCCCCCGCTTCCGAGAACCAGCGAAATCGCTGTCTTGTCCGACGAACTCATCAATCTATGACGTCCCGGCCAAACACCAAAGGGCTGCCGACCTGGCTAACATTGGTGGGTCTGTTGATTATCACTGTAGTGAACTCCTAATACTTTCTGTCATTCCTCGTTCGCGCCGATGCGATTTGTTGACCAAATCGATTCACTTGATAGCAAATCGACAGTCATCGGTCGATAGTTAATCTCACGTCGAACGGCGCCTCGGGTGCGGCCTTGATCTGACTCGAATCGGCAGACCCGCTACCTGCCGCCTCGTATGCAAGCTACAAGGCGTAGCAGCGCCCACTGCCTAATAGCGCATGCTCCAGGCGACGATCAGTGAGTCACTATCCGAACCGACAACCTTGCCGGTTTCGCCCCGAATATAGGCAATTTTCACGCCCTGCCTGGAACCAACCGGAAATCCGAACGACAAGCCACCGAGGAAATTTCCCTTATCGTCATTACGCAACTGGCCGTCCAATTCGGATCGGCCCGCCCAGCCATAGCCGGCGCTCAACGACGCCCACAGACCGGGCCTGATGACGCGGATAACGTGCGCCTGTACGGCATAAAGGGCCTTCTGCTCCAGCTTGCTGCCTCCAAAAAAATCGTCGTTCTCTCCGAAAAAAAATGTTGACCCGGTCAGTTCGTAAGACCAGGGTCCCCGCGTGTGGACGACGCCAATCTGTGGACGGATCGTGACCCGGTTTTGTCCCAGGTTGAGTAATTTTTCCTCAAAATACTCTCCCCACGGTACGGTCACGGAAACTGCTGCCCCGAAAACGGTGTTCACTGGCCGACTGGCCACGTACTGGCTCAGTTCGTCCACCGGAAGGGAGGGCGCGCCGGCAAGAATCATCGACAACCTGATCCTGGGGTCTGCCAGCCCTACCCGCCCTGTCTCCGCAGGTTGACCGTCCAGAAGACCTTGCCAATGCATATTCTGCCATGGAAGCAATACATCGACTCGTGCCGACTTGCCGGCAACGGAGAACGAACGAACGTAGGAAATGGCCGCAGTATGCCCGTCGAATTCCGCGTCTTCGATGCGCAGCACCGGATCAAAGAATATCTCTGCCTCGGTGTATCCGTACCCCACCCCGATCACGCTGACACCGGGCGACAACGGTGTCCAGCGCCTGGGTTCGATGTCCTGGGCATTGGCTCGACCGAATAGCAACAGGCACGAGCAGATGACGAAAGCAATGCCACGAATCTGTCGCATGCATCGCAGTCTCCTTTCTTCCAGATCGTCGTTCGTCGCGCGGCGACCCAATTGCTCCCGGAAGGCCGATGTGAGTACTTTTTTCGAATTCACGGCGCACTTTCTCGAAGCCAGGATCATCATAGCGTTTCGTCTGCGAAACCTCCCCGGGTCACGGGATTCTTGGTGCCGGACCTTTCACCCGGACATACTACTCAAACAGATTGTCTGCTGCCATAATGGCATGCCAGGCACGTTTGGCGCCGCCGGTGAAAGGAATGCCTACCGAGATATGAGTTCTGCTGCGCTAACTGTCACCGACGGCGATCAGGATTCTCTG
>JBPCYD010000037.1:0-3903 GCA_051007895.1 Woeseiaceae bacterium
TCACTGTCGATGTAAAGGTCGCCCTTGTCAGGTTGCTCCGTGGCCAACGGAGGGAATGCGCCGTACCCGGACAACAGGCAGTGCCAGGACAGGTTTCCAAAGTGTGACTCGATATCCTGTCGGCGAATTTCCTGGCTCAGGTCACCGCGCCGATACCACACATCCAAAATGTGCCGCAGAGAATCGGATAGCTCCATGTTTTCACGATTGGCTCTCCAGTACTCGCTATCGTCACGCGTATTCAGTTTGTAATGAGCGACGATATAGTCGCGAACCCTCTCGAAACGATCGTGGACTTTCTGATTGAATTCATCCCGGTGTCTACTACTGAAGTCGCCTTTCTCATAGTTCCTGATGAACAACTCAACGGCAACCTGGACTAGCAGCAGGGCCGTCGCCTCGAGCGGCTCTATGAACCCTTGTGATAGACCGAGGCCAATGCAGTTCTTTTCCCAGTGCGTCTCGAGCTGCCCCACCCGCATCTTCAGGTGCCTCGCCTCCTCGTCGCTGTCCAGCGTGCCAAGGAACTTGCGTAGCTCTGTCTCCGCCGCGTCGCCCGAGATAAAGTCGGAACTGTAGACGTAGCCATTACCGAAACGATGCGTCAGCGGTATTTTCCAACACCAGCCGTTGCTCATGGCATACGAGACCGTCTCCGCAGGGAGAGCATCATCCATTGGCGTTGGCATGACGACGGCAGAGTCATTGAACAAATTCGACTTGTAGCTGGTGAATTCGACATTCAGCGCTTTTTGCATTAACACCGACGCGAATCCCGTGCAGTCGACGAAGAAGTCGGCGGCAAATCGCTCACCGCTGTCATTGAGTAGTGCCGCTATGCTGCCATCGTCGTGTTTTTCGACGTCGACGACTCTCGTCTGAAGGTGCTCGACACCTCGCGAGACCGCGACTTCGGACAGGAATTCACCCAGCAAGCCCGCATCGAAATGGTAGCCGTATTCCATGACAAACGGAAAATTCTGGCTCGCCTGGGGACCCTTCCGCTGCTCTGCCAGAACCCCATTTAGAAAGAAATCACTCGGTCGCGTGCGTACATCGAGGCCGAGTCGGCGCGTCAGACAATTGACGGTGAATGCCTTTTGGACCAGATTATCGACCTGGGAGACAAACGGATGGCTGTAACTCTTGACGCCGGATTCGGGGCTCCAGCCTTCGAATCGAATATTGAGTTTGTAGGTCGCCTTGCAGCGCGGCATCCATTCCGCCTCCGACACATCGATCAATTCGAAGAACCGTTTCAGTGTCGGAGTAGAGCCTTCGCCGACCCCGATAATGCCGATGTCTGGCGATTCGATCAGTGCAATTTCGACCTGCTCCGCTGACCATTTCCTGACAAACAGGTTGGCCGCCATCCAGCCCGCGGTTCCGCCACCCAAAATGACGATTTTTTTCGGCATCGTTGTCAATGTGTCCGCTCAGCTGGCCTTGCAGAACAACTCCAGGAACTCATCATGACTCGGTATCTGATCCATCGGTTGCAACTTGGTCTTCTTCGTGTTGATCAGCTTGTCCTTCAACTGCGCTTCACTGAGTGTCCCCGCCAACGGGTGATAGTCCTGGGGCATGATGCCCTGTCCTAACATGACCTGCAGCCAGGAGGGTTCCAGGAATATGTCGAGGTTGTCTTTGAACAGGCTGCCGTTCGCACGGAACAACTCGATCTTCTGAGTGATGCGTTCCGGTATTTCCATCGCCGCGACGTCGCGCCAGAACTGGCTGTCCGTTCGCTCATTCAGATAGTAGTGCAGGATAATAAAGTCTCTGATGAGCTCATATTCTTCCCTGGACTGGCGATTGTATTCATCGACCAACTCAGGCGTGACGCCGGCGTGCGGAAACAGGTGGATAAGCCGCACAATACCGGACTGGATCAGGTAAATGCTGGTCGATTCGAGCGGCTCGAGGAAACCACTCGACAGGCCGACGGCTACGACGTTCCTGTTCCATTGTTTGCGCGCACGGCCGGTCTTGAACGGTATGATCTTCGGCTCACCGACGGCCTCCGAGTCCAGGTTGTTGAGAAGGATGTCAGCCGCCTCGTCATCGCTGTAGTGATTGCTGCTGTATACAAGCCCGTTGCCGTTTCGATGCTGCAGCGGTATGCGCCACTGCCAGCCGGCCGAATGTGCAATCGAGCGGGTGTAGGGCAGCGTTTCGTCAAACCGCTCGGACGGGACCGCCATCGCCCGATTGCAGGGCAGCCAATGACTCCAGTCCTCGAAACCGGTTCCAAGCTTCTGATTGATGAGTAGGCCCCTGCCTCCCGAGCAGTCGACGAAAAAATCGCCGCTGACCGTTTTGCCGCTGCGGAGAACCAGCGATTCCACGTGACCGTCCTCGGCGTGTAAATTGACCTCCTCGATTAGCCCCTCGGTTCGCTTGACGCCTAGTTTCGCACTGTATTTCCGCAGGTACTTGCCATACAGCGAGGAATCAAAATGATACGCGTACGGCATCTCCCAAACTGGATCGTCGACCTGTAGCTTGGCAAATTTTCCAGCTTCCGCGCACAGGTAGTTCAGGTCGTAGTCCCACAGATTGGTTCTGTAACCCGCCTGCTCTGCGCGCGTCCAGAAGTGGTGGAAATGACAGAACGCCTGGCTGCGACCGGCCGCGCCGAACGTGTGGTAATAGCTGTCGCCCTGTGCCCGCCAGTTCTCGAAGCGGATCGCCAGCTTGATCGTCGCCTTGGTCTCGCGCAGGAATTCCGCTTCGTCCAGGCCGAGCACACTGTTGACGTGCTGAATCGGCGGGATGGTCGCCTCGCCCACGCCGATGACACCGATATCGTCGGACTCGACCAGCTCGATGTCGACCTGATCACCCAATACGCGCTTCAACAGAGCCGCCGACATCCAGCCGGCGGTACCGCCTCCAACTACAACCACGTTCCTGATCGTATCGTTCATTCAGCCATCGCCTCGAGACTTCAAAGTCCCGCTGATTTTACGGCAAAAAAAACCCTGCCGGCGACGCCGGCAGGGTTTTCGTTTAAACGACATGCGATTACTGGAATTTGTAGTTAATGCCCAGCAGGTAATTAGCGCCAAAGGCCTGCGACTGTGTGATCTGGCGAGCATCATCGTTGGCCTGAATCGTGCCCTCGTCCGTCAGATTCTGACCCTGCAGCGAGATCGACAGGCCATCCAACCTGTCGAAGCCGCCCAGACCGAAGTCGTAGCTGATCTGTGCATCGATAAGCTCGGCACCCTGGTCAAACGTCTGCTCCAGCGCGAGACTCAAGCCACGTACTTCAGTCGAGAACTTGTCACGCTTGGTCCCAGACACGCGAGCCTGGAAGCCACCGCGCTCGTAATAGATCGTCATCTGGTAGGATTCTTCCGAAAGGCCCGGAACAGGCTGCCCGTCATCCAGGTTGCCATCGTTAAACGCGGCAGATGCGATGATACCCAAACCATCGAGGGCCTCGGTCATCAGATGGAACGGGTAGTTCGCCTGGAACTCGTAGCCTCTGACAAAGCCCTCGAGACCATCCTCGGTAAAGCTGACCAGGCCGAGCTGTGTCGCCGGCGTAAATACGGTGCCGTTGGTATCGACGACCTGGTGATAGCCGGGAATGTAGAAATCCGTGAAGTCGGCAACGAATTGGCCATCCCGGTGCCAGTTAGTCAGGTCCTTGTAAAAGAACGCCGCCGACAGGAATCCGTCGTTCGCGTAATACCAGTCGTAGGCTAGATCGAACTGATTCGCCTCCAGCGGCTTCAGCTTGGCGTTACCCGCACTACCGGTCCAGGAGCTGTTCGCTGGGCTCGTGGACTGAATGTTCAGCAGGTTGAAGTTGAAGGAGACGTTATTGTTCACCTTCATCTGGTCCATGCGTGGCCGGCTGATGGTGGTCGACAGCCCGGTTCGAACGACATG
>JBPCYD010000038.1:0-14631 GCA_051007895.1 Woeseiaceae bacterium
TGTGGGGGTGAAGGGGTGGGAGTTGCGGCGGACTCCTCCCCTACGTCTTGGTTTTGGTGGGGGGGCGGCTTAATCCGCGATCAACAAAGCACAAAGCCCCGCGCCCCGATAATTACGTAGGAGCGGCTTCAGCCGCGATAGACAAAATACAAAGCTCACACCCCGATAAGAACGTAGGAGCGGCTTTAGCCGCGATAATCAAAGCACACCGCCGGTTCACATAAACGGCTCCAACCGCGACTGTACATTGCATTACAATCACATGTTCAACCGATGCAGCAGGTGTTTCTCTACCTTGTCCTGTATCTCCTGACGACTCTCCGTGACGCCAAGCGTTCTCAAATCTGTCACCTCCAGGTCGCGGAAGCCGCAGGGATTGATGCGCAAAAAAGGCTCAAGATCAACGTCAATATTCAAGGCCATACCGTGGTAGCTGGCGCCACGCCGAATTCGCAGTCCAACGCTTGCGACTTTCCTGGCGTTAACATAAACACCCGGGGCATCTTTCCTGGCTATCGATGCAAAACCGAACTCATCGAGCAGGTCGATAATGCAATGCTCCAACGCGGTTACGAGATCGCGTACGCCCAGGCTGGCTCGCTTAAGATCGAGTAGAGGATAGATCATGAGCTGCCCGGGGCCGTGATAGGTGACCTGTCCGCCACGATCAACCTGCACAACCGGGATATCGCCCGGATCGAGAACGTGTTCCTTGCTGGCGTTTAATCCCAGGGTGTAAACGGGCGGGTGTTCTGTAAACCAAATCTCGTCTTGCGTTTCTGCATCCCGTTCTGCGGTGAACCGTTGCATCTGTCGCCACAGGGGTTCGTAGTCCTGTCGCCCGAGCGAGCGAACAATCATAGTGCGACGAGAATGTCTTCGTGATTGCTGAGCGCGCGATAGATGTTGTCTAGCTGGTCCTGGCTGTGCGCCACGATCGTTACTGTGATCGACAGGAAATTGCCTTTGCTGCTTGGCGCCGACCTGATTGCGCTGTCTTCAAGCTTGCCGGTATGCTCTTCGACCAGCGCTATGGCTGTGCGTCGAAAGTGCTCACTTTCGCGCCCCATCATCTTTATAGGAAATTCGCAGGGAAAATCAAGCAGTTTCTCTTTTTCTTCGTCACCCATTTAGTCAAACCAGAGTTTTACTCCGTCGCGAGTGCGTACCCAGAAAGATCCGTCCGGGTTTGGTTCCAGTGCACGCAGCGGCATGCTGATCAGTTCCGAGCCATTCAAACTAACGGAAAGATCTGCCAGAGGCTGACCTTCGGCGACGGGTGCCATGAGGGTTGCCGGCATATTCAGAACGGAATCGACCTTGTCAAAACTGCCGCGAGGAATGGTCACGTATAAATCGTCAGGTAGCCCGAGCGGCGTCAGCTCTTTTTCCGCCTTCCAGATTCTCGCTTGTGCGATTGCCTCGCCGGCGCGATACAGTAGCCGGGTCTCAAAAAAGCGGAAACCGAAATTCAGGAGTGCCTGACTGCCATCCGTACGCGCCTTTGCACTAGACGTGCCGAGTACGACCGAAACAATTCGCATGTCATCTCGCCTGGCCGCCGAGACCAGGCAAAAACCGGCCTCGTCAGTACGGCCCGTTTTCATCCCGTCGACGCTTTCATCGCGCCACAAGAGGGAGTTGCGGTTGGGCTGTTCGATGTCGTTGTACTTGAAAGACTTGACTGAATACCAGTGATAATACTGTGGGAACTCATTGATGATTGCGCGCGCAAGCGTGGCGATGTCGCGAGCGGTTGAGTAGTGATCCTTATCGGGCAGCCCCGTAGTATTCCTGAAGTTGCTCCCGGTCATTCCGAGCTGGGCCGCGTACTGATTCATGACTTGTGCAAAAACGGACTCGGTACCGGCGGTATGTTCGGCCAGGGCCACACTGGCGTCATTGCCGGATTGCACAATCATTCCAAGCAACAGATCCTCGACACTGACGCGGCTACCCACCTCAATGAACATACGTGAACCCTGCGTGCGCCAGGCCTTCTCACTCACCGTGACAAGGTCCTCGAGCGCGATCTGCCCTTCGTCCAGCGCCCTGAAGACTGCATAAGCGGTCATCAATTTAGTCAGGCTGGCTGGTGCCAATCGTTCATCGGGCTTCAGAGACGCGAGTTCTGCGCCGGTATCCCCATCAACGAGCAAATAGCTCTTTGCGCCAATAATCGGCGGTTGCGGCACCGGTGTATTTTGCGCGAAAACACTTGTCGCCACGAAAGTGAACAACAAAGTTATAAATAACAATGAGTTATGATATTTTGCAGACATTGGCCCAAGCGATTGGCAGTCAGAGGCGCGTATTGTAGCCCCAACGGGTCAAAAAGTGGTATGGCTCGAAAGTGCGACATCGAATTGAGTCGATTCGGCGCCGCCGGCAGCAAACTGTCGACTTTTGAGCTTTAAGTCGCGGTGGAGAACGAATGTAGCGCTTTGTAGTCCACACTTATTCCTGCGCAACCATTGTCGTGTCGTCGACATCTAATCAAATGACGATTGTTATAATTTAGAACCGCGAGCTTTTGCCGGAGTCATCCCTTGCCACTGTTTGACGAGCTCAAACGTCGAAGCGTTTTTCACGTTGCCGCGACCTACCTGGTCGTCGGCTGGCTGTTGACCGAGGTTCTGACGACTCTGCTGCCGGCGTTTGGCGCGCCACCATGGGTATCCCGGGCCGTCATGCTCGTATTTGCCCTCGGCTTTATCCCGGCAATCATTCTGTCGTGGGTGTATGAAATTACGCCTGATGGCATCAAGAAGGACGGCGAAGTCGATCGAACTGACGGGAGCCCGCACCGCGCTCCGTCAAAGTCCGGTTATGCAGCAGTTGTCGCCGTAGCTGCTGGCGTCATCCTGGTATCCATTTTTAGTTCGCGGGTCGATATTGGGCCGGAGGTTCCATCTGTCAGCGTTGTCAGCAACGCATCCGTGGCTGTGCTTCCCTTCGTCAACATGTCCGGCAATGAAGAAAACGAGTATTTCTCCGACGGACTGACCGAAACTTTGTTACACATATTGGCGCAGAGTCCGGATTTGAAGGTCGCGGCGAGGACGTCAAGTTTCGCCTTCCGCGATCAAAACAAAACGATCGTCGAAATTGCCGATGCACTCGATGTCGCCCATGTGCTGGAGGGCAGCGTGCAACGGTCCGGCGATCGGGTACGGATTACAGCGCAGCTGATTCGCGCAGAAGACGGTTTTCACGTCTGGTCTGAAAACTACGACCGGACCTTGGACGACATATTCGGTATTCAAGATGAAATTGCGATCAAAGTCGGCGGCGCCTTGTCGGCGTCATTGCTTGGATCCGTTGATGACGGCACAGTGCTTGGCACAGCGTCGACGTCCAGTCCGGATGCGTTCGATCTCTATTTGCAGGCGCTGCAGGGCATGGCTACCTACTCTCATGGTGGGTTGCGCACTGCAGAGGGTTTGCTCAAAGGTGCTTTGACCATTGATCCGGACTTTCCTGATGCCAAGATGGAGCTGGCTATCAACTACTGGCAGCAGGTTGAAACCGGGCTGATGGATCAGCAGGCGGCATTTACAAATATTGTTGCACTCGTCGATCAGGTCACTGCGATCCGGCCAGACGACGCAAACGCCCGCGCAATTCGCGTGTATGCCAATGCCGCGGAACAGAGTCTCGAAATCGGGCCACAGGTATTCCTGGATGCCGGTGTCGAGCTCGAGGCAATCGTCGCCGCATCGCCTGCGGCGTTCCAACCGAAACTCATGCTTACGCGCGTCTACCAGGGGACGCAGCAACTCGCCAAGGCCGTACCCTTGATGAAGGATGCCCTGGTCCGTGATCCGCTCAATCCAAGGATTCACTACGAATTGGGGTCATTGTATAGCGGGCTGGAACAGCCAGAGGAAGCCAGGGCAGCATTGCTGAAGTCACTGGAAATCGAACCCAATCAGCCGAATGCTTACGCAATTCTCGGTGGGATAAGCCTGCAGGCCGGCGATGGCCTCGATTATATGCGCCAAATTCTGCGCGCGATCGAGGTGGATCCGGCCGACCACGAATTGCCAGGCGTCATTGCAGAGTTGCTATATTGGCTTGACCTGGTTGAGGAGGGCGACGATTTTCGCAATCGCGTCATGGCGGTAGCGCCGACCAGCGAAATCGCCTACAGAATCGAACTGGTACGTGCCATTAGTATTGGCGACGAAGTTGCGAGCGTTGCGAGTGCGCGACGTGCGATCGAAGCCGATGTTGACGACCGTCGTTTTTCTTTTACCGGCGCGATCCAGCACCTGTTACGAGTTGCTGCAAAGCGCGGAACGGTCGAAGAGGAGAGTCGCTACCTCAATGACCACGCGCCCGCTATTTTGGAAATCGATGTCGCTACGGCACCGGCGAAATATCGCACAGCTCAGCTGGCTGCATTCGACGCCTGGTACGTTGCATTGCCGCGAGAGGAAATGCTGTCGCGTCTGGAGACGTTAGGGAATATAGCGTTGACGTTTGGCTTTGACCCGAAGAACGTGCCGCCCGTCTATCTTGGCATTCTGGCACTGCGCGGCGAAGTCGAAGAGGCAATTGATGTGGCGCTCAATGATGTTTTCAGCAAGTCGGTTGCCATCAATCTCGGGTGGCAGGAAACGTATGCACAGCCACAATATGCCGATATTGTGGCCGAGCCCAGGGTGCAAGAGGCAATGCGCCGATGGCAGTCTGAAGAAGATGCGTTGCGCGAACAAATAAAAGCTTTTCTTCTGGATCTAAGCACGTCGAGCTGACCGCAGGGGACATATTGACTATGGCGTTCCGGCTCACTTATTCAACGATGTTTGACCCGCCGCCTGAGCTACATGAGCGTTTCGATGACGCCTTGCAGACAGTGCGTGCCAAGCTGGGCGGGAATTACTGCCATTTCATAAACGGGACGGATGTTGCGGCAGAGTCGAGGACAGATGATATCAGCCCGATCAATACGGAATGGGTGTTGGGTTCGTTTCCCGTTGCCGGCGCTCCACAGGTAGCGGAAGCGGTTGCAGCCGCAGAAGCCGCGTTTCCGACGTGGAGAGCGACTCCCGTTGAGGAGCGTGTCCGCATTCTGCGGCGCGTGGGTGCGCTTATTGAAGAGCGCGTCTATGACATCAGCGCTGTGGTCGCGCTGGAAGTCGGCAAGAATCGAATGGAATCACTCGGCGAGGTCCAGGAGACCGCCGATTTTTTCTACTGCTATTGCGACGACTTCGAAAACAACCAGGGATTTGACCACCCGCTTCCCGACGACCCGCTGCCCGATTTCGTCAGCCACAATCGGTCCCTGTTGAAGCCGTATGGTGTGTGGGCGGTCATTGCTCCGTTTAATTTCCCGTTCGCACTTGCCGGTGGACCTGTCGCTGCTGCACTGGTTGCCGGGAATACTGTCGTCGTCAAAGGGGCGCCGGACACCCCCTGGTCTGTTCGCCTGCTGGCAGAATGTATGCGAGACGCAGGCATTCCCGCCGGCGTATTCAATTACCTGGCAGATCCGGACGACTCAGCGGGCCCGCTACTCGTTGCTCAGGATGGTGTAGCCGGCGTCACCTTTACCGGCTCACATGAAGTTGGTATGCAAATAGGTGAAAAACTCGCGGGCGGCACGTTTCCGCGCCCCTGCATTGCGGAAATGGGAGGCAAGAATGCCTGCATTGTGACCGCGAACGGAGATCTTGATCGAGCGGCGATCGGCATCATGCGATCTGCGTTTGGGTTGAGTGGGCAAAAGTGCTCCGCTCTATCTCGTCTCTACGTCGAGGAGTCGGTGGCTGATGCATTGCTGAACAAGCTTAAGCCGATTGTTGACAGCATAAAAATCGGCGACCCAACTGAGCGTGAAAATTACATTGGTCCTGTCGGTAATGCGGCTGCCTATGAGAACTACCAGCGTTATGCGAATCAACTGCAGGAATCGGCGTCGATCATTGCCGGCAACAATGTGCTGGTAGAGGGCGACCTGGCTAAGGGTTTTTTCTGCGCGCCAACTATAGCCGAAGCAGCACTCGATCATCCCTTATGGCAACAGGAGATGTTCGCGCCGATTTTGATGATTGCACGCGTTCCCAATAAGGAAGCTGCGATGGAATTGGCGAATGATACGCCACTGGGTCTTACGGCCGGTTTCTACGGCAATGCTGACGAGACTGCCTGGTTTTTCGACAACATTGAAGCGGGTGTCACTTACGCTAACCGACCACAGGGTGCCACCACGGGCGCCTGGCCTGGCTATCAACCTTTCGGCGGCTGGAAGGGGTCTGGAAATTCGGGCAAGGGTATCGCGTCTTTCTACTACCTCGCGCAGTATCTGCGTGAACAATCGCAAACATCGGTGGAGTAGTTGCCGATCAAAACCGGGACATTCTTGGTTATCCGCCGTCTTTGAGCGCACGCCGATATCTCTTCGCTTTCTAACTCTTGGATCCGGCGTGACGTTGTATGTCGATCGGTGGCAGGAACTATCAATCGGAGATCAGGTGCGTCTCTGAAATTCCAATATCGCTCAGGCGGCCAACGAGGACGTCGTACTGCGATACCTCTGCGATCGGCCCTATGCGAACGCGGTAGAGTGCCGGCGCCTGACGGGTGTCTTTATGAACGAAGGCCTGCTGGAAACCATTATTGCGCAACATGCGAAAGCGCCGCTCCGCATTATCGCGATCGCCGAACGCGCCTACCTGAATGAACAACTTCGTATCAATCGTTGTTGATTCGGCGGCAACAGGTGTGGTCGAGCGCGGTGCCGGTTCGTCGAAACTAATCGCCGTGACTTCGACGAGGATGGTGCCATCACGAACCATGTCCAGCTTCAGTGCGGCGGAGTAGGACAAATCGATCAGGCGATTATCGACGAACGGTCCGCGATCGTTTACCCGAACGACAATGCTCCGATTATTCTTCAAATTACGCACGCGAACATAGGTAGGCAACGGCAGTTCCTTGTGCGCGGCCGTCATTGCGTACATGTCGTAGGGTTCCTGGCTGGAAGTCATGCGACCATGGAACTTCTTGCCGTACCAGGAGGCCACGCCGCGTTCCTGGTAGCCGAGACTTGAATCCATGACCTTGTAGGTCTCGCCCATTACGCGATAGTAAGGCCCGTTGCCGTAGCGGCTTTTCGGTTCGTCTCGCGGAATCGCATTGCCGGGCAATTCACGTGGAACGTTGCTGCCTGAACGGGGCGGCCCGTCACCGGGTCGCGGCGCAGCGCAGGCAACCAGCAGTGATGAACAGGTAAGCAGTAAAAGAATGAGCGAGCGGCGCTCACATATCTCCACTAGCAACCTCAAGTGCGATCTCCTGGCCCAGTTGATGCACGGCGAGCGCGTACATCACGCTGCGATTGTAGCGGGTAATAACGAAGAAATTGTGAAACCCGACCCAGTACTCCGTGCCGTCTTCGCCTTCGAGCGTCACCAACTGGCTTTTTTCATTCCCTGGTAGCGTTGTCGAAAATACCACGCCCTGGTGACTTAACGAGGTGACCGTTTCTTTCGGTGTGAGCGTGTTCTCTGGTGGGTCCCCTGACCACTGGGCGCCAAGCGTTGCAACGGCAGCGACCGGTGCGTCGGGCACCCAGTCATGTCGGACAAAATAGTTTGCGACGCTGCCCATGACGTCGCTCCAGTCATTCCAGATATCCCGCTTGCCATCGTTGGTCGAGTCAACGGCGTAAGCACGATAACTGGATGGCATAAACTGAGGTCGGCCCATTGCGCCGGCGTAAGATCCGGTAGCACTGGTTGCATCCATGTCTTCTTCCCGAACAAGTAGCAGAAACTGCTCAAGCTCACTGAGAAAAAATTTTGAACGTGGCGGGTAGTCGAAGCCGAGCGTGGCCAGCGCATCGAGGACACGATAGTTCCCGGTAATTCTCCCGAAATAGGTTTCAACGCCAATAATACCGACGAGAATTTCCTTCGATACGCCGGTCAACTCGCTAATTCGATTGAGTTCGTCCAGGTTCTCGCGCCAGAATTCAGCGCCGCGCTGGATCCGCTCGTCGGTGATGAATATCTTTCGATAGCCGTCCCATTCCAGCGTTCTTTCTGCCGGCCTTGCGATAGCCTCAAGAATCGACTCCTTGGATTCAGCCTTGTCGAGAACAGACTCGAGGGCAGCCCGATCATACGCGTGTTTTTCAACCATCGCGTCGATGAATTCGGAGACGTCATCACGCTCTACGTCATAGGCAGACGCAGCGTGACTCATCAACAGCAATGCGCATGCGCAAACTACATTTATCTTCAACATGGTGGTCTTCAATGTGGCACAAATTTTCGGTGGCGGTGAATGGACATGAGAATACCGAATCCGGCCATTAGGGTCACCATCGAAGTGCCACCGTAACTTACCAGGGGTAGCGGGATGCCGACCACCGGAACCAACCCGGTCACCATAGCGGTATTCACAAACACATAGACAAAGAAAGTCAGGCTAATACTCCCTGCAAGCAGTCGGGAAAACGTGTCGCGAGCCTGGATGGCAATAAAAAGCCCGCGCCCGACGACAAACAGGTACAGTCCCAGCAGGCTTAGCACGCCCAGGAGGCCAAGCTCCTCGCCCATGACCGCGAAGATGAAATCCGTATCGCGTTCGGGAAGAAACTCGAGCTGAGCCTGGCTGCCGTTGGTCCATCCTTTGCCAAAAAGACCGCCGGACCCGATAGCGATTTTCGACTGAATAATGTTGTAACCCGCACCGAGCGGATCGGAATCAGGGTTGAGCAGGGTCAGAACACGCTGCTTTTGATAATCCTGCATAAATTGCCAGAGCACGTAAGCGCCAGGTACTGCCGATATGCCCAGCACGATCATAAGGCGTATCGACAGGCCCGCGAGGATGATGACCAGAATGCCGGCAGTCGCAATCAGCAGGGACGTGCCAAGATCGGGTTGTTTCGCGATCAGGACAGTTGGCACGACAATCAGAACAGCCAGCACCAGTAAATCCAGGAGTTTTGGCGGCAGCTGCCGATCGTGGAGATACCAGGCGGCCATCATGGGCACCGCGAGCTTCATGATTTCCGATGGCTGGAAGCGAATACCGATATCGAGCCAGCGCTGTGCGCCCTGGCTGGTCTCTCCGGTTACCAGCACGAGTACCAAAAGGAACAACCCTACGAGATATCCCCATGGCGTCCAGCGGCGTAACACGTCAGGGGGAAACTGGGCAATGATCACCATGCCCAACAGCGCGACCACCAGTCGAACGACCTGTTGCAGCCAGAGGTCCATGTCTTGTGCAACGGCTGAGTAAAGCACCACCAGCCCGAATCCGCCCACGAGGAGCAGTGCGCCGAGCAGCAGACCATCCAGATGCAGTCGTTGCAGAATACTGCCGACGCCACCGAGCGGTGCATCTTTGCCGCCAAACCCCTGCTGTGTGTCGCTAAAGATCATCGTCGGCAACACCCAGGTACTGATCCATTATGGCGCGGGCAACCGGGGCCGCGATCCGGCTGCCACTCTCGGCGTTCTCGATCACGATAGAGACCGCTATGCGCGGATTCTCCAACGGTGCGAATGCGATGAAAAGTGCGTGGTCTTTCAGCCGCTCTTCGAGCTCGAGATCTTCATAGTTAACTTCCTGCGCCACGGTGAATACCTGCGCTGTGCCGCTTTTGCCCGCCATTTCGTACGATGCACCGCGGCCGGCGGCGCGTGCAGTGCCGGTCGGGCCCTGCATGACGTCATGCATGGCGGCAATCACATTGTCCCAAAAAAATTCGTTTTCAATCTGCACGCCGGTCAACCGTTGCGGTGCCATAATGGTTCTTTCGCCGGACAATGGATCTTCAACAGCGGCTACCATGTGCGGCTTGAATCTTTGGCCGCGCGCCGCCAGGGCTGCCGCAGCGTTGGCCAATTGTATTGGTGTCGCCAGCATATAACCCTGGCCAATGGAGGCGATGATGGTCTCCCCAGGGAACCAGACCTGGTCGGCGCGTTCGGAGAACGCACCGCGTTTCCATGCGCGCGAGGGAACCAGTCCGCTGGATTCTCCAACCATATCGAGGCCGGTTTCGTGGCCGAGGCCGAACTGATCGAGATACTGCTGCATCGTATCAATTCCGATATCCCGGCTGATCTCGTAAAAGTACACGTCGCAGGACTGTGATATTGCATCGTGTAAATCAACTTCGCCGTGACCCTGTCGTTTCCAGTCGCGATAGCGGTGTGAGCTGCCCGGCAGGCTGTACCAACCTCTGCAAACGGTGCGCCTGGTGAGATTAGTCGCGCCTACCTGCAACGCGGCGAGGGACAGCATCGGCTTGATGGTTGAGCCGGGAGGATAGCTACCCCGAACCGCACGATTGAACAGGGGGCGATCCTCGTCGTTTTGCAAGGCGTTGTATTCACTCGGGCTCATCCCGGTGGCGAATGCATTCGGATCAAAGCTTGGTGCGCTCACCAACGCGAGGATTTCGCCGTTGGTTGGATCGATGGCAACAATTGCCCCGCGCTTTTCGTCCAGGGCTTCTGTCGCAATGCGCTGCAGGTCAAGATCGAGGGTCAAGTAGAGGTTGTCGCCGGGTTCGGGGCTTTCACCGACGGGCAGCGAGTCAGAAAAATCACGTGTTTCGGCAGGCACCCGTCGCCCCAGCGCATTGGTAACAACCTGGCGAAAACCAACATCACCGTGCAACAGCCCTTCGTTGAAATGCTCAACGCCGGTTTTTCCTGTGTGCGACGTCGCGGCATAGGCCGCTTCATCGAGGCGTTCCAGGTCCGCCGTGCTGAGTGCCCCCACGTAGCCAATCGCGTGCGCAATCAGATTCCCATCCGGATAGTGGCGCACCAGTCGAGGTTGCAGGTCTACGCCCGGGAAGCGCGGACGCTGCACGGCGAAGTTGGCGATTTCGTCCTCGCTCAGGCGAAATCTCAAGGTTACGGGTTTGAAGCGTGGCCCCGATTCACTCAGTCCGTTAAACCGCGGAATGTCTTCTTCCTTGATGAGACCGATATTGGCCAGCCGGGCTAACGTGTCATCCAGGTCGGGCACCTGTTCCGGGATCAGCTCAAGTTGATAAGCCGGAAGATTCTCAGCCAGTACGCGGCCGCGGCGATCGAATATCAATCCTCGTGTTGGCGGTACCGCTTCGATACGCACGCGGTTGCCCTGCGATTTCTCAGCAAAAATTTCGTGGTCATAGATTTGAAGCTGCACTAACCGGGCCACGACGACGCCCAGCAGCACTATCGAGATCACCGAGCACAGGATTACCCGCGCAGCGAACATCTGGGTTTCCGAATGGTGATCTTTGATCGGTGCGAACAGGCTCATGTTTATTGGCGCGCTCTTTGGTGAATACCTGCCAGGAACATCGTCAAAACGGGCCAGATCAGTGTGCTGCTAATGACCGGGCCCCAGTAAGTTTCGACTGGCGAATTTACACCGACCACGCCGTTGATCCAGAAAAGAATAAACTGGTGCAAAGCGAGCAATGCAAAAACTGTCGCCGACAGCTGCAGCAAGGGAAACTGCCTGAATTGCAGGTGAAACTTGACCGTAATATAGATGACCAGGCTGAGCGCGAGCGCGTGCTGACCCAGCAGCGTACCTTGCGCGACGTCCAGGACCAGGCCAACGAGCCAGGCGCTGCCAACGCTATAAGTCTGAGGCAGCGTCATCGACCAGTAGATTAGCGTCAATGCCACCCAATCCGGTCGATACGGCTCGGCCCAGCCTGGCAGTGGGGCAATGGCCAGCATTAATGCGACGACGATGCTGATGATGATCGGTACGGTACGACTCACGCGACGATCACTCATCCGACTGTCCGGCAATGTCCTCGACAGGCGATGCTGTGGCATCGTCAGCGTCGACATTAGTGTCGCCAGGCGTCGTTTCGGTGGTCTCTTCGTCGTCGACCGGCCCAGACGCTTTCTGCTCATCGGGTTTGGCGGCTGACCAGATCAACATGACTTCCCGGACCTGGTTTAGTGCGGCAGAGGGTCGTGCGGTTACAGAAGCAAATGGCTCCTGCGGTATGCGTGTGACCGAATCGACAACGGCAACAGGGTAGCCTGCCGGGAACGCGCCGCCACGACCCGAGGAAACCAGTAAATCGCCTGGTTCAATGTCGGCATTATTGGGCAGAAACGGCAGATCGAGACTATCAAACTCGCCGGTACCGCGAGCAATCGTACGCAAGCCGTTGCGATTGACTTCAACCGGAAGTGCGTGTCCCGGATCGCTGATCAGCATGCTTTGCGACGACAGAACGCCCGCCTCGATCACCTGGCCTACGATGCCGTTTGCATCGATGACGGCTTGCCCATCAAAGACATTATCTACCGTACCCTTGTCGAGGACGATCAGGTGCCGAAACGGATCCGAACTGACTGACAGGATTTCGGCCACTCTGACCTGTTCACGGACCGTCGCGCGTGCCTCCAGCATATCCCTGAGGCGTGCATTTTCAGCCTCAAGTGCCGAATAACGTTGCAATCGGGCCTGTGTCAGCAGTCTTTCCGTTTTCAGGCGCGAGTTTTCCAGCTGCAGGTCGTTGCGACTGGTCGTGGTGTCGTTCGCCCATCGCCAGGCGGACACCGGCGCATCCACGATGACCCGTAACGGGTAAACGGTGGCACCAATGGCTTTGCGGGCGGCATCGAGATGATTATCGCGGTGATCGATGATCAGGAGCAGAATACTCAGGCCCGCGAGCAACAGGAAACGCAGGCCCAGCGAGGGCAAAAAAGGAGAACCGAACTGATTGTCAGACTTGGAGGCGACCATTAGCGCCGTATATTCGCATAATGGATTCCGATTCTCTTGTACCGGCTACTCTTTTTAATACTATTCCAGGCCGAACACCGCGGGACCGTGCTCATCGATCAACTCGATCACGCGGCCACCGCCTCTGGCGACGCAGGTCAGAGGATCGTCGGCGATAACAACCGGTAGCCCGGTCTCCTCCATTAGCAGCTTATCGAGGTCGCGCAGCATGGCGCCACCACCGGTCAGTACGATGCCTCTCTCGGCGACATCCGCACCCAGTTCAGGCGGCGTCTGTTCCAGCGCTTCCTTGACTGCACCGACTATGCCCTGGAGCGGCTCTTGCAGCGCTTCAAGTATCTCGTTGCTGTTCAGCGTGAAGCTGCGTGGCACGCCTTCTGACAGGTTACGGCCTTTAACGGATATCTCGCGGACTTCCTGGCCCGGAAACGCTGAACCGATTTCGTGTTTGATGCGCTCCGCCGTAGCCTCTCCGATGAGGATGCCGTAGTTGCGGCGCACGTAATTGGTAATCGCCTCGTCAAAACGGTCACCGCCGATGCGAACCGACGCAGCGTAGACGATACCGTTCAGCGATATGACGGCGACTTCAGATGTGCCGCCACCGATGTCCAGGACCATTGAGCCCCGTGCTTCGTGCACCGGCATGCCGGCACCGATCGCTGCAGCCATCGGTTCCGGAATCAAATGAACTTTGCGTGCACCGGCACCTTCTGCAGATTCCCGGATTGCTCGGCGCTCGACCTGGGTCGATCCGTAGGGAACACATACGAGTACGCGTGGACTCGGTCGAAAATAGCGCGTGCCGTGCGCCTTGCGGATAAAATGCTGCAGCATTTTCTCGGTCACCGTGAAGTCGGCGATAACACCGTCTTTCAGCGGCCGGATTGCCGTGATGTTTCCTGGTGTTCTGCCGAGCATATTCTTCGCTTCGGCACCGACAGCTTCCACGGCGCGCCCGCCACGTCCCGTATCCTCGCGGATGGCAACGACAGACGGCTCGTCCAGCACAATGCCGTGTCCGCGTGAGTAAATAAGGGTGTTGGCAGTCCCCAGATCGATCGATAAATCGTTGGAGAAATAACCTAGGATGTTCTTCAGCATGTGGGGCCAGAGTCCCGGGAGGCAAATCAACGCTGCAATGTAACAATGGACACGACATTGCACAAGACGGCGTGTATCATTGCTGCCGCTTATCCCGTCGGACGTCTGGTTCGACACGTAAATCCGGATACTCCCGTGTCACTAACAAAAGAACAGGTTCAGCACATCGCGACACTCGCGCGCCTTCAGCTAGAGGACAGCGAGTTCGACGATGTCGTCGACAAACTCTCCAAAATCGTGGAATTCGTCGACCAGCTGCAGGCGGCCCACACCGATGACGTCGTACCGATGGCACATCCCCTCAACATGTCGCAGCGACTGCGGCCGGATGCAGTGACCGAAGCCAATCAGCGCGATTTCGTCCAGCAAAACGCACCCTCTACAGAGGAGGGTTACTACCTTGTACCGAAGGTGATTGAATGACTTCGGCCCTGGCAGGGAAAGCGCTGCATCTACGCACACTCGCCCAACTGCGAAACGGCCTGGCTGACGGTGAATTTTCGTCACGTGAGCTGATGGAGACGCTGTTGGCACGCATCGACAGCCACCAGGAAACTCTGAATGCATTCGTTACCGTAACGGCCGACGCCGCGCTCGCGCAGGCGGACGTCGCGGATGCGAGTCGCGCCGCAGGCAACGGGGGGCCTTTAAGTGGTCTGCCCATCGTGCATAAAGATCTTTTCTGTACAAAGGGCGTTCGGACCACGTGCGGCTCACGTATTCTGAGTGACTTCGTATCGCCTTACGACGCCGCAGTCGTGACCCGCCTCGAGGAAG
>JBPCYD010000039.1:0-42025 GCA_051007895.1 Woeseiaceae bacterium
CGGGCAAACAGCCGAGTCCAAAAACCCCCTCGGTCGGGTAAGCGATAACACCACCATCATGGAGGATCCGGGAAGCGTGCCGAATGTTCTGCGCGCTGGCCATAACCTTCGGCCAGTCTCGTCAGGACTCGCCGGGGTCGGCAGGTTTCTTCTTGGCAGCCTTTTTCTTTGCCACTTTCTTTTTCGCTTTTTTCTTCGCCTTCTTCTTAGCCTTTTTCCTGGTTGCCTTTTTCTTAGTGGTCTTTTTGCTTTCCGTTTTCTTTTTCGCCGCTTTCTTCTTGCCTCGCTTGCCGCGCACCGGTGCGTTGGCAAGCAGCTCTTTGCATTCTTCCAGCGTCAACGATTTCGGTTCACGGTCCTTCGGTACTCGCGCATTCTTTTCCTTGTTCGTTACGTAGGGCCCGTAGCGCCCATTCAGGACCTGGATGCCTTCGTCCTCGAAGTCCTGAATGATGCGGTTCGCGTCAGCAATTTTCTTTTCTTCAATCAGTTCCAGTGCCCGGGGCAGCTCAATCGTGTAAGGATCCTCATCTCGTATCGAGACGTACTTGTCGCCGTAACGAACGTAAGGACCAAATCGCCCGATGCTGGCCGAAACTTCCAGTCCGTCCGCCGTTTCGCCCAGCTTGCGCGGTAATTTAAATAGCTCCATGGCTGTGGCGAGATCGATATCATTCATCTTCTGGCCGGGTCGCAAGCCTGCAAACTTCGGTTTTTCCTCGTCGTCCTTGGTGCCGATTTGCACAAAAGGACCATAACGCCCCATTCGGACAGTCACTGGCTTGCCGCTCTTTGGATCAGTCCCCAGTTCGCGGGCCTGTGCGACCTGCTCGCGGGTGACACTCTGGTCCTTGTCCTCAACGAGATCATGGAACGGTTTCCAGAATCCCTCGAGCAAGGGCACCAAATCCTTCTCGCCCAGTGAGACGGCGTCGAGATCGTCTTCGAGTCGCGCTGTGAAGTCGTAGTCGACGTACTGGGTGAAATGCTCGGTCAGGAAACCAATGACGATTCGACCGATATCCGTCGGCAGGAACCGTTTGGCATCCATTTCAACGTACTCGCGATTTTTCAATGTCGCGATAATATTGGCGTAGGTAGACGGTCGGCCGATGCCATACTCTTCCAGCGTCTTCACAAGGCTTGCTTCCGTGAAGCGCGGCGGCGGTTCCGTGAAGTGTTGCTCAGGGCGCAATACGTCGAGGTTAATGACGTCCCCCTCTGCCACTTCAGGCAGAAGGCGATCGCCATCGTCATCTTTAGCGTCGTCTTTACCTTCGTGATAGACGGCCATAAAGCCGGGTTCCACCAGCACGGAGCCGTTGGCGCGGAAGCGATGCTGGTCACTGGCAGATGCGGCGTCTTTAGCGCCAGGTGAAAATTCGAGTGCGACCGTATCGAAAATAGCAGGCACCATCTGGCATGCCATGGTACGGCGCCAGATCAGCGTATATAGCTTGAGCTGCTCGTCATCGAGTTTGCCTTTTAGGGATTCCGGCGTGTAAGCAACGGATGTAGGCCGAATGGCTTCATGGGCTTCCTGTGCATTTTTCGAACGCGTCTTGAACGTGCGCGGTTCATCCGGAACATTGTCAGCGCCGTAGCGTTCCTTGATCGTATCCCGAATCTCGTCGACTGCGACGTCTGCGAGCGTCACGGAATCCGTACGCATGTAAGTGATCAGGCCCACGTTGCCGACATCGGGCAGTTCGATGCCCTCGTAGAGCTTCTGCGCAACTCGCATGGTCCACTGCGTATTGAAGCCAAGTTTGCGCGACGCCTCCTGCTGCATTGTGGACGTAGTGAACGGCGCAGCCGGATTGCGTCGACGCTGTTTCTTGTCGACTTTGACAGTCGTCAGCTTGCCGCCAGCCGCGTCATTGATCGTTTTCTCAACTTCACGAGCGGCATCTTCATTCTCGAAACTGAACTGCTCGACTTTCTCACCCTTGTAGCGCACCAGCCGCGAAAAGAATGGCTGTTTATCCTTGCTTACATCTGCCTCAATCGACCAGTATTCGCGCGCCTTGAATGCCTCGATATCCAGCTCGCGCTCGACAATCATTCGAAGCGCCGGGCTTTGTACGCGTCCTGCGGATAATCCTCGCTGCACTTTTTTCCACAGCAGCGGAGACAAATTGAAACCCACGAGATAGTCCAGCGCTCTGCGGGCCTGCTGTGCGCTGACCAGTTCAGAGGAAACCTTGCGCGGGTGCTCTATCGCATCTTTGACGGCGTCCTTGGTGATTTCGTGAAACACAACGCGGTGAACTGCCCGGTCGCCGAGCGCCTTGCGCTCTTTGAGTAGTTCGATCAGATGCCAGGAGATTGCTTCACCTTCCCGGTCAGGGTCAGTCGCAAGATACAGGGCCTCGGCTTTTTTCAGTGCCTTGATAATTGCCTTAACGTGTTTCTCGTTGCGCTCGATGATCTGGTACTTCATGGCGAATCCCTGCTCGGGATCTACCGCGCCTTCCTTCGGGACAAGGTCGCGCACATGGCCATAGGAGGCCAGGACGTCGAAATCTTTGCCGAGATATTTGCTAATGGTCGTGGCCTTAGCAGGTGATTCGACGATGACAAGATTCTTGGACATTTAAGGGTGACCGTTCCTTATATAAGACGCTGAAAAGATAAAACCGCGCTGCTTTGCCGCGGTTGAATTACAGCTTTACGAGCGGCCTGTCAAGAACTGCGTGATTACATGCAGATAAATTAGCCACTAAATTGAGGTCTTATGGATCCGGATAAGGGTGAAACCGGCGTTCAATGAAGCGTTGTTTCGCCCTCGTCAAACACCAGATCTTCCATGCGAGCATACGCCAGCTCCTGGCCGGGCTGACTGAACAAAACCATTAGTACGACCCACTTTATCTGCTCGACATCGATATCCGGGGTTTCCAACGCGAGCAGGCGATCAACCAGTAATTCGCGCTGGGTCGGTGACAGGATTCCGATCTGTTCGAGGTAGGAGATGAACCCACGGCAGCCTACATCGAGGCGCTCGGTCTCGATGTCATTGTATATTCGCGTGCCGTGCGCGGTCTGCGGGTTGGTGTAAAGAGCCTCGTGGTTCTCGGTCAAACCATCCAGCCAATCGAGTGCGCGGTCAATTTCAGCGTCACCAAATCCGGCGCGAGACAGCTCGTCCCGGAGCTCATTTTGGTCTGCTTCTGGCTCTTCCTCAGCGTCGATGTATGTTTCAAACAGGTACATCAGTACGTCGAGTACATTCTCTTTCATGCCTGGAGCTTCTCCTTAAGGCGCTTGATCCAGTTATGTTTGCAGTCTTGAGTATCGGCCGCCGTTTTGCGCCTCGATTTCCCCCTCAAGCTCCAGGATTAGGAGCATGGAGGAAACCTGGTCGATCGTCAAACCCGATGTTTTGGCCAATTCGTCTGTGGTCGCCGGATCGTAACCGAGTGCATCGAGCAGGATCTGGTAGTCGCCATCTTTGTTAAATTGTTCCGCTTGTGGACTCTCTTTTGCATCAGTAGTTTGCAACATATGGTTAACAAGCGATCCAAGTTCCGACACTATGTCATCTGCACTTTCGACCAGTTTTGCTCCTTGTCGAATCAATTGATGACAGCCGCGCGACATCGGATTATGTATTGAGCCAGGAATGGCAAAAATTTCACGACCTTGTTCTCCCGCCAGCCGCGCGCTGATCAGAGATCCGCTACGCCTGGCTGCTTCTACGACCAATGTCCCCAGGCAAAGTCCGCTGATCAGGCGATTACGTTGAGGAAAATGCTCCCTGCGCGGCTGTGTACGGAGCGGAAACTCAGTACATAGTGCGCCACCTTCGGCAATAAGCCGTGCGAGTTCACGATTGCTCGCGGGATAAATCAGATCTATCCCGTGGCCGAGAAAAGCGACGGTCGGTGCGCCGGCTGCCAACGCGCCTCGGTGTGCGGCGGCATCAATTCCCTGCGCCAGCCCACTGACAATGCTGAAGCCAGAGTGTCCCAGGTGCCGCGCAAACTCGTAGGCATTTTCCCTACCGCCGCGTGTCGGATTCCTGCTGCCGACAATTGCCAGCGACGGCAGGTGCAACACATTCGGACTGCCGATGACGAACAGGCGTTGCGGAGCATTCGGTATTTGCAGGAGAAGTTCGGGAAATTCGTCGGACGAGGATTCTATGATGTGGTGATCGGGTTTCCCGGCCCATTCGAGTTCTTCGTCGCTGGCTGTCACGTTCGTTCCCACACAAACCCTGGCTGTCTGCAAGATCAGCAATTGTAATCGGGAGCGCCCGTTTGCGGGGAGACTAATTTGGCGGCGTCACAAAGTAATGGGTATGGCTGCGAACCGAGAATACCGGCCAATCGAATTGCGACCACCACAAAAAAAGGCCCGCATCGGTGCGGGCCTTCGTTTTAACTCGACTGCTTCGTAATTACAGCGGATTGCGAACAGCATCCAGAACGTGAATATCACTGGTTGCTTCCATCACCAAACCGTAGCCAATGCGATCGTAAACCTTGAATACCATTATCGTGCCGGCCTCTTCATCCGGCAACGTTACCTGCTCGCCACCGATGAATGAGTTGCCGCCGATTCGATCCGTTACAACCTCGCCCGCCTGGTAGACAGTCAGGACGTCGCCTGGCGCCAGGCCGTTGCGTGCGCCACGGTTCATTACCACAACCTGGTACTGGCCAATCAATGAAACGCCGTCGACAACGGAAATGATACGACCGTCCACGTCGATGTCGGGTGCTTTAGGAAAGAAGTTGAGCGGAATATCTACTGACTCGGGGATCAGTCGATCGCCGGTAAGCGCTTCGCGATTGGTATCCGTCAGCGCAACAGTCGCCGGGTCTCCGCCGCGCGACAGGGCACCTTCGCCGACGTAGATACCCTGAAAGCCGATGACATCGCCATTGTCCGGGTCACGCAACTCGTCACCCACATGTACGACGCTGTAACGCGTGCCGTTTTGTGCAGGCTGGCCGCCCCGAATGTAAACTTCATTGCCTGCGCTCGCGATCATGTGATCTCCGCGTGTCGCAAGAATGTATGGCAGCTGGTCGGCCTGGTCTTTTTCAATGACAAGGCCTCTCGACAGGAAGGCAGAAATTTCCTCGTACGGGATGCTGGATATCGACTCGCTCAGCGGCGAGATTCTTGCCTGCGGTGAAAGCCGATACGTGGAGCCGCGAACGTTCGTGATTCGCGTCTGGCCGTCAATTGTGACCAAAGCGAGTACGTCTCCCGGATAAATCAGATGTGGGTTCTGGACCTGCGGATTAACGTACCAGACTTCCGGCCAGTACCACGGATCCCGCAGAAAGGTGCTCGCAATGTCCCAGAGGGTGTCGCCTACCTGGACGACATACTCATTTGGCGCACCGGATGCCAGCGGAATGGGTTCGCTGAGCTGCTGCAGAACGGGTTCATTCTGCATCGACTGGATAGACGCGTCGCTCGCTCCCGGATCAAAAGAGGTGGAGCGACTCGGGGTGGTTGACGATGAACTGGCTACCGGGGGCGGCGCCTCGTTGTCGTCATTTCCACCAAACGGGTTCAGATTGCTCATAGTACTGCAGCCAGCCATGCTCACGGCAAGTGCAATGACGGTCAGTCTGAGACCGTTTTTCACGTTTTTTGTGTCTGGAGACATAGTCGACGGGTGCTCCATCATAGTAGTCGATGTCTGCCCGGAGGCAGGCGTTGCTATAATATGTCGTGTCGGCGCCGTCAGGTCCGCCAATTACGTCACAATTCCGGCCCAAAACAAGGTCTGACAGCCGGGATGTACGCGGCATTGTCCGCTATCTTATTCAATAAAGTCAAAAATTTAGACGCATTTTGTACGAATCCACACTAAATTAACACCGAGCTCATGGCAAAACTTAAAATACTTGAATTCCCAGACCCCCGGCTGCGCAAAAAGGCTGTCCCGGTAGAGCTTATCGATGATTCGCTCCGTACCTTGATCGATGACATGTTCGAAACCATGTATGCGGCACCGGGCATAGGATTGGCGGCGACACAGGTCGACGTACATCGCCGTTTCCTCGTGGCCGACGTGTCGAGCGAGAAGAATGAACCCTGGGTCCTGATCAACCCGGTCATCCTGGAACGCGACGGTGTCGAGGTGTCAGAGGAGGGATGTCTTTCCGTGCCCGGCTATTACGAGTCGGTGGAAAGGGCGGAGCAGGTTCGTGTTCGCTTCCAGAACCGGGATGGTGAGGAAGTTGAAGAAACCTTCGACGGATTGCTCGCGGTTTGCGTACAGCATGAAATTGATCATCTGGATGGCAAGCTCTTTGTGGATTACCTGTCCGAAGCGAAACGCCAGCGTATCCGCAAGCGTCTGATAAAAGACCGCAAACACCGAGTGGAAGACCGGGTTGCCGCTTTCTGATCAAGCACTACCCTCCTGAATTGACTCGACAACGATGAGCGCGGCAACAATTCTGTTCGCTGGAACACCCGACTTCGCGCAGGTGTCTTTGCAAGCGCTGGTGGAAGGCGGGTATGCACCCGCAGTTGTGTTAACGCAACCAGACCGGCGTGCCGGTCGAGGCAAGCGGCTAACCGCAAGCCCGGTCAAATCGTACGCACAATCTGTCGATATCGAAGTGTGGCAACCCGAGACACTGCGGAATAAAAATGTCGCCGCTGACATTCTTGCGCTGCAGCCCGCCCTGATGGTGGTTGCAGCCTATGGACTCATCCTGCCGCAAGCTGTTTTGGACATCCCGGATCGTGGCTGCGTCAATGTGCATGCATCTCTGCTGCCACGTTGGCGCGGTGCTGCACCGATTCAGCAGGCAATTCTCAATGGCGACGAAGAAACCGGCATTTGCCTGATGCAGATGGAAGCGGGCCTGGACACCGGTCCGGTTTATGCGCAAGGCGCGATACCGATCGGTGCCGACGAAACAGCTGGCGAATTGCATGATCGTTTGGCGAGACTGGGTGGAGAGCTCCTGGTGAGCCACATGGACGAACTGCTGCTAGGAAACATGGAAGCAGTACCGCAAGACGATGCGAACGCAACTTACGCGGCAAAGATCAGCAAGGCCGATGCTGCCATTGATTGGTCAGCTGACGCGCCGGAAATTCTGCGACAGATCAGGGCCTACAATCCGGTACCCGGCGCCTGTTTCGAGTCAAACGGCGAATTGATCAAGTGTTGGCGAGGTGAGTTGCTACAGGACCTTAAGGGACCGTGCGGCCAGGTCATCAATACCGGCAAGGCAGGCATCGATGTCGCCTGCGGTCGTGGCGGTATCCGTCTGACCGAAGTGCAGCGACCCGGTCGAAAACGAATCAGCGGCCGGGAGTTTGCCGCACAAAATCGCCTTGATGGTGTCCGGTTCGTTTGAGCCGACCTATCGGATATGAAATTGGGCGCGCGACTAAGAGCCGAAGCGGCAACTGTCATCGATGCCGTAGTCAATGACGGACGTTCACTTGACTGGGCGCTGGCCCGGAGTGATACGCACGTAAATCTCGCAGATCGCCCGATGTTTCGCATGCTTTGCTACGGATGCTTAAGGCGTCACTGGCACTTACGCGCCGAGCTCGATGCGCGACTGGAAAGGCCGCTAAAGAAACGCGATCGCATCATTGAGTCTCTGATGACGGTTGGTATTTTCCAGCTCAGCGAAACGCGCGTTCCGGATCATGCTGCGGTGTCGGCAACCGTTGAGGCGGCCCGCGTATTGCGCCGTCCGAAACTGGCAGGGTTGGTCAACGCTGTCTTGCGAAATTTTTTGCGCAGCAAATCTTCATCGGAAGTACGGCGATCCGAAGAAGCAGAACACAATCACCCGCAGTGGTTGATTGATCGAATTCGCCAGGACTGGTCGGGTTCTTGGCAAGAAATTCTTGCGGCTAACAACGAGCGTGCGCCGATGTGGCTGCGCGTGAATTCCAATTATGGCACTGCTACAGAATTTAAGGCAGGTAACGCGATTAAAGGGTCGACCCTGGCCGGGCTACCGCAGGCGTTGCGACTCGATAGCCCCCAGGCCGTTGACGAGTTGCCCGGATTCCTGGCAGGCCAGGTTTCCGTACAGGATGCAGCGGCGCAGCTGGCGGCGCCCTGGCTCCTGGCCGAGGGCGGGCAGCGCGTGCTTGACACCTGCGCGGCGCCCGGTGGCAAAACCGGCCACCTGCTGGAGCTATTGCCCGAGAACGCGGATCTCACCGCTATCGATTCTGACGCCGAACGGCTCGCCGGCGTGCGCGAAAACCTGACTCGCCTCAATTTGCATGCAACCGTGTTGGCTGCCGACGCATCCAATCCAGGTGAGTGGTGGGATGGGACGCAGTACGATCGGATCCTGGTCGATGCGCCGTGTTCCGCAACGGGCGTGATCCGTCGTCACCCGGATATCAAATTATTGCGCCGCGAGACTGATGTTGGCGCACTGGCTGATTTGCAGCGAAGAATTCTGGAGAGCCTGTGGCCCTTGCTCAAGCGCGGTGGTCGTCTTCTGTACGTTACCTGCTCAGTATTGGCCGCGGAGAATGATGGCGTGGTGGGGCCCTTTCTGGCGGCGCATGAAGATGTAGAGGAGGACCGAGTGTTGCATGATTACAACATCCGCGATCTAATGACTGAAAAGGCACCGGGCTTCCAGGTATTGCCCGGTACGTATGGGCTGGACGGGTTTTACTTTGCGTGCCTGAACAAGGTGTCCTGAAATCAAAATGAGAGGAACAAAGACATTCGGATTCGCGGCTATCGTGCTGACTTTTTGGGTCGGCATGCTGGCCCCTGGTCCGGCCACCGCGCAGCAAATTCCCGAGCGCCAGGGATTTTTCGATATCCGCTCCGCATCGACGCTATTGAACGAGGGCGTGCACGAACTTGAAGCGCGGCTCCAGCTCATTCTGAGCGATGATGCATTGGAAGCGCTGAACAGCGGCGTGCCACTGACGATTGAGCTCGAATTCGAGGTTATTCGCGTTCGCGGTCTGTGGCTCGATGCGCACGATGCTGCTTTGAGTTTTAACTACGAGTTGGAGTACAGGCCGCTCAGTCAGCGCTACATCGTGCGCAGCCTGAATAGCGGCGATCAGGATTCATTCGCAACCCTGTATTCGGCACTCAACAATCTGGGTCGAATCCAGGGATTGCCCGTCATCGATGATGCCGTCCTCGAACAGGATGGCCGCTACCGATTACGGTTGAGGGCACGTCTGAGTAGCCGCCAATATCCCGCTTCGTTGCGACTCCTGTTTTTCTGGCGCAGCCAATGGCAACTGGTAAGTGACTGGTACGAATGGACGCTCGCACGATAAAAAGGGCAGCAATCACCGCGGTCGGCGTCATCGGCGTCGGCCTAGCACTCGTGGCGTTATTTTTACTCAGCTGGACGCCGCAGAACACCGACGATTTTGAGTCGCTGCAGATTTTGATTCTGGTTATAAACGTCGCCGGCGTTGCCGTGCTGTTTGCACTCATGGTCGGCAACCTGACCAAGCTGTTTCAGGATTATAGGAAAAACGTACCCGGCGCGAAGCTCAAGGCCAGAATGGTCGGCATGTTTGTAGGCCTCGCCATTTTGCCATTGGTCGTGGTGTTCTATTTTTCCATCCAGTTTATCAACAGCGGCATCGACAGCTGGTTCAGCGCGGATGTCGAGGAAGGACTCGATGATGCGCTGGCGCTAAGCCAGGCTGCGCTCGCATTGCAAATGCGCGACCACCTGGCGACAACGGTTAAAATTGGCGATCGTCTGCAGGACGTCAATCCTCGTCAGCTTATTTTTGAACTGAGTATGCTCAGGCGTGAAAGCGGCGCGGGTGAGATATCAATTTACGGGCGCAACAGCCAGATACTTGCGACAAGCTCGGATCAGTCTGCCGGAAGTTTGCCGAAACCGCTGACCGACGAAGTTATTTTGCAGATTCGCCAGGGTCGACCGTTTGTAGGCCTCGAGCCGCAGGAGTCTGGCGGTTACGAAATCCGGACCGCTGTGCCGTTCGGCAGTTCGAGTCGCTCAAATCTTACCGGTGTTATACAAGCGCTCTACCGTGTGCCGGATCGCATCGGCGTAATGGCAGACAGCGTCGACTCGTCGTACAACGATTACCGGCGCGCCCTGTTTTTCCGAGAAGATCTCAAGCAAAACTCTTCGTTGACGCTAACCGTCGTTTTGATGCTCACGCTGCTGGCTTCTATTTACGGCGCCTTCGTCCTTTCCCGCCGGCTGGTGGCGCCAATCCAGGACCTCGTCGCCGGTACCCGCGCAGTCGCAGAGGGCGATTTCGATACGCGGTTGCCAACTCCGTCACGCGATGAAATCGGATTCCTGATCAGTTCGTTCAATGACATGACGCAACACTTGTCGACGGCGCGTCGTGAAGCCAGCCTGAGCCAGGCGCTCGTCGAGGCGGAGCGTGCGAATCTTGCGGTCATTCTGGACAGGCTGTCGACCGGCGTCGTCGCTCTCGAATCCGACTTGCGTATTCGCAACGCAAACGCGGCATCCGGCGGGATTTTGAACGTCGATCTGGAAAACCGGGTTGGCGAGTTCCTTCCGGACGTCGCCGAAGGCCAGCCGCTTCTTGAGCAGTTCGTCGACGTAGCGCAGGTCCATCTGCAGGCCGGTGAAACAGAATGGCGTGAGCAGATAGTGTTGCGGGGCGAAGTCGGCCGGAGGGTACTTACGTGCGCCTGCACGACTCTACCGGGAGATGAAGACCACGCCGCCGGATACGTCGTTGTATTCGATGACATCACCGGTTTGTTGCAGGCGCAACGGGACGCCGCATGGGGCGAGGTTGCTCGGCGCCTGGCGCATGAGATCAAGAATCCGCTGACGCCGATTCAGTTGTCGGCAGAGCGCATGCGCAGAAAATACCTGCCGACGCTGGAACCTGATGATGCGCAGATACTGGATCGCGCAACGCACACAATAGTGCAGCAGGTCGAGGCGATGAAGGAAATGGTCAATGCTTTCAGCGACTATGCGCGTGCGCCGGATATTGACGTCAATCGCTTCAGCATCGAAAACCTGGTTCACGAGGTCGTCGATCTTTATCGTGCCCAGGAAAGCGATTTAAGCATCGCGTTCAATACTGATCCCGATCTTCCTGACATCGAAGCGGACGCTGGCCGCGTTCGACAGATCCTGCACAACCTGATTCGGAATGCGATTGAAGCCCTCGAACACAATGAGAATGGCCGTATTGACGTTATCGTCAACGCGGCAGAGGTGCACGGAATCGACGTTGTGGAATTGATCGTTGCTGACAATGGCCCTGGCTTTCACAGCGATTCAGTGAAGCAGATATTCGAGCCCTACGTTACAACAAAACCGAAGGGGACCGGTCTCGGTCTCGCTATTGTTAAAAAACTGGTTGAGGAACATGCGGGAACGATCGATGCAAAGAACAGCGACGAAGGTGGCGCGGTGATAACAATAAGACTGCCCCTAACTGAGGCGGCGCGCAGTCAGATGATTGCGAAATTGCCGGGTCGTACAGAGAAACGGAGGGAACAAGCATGAGTGCGGCAAATGTGCTGGTCGTCGATGATGAGGCCGATATCAGGGAGCTTATAGACGAAATATTGTCAGACGAAGGATATTCCGTAACGGTTGCAGGGGATGCCGGCGAGGCGCGCGTCGCGCGGGGCGACGGGGATTTCGACCTGGTGCTGCTGGATATCTGGATGCCTGGAACAGATGGCATCAGTTTATTGCGTGAGTGGTCGGAACCCGGCGACCTCGACTGTCCCGTCGTCATGATGTCTGGTCACGGAACTGTCGATACGGCAGTCGAGGCGACGCGCCTGGGTGCATTCGACTTTGTTGAGAAGCCCTTGTCTTTGGCGAAACTGTTACGGACCGTCGAACGCGCTATCGATGCATCGAAAAAGCCGACTGGTGCCGGCAGGGGACTGCTTCCGTCTCTGCTCGCTCCCATCGGTCGTAGCCCATTGATGAAAGGACTGCGGGAAAAAGTGCAGCAATTCGCCAAATACGATTCGCCAGTATTGTTTAGCGGAGAATCCGGTACCGGCCGCAGTGCATTTGCCCGCTACATTCACAGCATGAGCTCACACTCAGACGGCCCATTGGTTACGCTGCTGGCAGCATCCATCACCGACAATAATGCCGAAGTGCAACTGCTCGGCAGCGAATCGGACGGAGATATTCGAAGCGGCTATTTTGAACGGGCGAGAAACGGCACGCTGATCATCGACGAACTAACGGATCTGTGCGATCAGGCGCAAAAACTGATCATGAGCGTGCTTGAAAGAGGTGAACTCCTGCGATCCGGCGGCAGGGAGCCCGTCAAGCTGCAGGCACGTGTCCTGGCGACGGTGAACGCCGATTACGACCGGGCCATGGAAACAGGCGCGCTGCGTCGGGAGCTGGTTTCGAATCTGAATACGCTCACCGCCCGGGTACCGCCATTGCGAGAGTATGCTGAAGATGTCCCGGCACTCTTAAGTTACTACGTTGACAAGCTGGTCGATTCCGAAGGCCTTACTTTTCGCAGATTCAGCGTTGCCGCACAAAATCGCCTCAGAAACTATCCCTGGCCGGACAATGTTCGCGAGTTGAAGAACCTGGTGCGGCGCCTGCTCATGACTGAATCTGACGATGAGATTACGCTCGAAGAGGTGGAGAATGAAATTAGTGCGACATCCATTGCCGACGAACCATTGGTGAAACAGGATTTGCTGTCACTACCACTCAGGGAGGCGCGCGAACAGTTCGAGCGCGCTTACCTGCAGCAGCAGCTGGTACTGTGTGACGGCAAGGTTGGAAGGTTGGCGCAACGCGTGGGCATGGAGCGTACGCATCTTTATCGAAAACTGCGTTCGCTGGGTGTCGATTTCAAGTCAGCCAGTTCATCGAGTAGTGATTAAGCGAAACCGCTTCTCACTATTCTTTTGCAGCAGCCAGCGCATCGTCCAGCATGTCGATTAGCATAGCCCGATCATAGCTGTACAAGTGTTGCTCATTTAGCTGGACGAGTTCCTCGATCGCTTTCCTGATTGTAATTTCCGCCTGGCGCTCAACCGGCACGACCATGTAGCGCCGTTTCGGCTTTGGCGCAAACAGCGCGTCGAGCACGGCAGCCGAGACCTCATCCGGTTCCTTGTCTTTCGGACGATTATTGGCATTGTTAATGGAACGCTCCAGCTCTTCTTCATAAAGTGAGCCGGCGGATGTTTGATTGCGTTGCTCCATGCGCCGCAACAGGGTGTCGTAGATGGCGGAGTTGTAATTGCCAGGTTCTATGACGCTAACCTCGACGTCGAACTTCTGCATCTCGCGCGCCAGGGAGTCGGTGTACGCTTCAATGGCATGTTTGCTCATGCTGTAAGGACCAAAGAGAACACCGGAAAGGATGCCGGAAATCGAACCGGTAGTTGTAACGCGGCCCTTGCTTTCAATAATCAGCGGCGCAAACGCTTTCGTTATGCGATACGGGCCGAAGAGGTTTACGTCCATCTGGAACTGCATATCTTCTTCGTCCACTTCAATAAGCGGCGCAAGTACCGCGACGCCGGCGTTGTTCACGAGGCCATACAGGCCGCGGCCTTCCCTGGTTATAGTTTCTACCGCTGCATCGATCTCCTCCTGGATAGTGACGTCCAGGCGGATTCCCTGGATATTCTTTATGGCGCTAAGTGAGTCGATGTCAGACTGCTTTCTTGCCCCTGCGTAGACGAAGTGACCTTCGGCAGCCAACGTTTCAGCAATGTTGCGGCCAATACCGGTACTGGCTCCGGTGACCAAAACGGCTTTCTGATTGGTCGGTCCGTCCTGGCGCGCAAGTGTTGCATCAGGTACGAATGAAAGGACCGCAACAACCAGTGCGGACACGATAGCGACACGATTCATGGCCATCTCCAGGGTTTATTGTGCGAAATCTATTTTTTCCAGAAATCCGCGTTCTTGATACCGAGCGCTTCTGGATCGAACGCAAACTCGGTTACGCCGGCATTCCTCTGTTTTTCGTAGTCGGTTAGCGCCTTGAGCGCGGGTTTGCCCATAAAGAACAGGATCAAAATAGCGACAATATTCAGCCAGGCCATCAGGCCTACACCAATATCGCCCAGACCCCATGCAAGGCTTGCTGTTCTGACGGCGCCGTAAAACACCGCGCAGATCATAATGAGTTTCAGAATGATTAATTCGCCGGGGACCTTAAAGAACCGCCGCAAATACGCGATGTTGGTCTCCGCTATGTAGTAGTAGGCGAGTACTGTCGTAAACGCGAAGAAAAACAACGCCAGTGCGACAAAATGTTTGCCGAAATCAGGGAAAACGCTCTGCACCGCCAGCTGCGTAAATGCCGGGCTGTTTGGATCGGTCGCCGCGGGAAGATTCTGGACAATAAATCCACCGTCGCCACCAACGACGTTATAGGCGCCGGTAATCAGAATCATGAACGCCGTAGCAGAACAGACAAACAAGGTATCAACGTACACTGAAAACGCCTGCACGAGTCCCTGCTGAGCAGGGTGCTGTACCTCTGCTGCTGAAGCAGCATGCGGCGCAGTGCCTTGGCCGGCCTCATTCGAATAAACGCCGCGTTTTACGCCCCAGCCGATTGCTGCGCCGAAACCGGCCATCGGCGAAAATATGTCACCGAATATCAGGCCGAGAATACGTGGCAGTTCACCGATGTTCATAAGAATGATGCCAACGGCGATCGCGATATAGCCGATGGCCATAAATGGCACCACAATCTGGGTTACGTGGGCGATACGTTTAACGCCGCCGAAAATAATGAAACCGAATATGGCGACGACGATTACGGCAGCCGTGAGTTTGGTGGTACTGATGCTGCCGAGAAATGTATCGACCATCCCGTTGGCGCCGAATGCAATTTCAGCCGACGTGCTAATAGCGTTTGCCTGTACGGTCGGAAGGAGCAGCCCCGTGGCAACGATGGTAGTGATCGCGAAAACCCAGCCGTACCATTTCTGGCCCATCGCTTTCTCTATATAAAAGGCAGGGCCGCCTCGATACTGTCCTTCGTCTTCCTCTTTATAAATTTGCCCGAGCGTCGCTTCTACGTAGGCGGTTGAGGCTCCCAGGAATGCGACGACCCACATCCAGAATACGGCGCTGGGTCCGCCGAAACCGATAGCCGCCGCAGTACCGGCAATATTGCCGGTACCAACGCGTCCTGACAGAGAGACGGCCAGGGCCTGAAATGACGAAATACCCTTTTCGGATTCCTTGCTGGAAAAAAGTAACTCGAGCATGTGCCGAAAATGACGAACCTGCAGGAAGCGGGTCAGGAAAGAAAACAGCAGGCCGGCGCCGAGACACAATCCGATCAGCCAGTAACTCCAGACCCAACCACCAATAAAATCAACGGCTTCTTGCATAAGGACTTCCCGGACCATGTTGTTGTTATTAGGTATTGGTCGCCGATATTACAGGAATACGCGTGGCCCGGTGAGGAGGAATAAGCGACCGGTAATTAAACCGTGTGCCCGTCGCGAGCATCCAATCTCTGTGAGTCTGTGGCAAAAACGATAGTTCGGGGGATTACGTAATGGTGCTGCAAGGGAGATTGGCCCGGCCGGTTCTGAGGACAGTCCTGACTGTACTCGCAGTATTGGTTGGCATCGTGCTGTTCAATTATTGTCGTTATCAAGTCTTTTGGCATCCAACGGAAACTGTCGAATTCGTCAGCGACGGATTGGTCATTCGCGGGACACTCATTAAGCCCGACGAAACGGGCGTTTTCCCTGCCGTCGTCATGCTGCATGGATCCGGACCCGACGTAACCTCTGACCCCTCCTATAGACTGACGGCAAATACGCTGGTGCGTAATGGTGCAGCCGTGTTGTTGTACGACAAGCGCGGCGTCGGTATGAGCGACGGCGATTTCGAGCAGGCGTTGTACAAGGACTTCGTTAATGACGCGATCGCCGCCGTTACCTATCTGTCTACGCGGCCAGATGTCGATACCGGGCGCATTGCGCTGCACGGTAACAGCGAGGGCGGGTGGTTTACCGCTGAAGTTGCTCACAGAACCGGCCAAGTTGCCTCCATTTTCAATCGAGCCGGACCGCCGCTCCCGTGGATAACCACGGTGCTGTGGGAGGCGCGAAATGAGTTTCTCGATGCCGGCGTCCCCGAGGCGGATCTCGACGCCCTGCAGGCAATAACCGAACGTCGCTGGCGTTACTATATTGCCGCTGGCAATGACGCGAACAAGGTTTCGTCGCCCGAGCGGGATGCCATTAACGCGAGGCTTACCGAACTGCGGGCATCCGTGCCGGTTGCCGACGAGGTGCTGCCGGAGAAGGTTGCCGATTATGAAGCGTCACGCTATGCCGCATTCGCTGCGGACTACGCTTACGACCCGCAACCATTCTTAAGGCAAATCGATGTGCCAATGCAATACGTTTTCGGCGAGACGGACGTCAATATACCGACGGCGCAAAGCGTGGAGTTTCTGCAAGCGTTTCGGTCGTCCACGGGAAAAGACATCGAGGTCTATGTAATCGACGATGCCGGGCACTCATTTTTCGGATTCAGTGGTTTGTTGACTGCTGGATTCCGTCCGGAGTATGTCGACCTGCTGGCGTCCTGGGGCGCGCGCTTGTCCTCTGATGACTAGTCCAGCCAGGTTGCTACGAAAACGCCGATAAAGCTGCCGATACCGTATCCCAGTGACCCGGCAAGCACACCGGGTATCAACAAATCGCGCCAGCCCTTCGCCGACGCCAGTGCAGGCGCGCTCGATGGCCCACCAATACAGACCGCGGATGCCATGGCTAACTCGGCAAGGTCGAGTCTGAACAACAGGCCTACGCCAAACAGTACGACCAGATGCACGCCGATGATGACCGCAGCGAAGAGAAACAAGACGGGCGCAGTATCTACCAGTTCCCAGACATCAGCGCTTGCACCGACGCTGGCCAGGAAGATAAACATCATGACATTGCCGGCCTCCCGGTAACCGGACAGCTTTTCAACCTGCCGTGGAAACACAGAGGCAACAATCAGCGCCAGTGCTGTAATCGCCAGGATCGAAAACTGCGGCACACCGTTAAGTTCCGCAAGGTATTTGCCAGTCGCTGCCAACAGAAACGCGACCGAGAGCGCCATCAGCAGTCCGGCGACGTCAAGGTTTTTGATTTGATGTACCGGGCTTTCATCCGCAACATCAAACTGCGTGGCGTTGTCCATGTGGTGAGTCGGGTAGCGCTTCGCCATCCAGGCAATACCGGGAATGAGAATAATCAACAAGAAATGAATGTTGGTTATTACGTTGTCGGCCGCATACGCAGCCGCCAAAAGGCTGTTCCCCTGCATGCCCGTTGCTTCGGAGACGGCTGCAAAATTCAGACCGCCACCGATATAAGTGCCGGTAAATATTCCGGCGAGTTCGGCTTCATAGGGGCCAAGGTCAAAAAGCCTGACGCCAACGATCGTTCCGGCAACCACGGAGGCGCTGCCAATGGTAAACGCGATCAACATCGGCCCCGCTTCGCGAACGATTCGTTGGAGGTCAGCCTGAAACAGGAGTAACGGAATGGCAATCGGAACCAGAGTCTCCCATACGACATCGTAGGCCGGTGCCTGGGTCGGAATGACGCGTAGATTCGCGAGGACGATTGCGGCCGTAATCAACAGCATGACGCCGGAATATTTTCGACCCCATGTAAAGCGTTCGCACCAGAATCCAAATGCCGCGAGTCCGATAAGAATCGACCAAATCGCGAAATCCTGCTCGGGTCCGATCAAAGGAAGCGTCATGCCAGTATCCCCGTGCGTCTATCGCCCTGGAGGCGCATGTATTGTCAGTTTCCTGGCGACAGGTGCGATGCTGCCATCGGCATTGAACTGTATGCCCGGTGTGTCGAAATCCTGGGCACTCAGGTTTCTCAACATGCGCAACGCGCGCTTATCCGGATCGATAGACGGGCCGGCCGGTCGCCGCTGGATCGTAGAGTGAATCTGCCCGCCCAAGAACTCACCGTCGCCATTCAAAGTAACCTCAAGTATGGGGGCAATGCCCTTAGCGCCGTCTACGCTAATCCCGTAATAGGTCGCAAAATTGCCAAGACTGTAAGCGATCAGGCGATTCCGGTAATTCTCCATGGCTCGTATCACGTGCGGCCCATGACCGAGGACGAGATCGGCGCCGGCATCGACAACCATGCGGGAAAACCTGACTACATCACCACGCGGTTCACCGAAATATTCCTCTTCGGCGAATGGCAGTCGGGTCACGTCGCGACCCTCTGCGCCACCGTGAAACGAAACGATGACGATGTCGTGGTTCGATGCATGTCGTTCGACGGTTGCCTGTGCCAGTTCGTAGTCATGCAACAGATTTGAGTTAACGGTAACCGCAAAGGCAAGCACGGCGACCTTCAGATCGTCGACAGTCATCGTCGCGAAATCGCCTCTCAGGCCAGAGTGGTGCAGACCGACGCCCGCGAGCGCCCGCATGCTGGCCAGGCGGCCAGCCTCGCCAAAATCACGAGCGTGATTGTTGGCCAGGCTCACAACGTCGAAGCCCGCATCCTTATAGTGATTTACATATCGGGAGGGAGAGCGGAACAGATAGCAGGCATTCGGATTGCGGCATTGCTTCGCTGGCTCGCCGCCGTCGAGCAGCACGCCCTCGAGATTTCCAAACGTGATATCGGCGCCGGAAAGGTACGGGGTGACAGCACTAAGAAAGCTGACACCGTCATCATCGGGCAGATGATTCTCCGGGTAATCGGTACCCAGCATCATGTCACCAACGGCAGCAATGCGCAGCCGTTGCGAGGATCGATCGGGTACTTCGGGCGGCGGCGCAGGTGCTGGCACCGGTTCTGCTACCGGCTCCCGTGCCGTTGGCGGGGTAGCAGGCGGTGTTGCGGTTTCCGGCGGCTGTGTTGCGACACAGCCTGCCAATATCAGCAGCATACAAAGCAGCAGACCGCGCCTTGTCCATCCCGGTTGTGCTTTAGTCGCCGAGACGTATCCGCAGCACATCGATTTTTGCCTGTCGTAGCTGGCTGCGTATTCGATTCAGTTCGTCCAGGTCCGATATCGGGCCAATCCGAACCCGGTGATATGTTTTGTCGTCGATAGAAACGCGCTGCACTCTCGATTCGACGCCCTGTAACGCCAACTCGGCGCGCCGTCTGTCCGCGTCAGCGGGCTCTGTGAACGATCCTGCCTGCAGGACATACAGGCCTGGCTGCTGCACGGCTTCGATCACACGATCCGGTTTCACGTCCGGTTCTTCTTCCGGAATGATGACCTCGAAATTTGGCAACATGTCATAGAACGTAAAACGGTTCTCGGTGGGACTGTCCTCAACTTCTTCAGCTGGTTCGGCGACGGCGACCATTTCCGGCGCCATGCTCGTCTCCATACTGGCCGGCTCACGCGCTACCGGTTGAGTCGCCGTCGGCGCAATCGCATCTTTTCTGTAAATTGCGAAAGCGACGGACAATCCAATCGCGAGCCCGAATAGCATCCATACCCAGCCCGGATATTCCTGCTGTTTCTTCCTGGTGGTGCGTTTTCTTTTTTTCCGTGCCATGACGAATTACATGGAGTCGGGCGCGGATACGCCGATAATCGCCAAGCCACTCGCGATGACAATGCGCGTCGCGTGAATTAGCGCGAGCCGTGCATTGCGCAATGCGGCATCGTCAACGATGAATTGATGTGCGTTGTAATAGGAATGCAATTCGTTGGCCAGGTCACGCAGGTAGTGGACCAGGTGCTGTGGCGCACGATTGCTGGCAGCCAGCTCGATGATCTCCGGATAGCGACTCAGAGAGCTTAGCAATGCCTTCTCGTGCGTTTCGGTCAGCTTGTGCAATGCGTCGATGCCGGCCTCGTGGTCGTATTCAAGTGATTTTTCGGCTAATTGTCGAAATACGCTGGCAACACGCGCATGCGCATACTGAATATAGTAAACGGGATTGTCGTTGGAACGACTCGTGGCAAGCTCCAGGTCAAAGTCGAGATGCTGATCGTTCGAGCGCATGACATAGAAAAAACGAGCAGCGTCGTTGCCGACTTCTTCCCGCAGCTGTCGCAGCGTCACAAATTCACCGCTACGGGTCGACATTTGCATTTTTTCTCCGCCGCGATACAGCGTAACGAACTGCACGAGCTCCACTTCGAGACTGTCACCCGCATATCCCATGGCTTCCAGTCCCGCCTGGACGCGCGCGACATAGCCGTGATGATCGGACCCGAGTATATCCAGCAGGTGATCATAGCCGCGCACACGTTTGCCATAGTGATAGGCGATATCCGAGGCGAAGTAGGTTTTCTTGCCGTTTTCCCTGACCACGACCCGATCTTTTTCATCACCGAAATCGGTAGCGCGAAACCACGTAGCGCCGTCTTTTTCGTAAAGCATGCGTCGCTCTTTCAAAACGGCAAGTGCATCATCGATGAGGCTATCGTCAGTCAGGCTCTGCTCAGAGAACCAATTGTCGAAAGTGACGCCGAATTCAGCCAGGTCATCTTTGATGTCCTCGAGTATGGATTCGAGCGATTGTCGGCGGATTTCGTGGAAGGTCTCCTTGCCAAGAAGTTCCTCAGCATTACTGACGAGCCCACTGATTACCGCTTCCTTGTCGCCGGCCGGCCCATCTTCCGGAAGCCCTGAGAACAGCTTTTTCCCGGTCACTCCGTCCAGCCGGGAACGATCGATATTAGTCGAGATATCCCGTATGTAATCGCCTTTGTAGCCGCCCTCAGGAAACGGATTGTTCTCACCGGCAGTTTCCAGCACGCGCAGAATGACGCTGACGGCGAGAATGTCCATTTGTCGTCCGGAATCATTTACATAGTACTCGCGGTCAACATCGAATCCTGCTGCATCGAGCAGATTTCCCAGCGTGGCACCGTATGATGCGTGCCGGCCATGTCCGACATGTAGTGGGCCGGTTGGGTTGGCCGAGACGAACTCAAGTAAAATCTTCGGTGTTGAGCGAGTTTTCTGCCGGCCGTAATTCTCCGCTGTATCGAGAATAGAGACTATTTCCGCATGAAATGCGGCCGCACCCAGGTGGAAATTGATAAACCCCGGTCCGGCAATCTCAATTTTATCGACCAGCTCATTCTCTTCGATGGCATCGACAATCGTTTGGGCAATCTCGCGTGGATTGCGTCCCACGGATTTGGCCAGCCGCATGGCGACGTTGGTTGTGAAGTCGCCGTGCCTCGAATCCCGAGTACGCTCCACTGTCGTTTTGATCGACGCAATTTCGGAGGATTCGACAAGCTCAGGCAGGCTGTTAAGCGTTTGCTCGACCAGATTGGCGATTTCGTTTTTCAAAGTCGTTGTCCAGGGTTGCCCGCACAGAATGCGGCGCGAATTGGTTTTTGCTGCAGCTGCTTCACAATTCAGTTTCGATCCGAATACCCACTAAAGGTCAGTCCGTTTCGGACCATATCGTTCTTTTCACAGGTACTTGCGGACTGCGTGCAAATTGATCTTTAGTACAAGAAATGTCAATTCGTATGAATCAGTTGTAGCCGCTTGACAGACGTCTCAGACTGGATTGCGTATCTTAACGTCCCATCAGAAAAGCTCAATCGGATCCACATCGATCGACCACCTGACCTTGCGTGCTCCCCGCTCGGCTTCCAGCGTTTCCCTTAAGACCGCAAGCAGCTGATGCAGGCATTGTCGTTGCCTGCTTTGCAATAGCAGCTGCGCCCTGAATCGCCCGGCCTTGCGCTCCATCGGCGCACTTACGGGTCCAAGTACACGTACGCCCTCGATCCCGGCGTTTTCCGCCGTTTTGCGTGCGATTTCCAGAAAGTTATAGGCATCCTCACGCCGGGTCGCAGACGCGCGCAGCAGCGCGAGCCTGGAGAAGGGAGGCCAGGCCGCCGCTTCCCTTTCCCGCAGCGCACTTTCGGCAACTTTCTGGTAACCGCCGCCAAACAGTTCGTTCCAGAACGGATGCCGTGGAAACGCAGTCTGGATGATGACTTCTCCCTGGCGCTCCTCACGCCCGGCGCGCCCGCCTACCTGTACCAGGCTTTGGGCAAGTCTCTCTGCGCCGCGAAAATCCGTGCTGAACAATCCCTGGTCGGCGTTGACCACAACAACCAGCGTCAAATTCGGAAAGTGATGACCTTTGGAGAGCATCTGCGTACCGACAAGAATCCGTGCTTCGCCGGAGGTCGCCATAGCCAGCGCCTTGCTCATCGTGCCCTTCAGTCGGGTACTGTCGCTATCAATGCGCGTTATAACCTCCCCGGGGAAACGGGTATGTAATGATTCCTCCAATCGCTCCGTACCGTGCCCCAGCGGTCGGCACGCCGAGCCACATTCTGTGCATTCGGAATCAATGCTTCTCTGCGCACCGCAGTGGTGGCACTTCAGAAGGCCGCTTGCTGCATGCACGGTCATGCGGGAGTCACAGCGGGAGCATTCGGCGACGTTACCGCACCCCGAGCAAATCAGAGTCGGCGCGAAGCCGCGGCGATTCAGGTAGACCAGGACCTGCCCCTTCGCGGCAATGTTTTTCCCGATGGCTGAAATAACTGGTTCGCTGATGCCGTCAAACGCGTCATGTTTGGTCATGTCCACCAGCCGCATTAGCGGTGGTACGGCACTGCCTGCACGTACCGGCATTTGTATGGTTTCGTAGGACCCCTCGCGACAACGCTGCAGCGTGTCGAGAGACGGCGTTGCAGATCCAAGCACGACAGGGATGTCCAGTCGTTTTGCCCGGGCGACGGCCAAGTCGCGCGACGAGTAACGCAGTCCTTCCTGCTGCTTCAGAGAGCTGTCGTGTTCTTCGTCCACTATGATCAATCCGGGATGCTTAAGCGGCACGAATATCGACGAACGCGTGCCTACGATGAGTTGCGCCGATCCGTTCCGGGCGTTACGCCAGGAGGCCAGGCGTGCCGAATCCGATAGTCCGGAATGCAACAGCGCGGGCTCAAAGCCCAGGCGGCGCTGGAAGCGATCGACCAGCTGCGGCGTAAGGCCGATTTCGGGTACCAGGACCAGCACTTGACGACCCGCATCGATCTCATCCTGGATAAGGTGCAGGTAGACTTCGGTCTTGCCACTACCGGTGACGCCGTCAACGACAGTTGCTCGAAATCCGTTGCCACTTCGAATGGCTTTCAGGGCACTTTTTTGATCCGCATTTAGCTGCGGCCCCTTCTGCTGGTCAACGCCCGCCAGGTTCTCGAACGCACCGTCGTCTGTGGTATCAAATTCTTCTATTAGGCCTTTCTCGATCAGGCTCTTGCGAACCCGTCGCCATCCGGGCATGGCTTCATCGAGTGCAGCAAAACTCACGTCTTCGCCATCTCTGATGAGGGTCAGTAGTTCCGCCTGACGCTTCGCCCGATTCGCCAGTTTAACCAGGTCCTCCTCCGCGCCGACCGCTGTCAGAGCGATCTTCCGAATGCGGTTTTCCAGTGGCTTTCCGTGGCGCAGCGGCGCGGGCAATGCAGCTGCAACAACCTCTCCGATCGGATGGTGATAATAGTCTGCTGTGAAGCGAATCAGCCAGAGGTCGTCTTCCGTAAGCAGGGCTTCGTGATCGATGACTGCGCTAACCGAACGCAGTCGGGCACTCGGCAGTTCACTGCTGGCGGCGTTCTCGAGGACCGTTCCGATCTGGGCCTGACGGCCGAAGGGTACACGCACGCGACTGCCGGGTTTGACGCGTGCGCCCGCCGGCGCCAGGTAGTCAAAAAGACGCGACAGCGGCGCGTTAATGGCAACGCGAATGATGGCCCGGGTGTTCATCGGCTGGCCATCGATGGCTTTAAAGAGAAATAAAATTTAATAAAAACAATCACTTAAATAGATATCGATGGTACTACCCAAACAATTCATTGTTACATAAGGCCACGCAAATAGTCGTTGCCGACTGTCAACGCAGGCTGTCTTGACGCGTTAAATACGCATGACTTCGGAAACGGATCGAAGGATAACTGACAGGAATGAGAAGGATCTCATGATACTCAATACAAGGACGAGCAACGAATGAACGCTTATGCTGGCAGTTTTACGGTATCTTGCGTTGCTGAGGACCGAAAGGGGGTCGATACGCTGCAACGCGAGCGAAGGCTTAATCAATTTTTTGCGGGCGTTGAGAAGCGTGCGTTGCGCATCGCTGAAATCAGTATCCGCAATCGTGATGATGCGCTTGATCTTGTACAGGATTCGATGATCAAACTGGCGCGTAACTACGCCGAACGTCCGGACGAAGAGTGGACGCCACTTTTCTACCGAATCCTGCAGAACAGGATCAGGGACTGGCAAAGACGCCAGACCGTGCGAAACAGGGTTATGGTCTTTTTTGGTCGAGGCAATGAGGAGGACGACTACGATCCCGTCGCCGCCGCGCCCGACCCGGCAGGCCGCACGCCAGACGAGGAATTGCAGAATGAGGAAGCCATGCAAGGTCTCGAAGCAGCGATTTCGGCATTGCCCGGACGGCAGCGCGAAGCATTTATGTTACGCACATTCGAATGTCTGGATGTAGCAGGTACTGCTGCAGCAATGGGTTGCAGTGAGGGCAGCGTCAAAACACATTACTCTCGTGCAATACACAGTTTGCGCGATACATTAGGAGAACACTGGCAATGAACGAGCGAGACGATATTGCTGCTGATGAAGCTTTTGCCAATAGGGCGAAAAAGCTTTTCGATCAAAGTGTGGACGGACTCGATGGTGAGACCCGTTCGCGTCTGAATCGCGGTCGGCAGGAGGCGTTGGCTGAGGTCAGCAAGGGCGGCATTCGCTGGATGCAATGGGCGCCTGCCGGTGGCCTGGCAGCGGCCGCGGTGCTTGCTGTCGTCATTTTCACCGGTAACCCGCAAATAGCCGAGCTGGAGGTACCGGAAGTTGCTACGGATATGGAGATTCTCCTCACAGAAGATAGCCTCGAAATGATCGAAGATCTGGAGTTTTACAGCTGGATCGATTTTGATGCTGAAGCGGGTAGTGGCGATGGACCGACAAATAACGTCGGCTAGCAGTAGTCAGGCGGAGCAGGTGCTGACGGTTCTGCTGCTGTGCAGTTTTTTCGGGTACGGCGGCGCTGCACTTGCTGACGAAACGGAAGTACCTGACCTGGAGTTTCTCGAGTACCTCGGCAGTTGGGATGATTCGGACGAGGATTGGGTTTTGTTCGCCAGCGAAGATGATGTGCAGGAAGGTCAGGGAGACGAGGACGGCAAACCGGCACCACAGGGAGAGAAGGTAGCGGAGTTGGAAGATGAAGAGTAATAGCCTGAAAATAATTCTTGTTCTGATCTCAACACTACTGTTGGGGATTGGCAGTGCAGTGGCACAGGACAACGATGCATCCTGGGACAGTCTTGACGAACAGCAGCAGCGAGTGCTGGCGCCCTATGTCGAGAACTGGGAAACGCTGTCTGCCGAACGCCGCAGCCGGCTGGCCGAAGGCGCGCGTCGGTGGGCCGATATGAATGCCGAACAACGAGCAGCGGCAAAAGATCGCTTCAGCACATGGCGAAATCTCAACGACGACCAACGCAGTGCAATTCGCGATCGATACCAACAGTTTCAGGGCCTTTCTCCGCGCGAGCGCGCGCGTATTCGCGACAATTACAAGCGTTATCGTGAATTGCCGGCAGATCGGAGACAACAATTACGTGACCGGTTTCGTAATATGTCTCCTGATCAGCGTCAGAAGGTAAGAGACCGCCTAAGGGAACGTCAGCAGCGGGTTCGTCCAAGATCCAGCGATCGGCCGAACTAGCGGCAAAACCGTGTATTCAGAGGGCTCCGTAAGGAGCCCTTCCTGTTAGTGCGTTCCCTTTTGAGTCCACCTTGCAATTGCTGAAGTGTTCGGCAAACTACGTAGCAAGGCTACGGGATTCAATAGTCGCGCGTCGGAGTTCAGCAATGTTGTACGGCACCGCATCAGATATCTCACAACAGGTCCTGCGTACGGACGTGGCAGGCATGCCGCTCGAGTGGATCGATTATCGCGAAGCAGTGCGTCTCTATCACAACGAACAGGTTGCCTACTCCTGCGGTACGCGGCTCTATACCGTCTTTGGTGGCTATAGTTCGCTTGACGGACGGCGTAGTCGCATCGACGTTAATTCAATCATTGCTACAGAAGGTACTAGCCAGGGACTCAAATTCGTGCGTGACCGTTACGTTCCTCCACTGAACAATCGAACTTTGTTCAAACGGGACGCCAATCTCTGCCTGTACTGCGCGATGCGTTTTCCAACACGGGATCTAACGCGTGACCACATTACGCCATTGTCGCAGGGTGGTCGCGACGTATGGAACAATGTTGCGGCGGCCTGTCGGCGTTGCAACAATCACAAAGGCGGACGCACACCTGAACAGGCATCCATGCAGCTCATTGCAGTGCCGTTTACGCCGACTTATGCAGAATATATTTATCTGAAAGGCCGACGCGTGCTCGCTGATCAAATGCAGTATCTCCTGGCGCATATCCCGCGCTCAAGCCCACTGCATGCTAGGCTGACTGATCACTTGTCAGAAGGCGATACTATTTTTGATGAAATTTAACGCTCGTTTGTCCTGCTCGCATCAATGCAATATTTGATTGACGCCAGCGTCTATGTCTTTCGGGCTTACTACTCGATGCCTGATGACATGGTCGATGAGAATGGAAACCCGGTCAACGCGCTCTATGGCTTTAGTCGGTTCCTGGGCGACTTCATGGAGCAGGTTAAGCCGCAACATATCGCCGTGCTTTTCGACGAGAGCCTGTCGAAGTCCTTTCGCAACGAAATCTATCCTGAATACAAAGCAAATCGCGATCCTGCTCCGCCGGAGCTGAAGCGGCAGTTCGCACAGTGCAGGCGTTTCGCGAGTGCGCTGGGTCTGCTGGAGTGCGCGCATCCCCGCTACGAAGCGGATGACCTGATTGGAACGCTGGTTATGGAGGGCCGGGAAAACGGCATTCCGTCTACGGTGGTGTCGCGGGATAAGGATTTGGCACAACTCATCGCCAAGGGCGACGTATTCTGGGATTTCGCTGGCAAGGGAAAAGTCTCGTACGAAGAAATTCCGGATTACTTTGGTGTCTGGCCCGAACAGGTTGCCGATTTCCTGGCGTTGGCGGGTGACGCAGTCGACAACATCAAAGGTGTACCCGGCATTGGCAAGAAGACTGCCACCGCATTGCTGCAACATTTCGGATCCATGGATGAAATGTATGGAAGTCTCGATGCCGTACACCAGGTAAACGTGCGCGGTGCCAAGACGCTGGGCGAGAAACTGGCGAATCACAAGGAAGATGCGATGCTCGCGCGCCGGCTGACCGGCATAGCCTGCGATGCGCCAATCGAAAAGCCGCAGACCGGACTCAGGCCAACCGCGCCCGACCTCGGCAATATCAACGCGCTGTTTGACGAGGCGGGCATTGGCATGGCCCTCAGGCGCCAGGCTGAGCGAGTGGCGGACCTGGCACCCCGCTAACCAGGCGTGGCGACCCGTCGCCACATCCCGATTTGAGACTGGCGGGGGCGGGAAAATCTCCGGGCGCTATAATGGGATTTATGCCCCACTGGCAGCATCTATTTTCGGTCCTGCGTGAGCATGATATCCACGTGTCGGACCAAGACATGCCGCGGCCGGTTACCGGTGGCGACATCAGCGCCGCCTGGTGCGTCAATGCCGCCGACAGGCAGGTTTTTCTGAAGACCGGCCCGGTTTCTTCCTATGCTGCGTTTGCCGCCGAGGCCCAGGGCCTTCGCGAACTCGCCGGCGCGTCGGCACTGCGCGTACCGCGGGTACTCGGGTGCGTTCGTTCCGGGAATGAATCTTTGCTTGCGCTCGAATGGATCGAGCTCGAGCTGGCCTCGCCACGCACTGAGCAACTGCTGGGCGTCCGACTTGCCGAACTCCACCGGGTGCGCTCGGAACGCTTCGGGTTTCATGGTGACAACATGATCGGTGCAACCCCGCAATTGAATCAGTGGAGTGACGATTGGGTTACGTTTTACGCGGAGCAACGTATCAGGTTTCAGCTGGATCTCGCGGCAAGGAACGGCTTCACCGGCACATTGCAGGTAGACGGCCATCGTCTCGCAGAGAATGTAGGCGCCTTCTTCAAAGACTATTGGCCGGAAGCATCACTCTTGCATGGTGATCTGTGGGGCGGCAATTGGGCGGCCTGCGATGGCGAGCCAGTCATTTTTGACCCGGCTGTATACTACGGCGACCGGGAAACAGACATAGCCATGACAAAATTGTTCGGAGGATTCGGAAACGAATTCTATACTGCTTACGAAGAAGCCTGGCCGCTTGACACGGGACACGAGGCTCGAATAGCGCTCTACCAGCTCTATCACGTGCTGAACCATCTGAACCTGTTCGGCGCTGCCTACTTAGGCAGGGCAGAAAGTCTTATCAGCCGACTCCTTCGCTAAGTTGGCGCAGTCAGGACTCGTCTGTTTCCTCCACTTCGTAAAGCTCGCCCAGAAAGTCCTCGTCAAAAAGAAACAGCATGGTACCTTCGGGCGCTTTGATCGACATGAATGCGCCCTCGAATCCTGGAAACTCATGGTGCTCAAAGCCATGTTTCGCCAATGCAATCCAGATCCCTTCCTTGTCATCGCAGCGGAAGCATAGTGACGGACCGGACAATGCGATGCTTTCACTCAGGCCCAACGACATGCCGGCGGCATTAAAGCGCATGTGTGTCGTTGGTTCTTCACGAACGCGCAATATCTCGGGTGCCAGTGGTGCCCAGAAACGAGCGGCTCGCAGTGTGTCGCGCACGGGTAGGGTCGTTTCAAACCACCAGCCGCAAATTGAGTTGTCTGCGTTTTCGTCGGGCGTCGAGAAAGTGCGTGCTTCAATCATCGAAATCAGATGATTGTCATGATCGACAAAGCCTAACTCGTTGAATGCGTCATCATCGAGCTGCAAATACCGAAAATCGAAGCCGTGATCTGCCATCGAACGCGCTTCCTTTGCCAGGTCTTGATGGACAAAGGTCACTGCCGGTGCATCGAATTCTCTATCGTGCAAGCCGATACAGAGAGTGCCGTCGCTGACGACTGCATATTTATGCGGCCAGACATCACCGCTCTCAAGTTCCTGAAAACCAAGTAGCTTGTAAAAGCTGAGCGACTCGCCGATGTCGGGCGTTCGCACACTGAACTCAAGGAAGTGTCCTAGCATTCGGCTCCTTTAGCACGCGCCCTCTGCAAACTTTTCTCCAGCTGCCTGGCTGTATCAGACAGATTCCAGTCCGGTGAGGACTCCGGCCAGCCGCCGACATTCTTCTCTATCAGCCTGCTAAGAAAAGCAACATGATCATCACGCGCATTGAGGGCTGATATATAGCGCAGTTCGCCACCACCGGCCGCGGCATAAAGCTCTGCATTCTGCATCTCAATTTCTTCGAGGGTCTCGAGAGAATCAGCCGCGAAGCCGGGGCAAACAACGTCTATATTGCCGGACTTGTCTTGTCCCCATTGCTGCAGCGTTTCATCCGTGTACGGCCGGAGCCATTCCTCCCTTCCAACACGAGATTGAAACGAGAGCATCCACTCGTCATCTTTCAACTCAAGCGTTTCCGCCAACAGGCGCGCCGACTTCTGACATTGACAGTGATACGGGTCGCCGCTGATCAGCGTGCGTTTCGGCACGCCATGAAATGACATAAGTAATTTTTCGCCACGGCCCTGCAGGTCCCAGAAATCACGCACGCTGGCCGCTAGTGCTGAGATATATCCGGCCGAATCATGATAGTGATTGATGAAATGCAGTTCAGGAACCCATCTGCGCCGGGATAGCGATTGGGTCACGGCCTCGAAAACGGATCCGGTCGTCGTGCCCGAGTACTGAGGGTACAACGGCAGGACGATGATACGCCGGACGCACTGGTTAAACATGTTCTGCAGTGCGGCCGAAATTGACGGGCTGCCATAGGACATGGCGACTTCAACGTGCACGGCGCCCGCCAATCGAGCCGCCAACTTGTCTTGCAGTGCACCGGCAATATCCCGCGTGTGCAGTAGCAGCGGGGAGCCTTGCTCCGTCCATATTTTTTTATACGCCTCGGCAGACCTGGCCGGACGCGTGCGCAAAATGTATCCGTGCAGTATGAGCCACCAGATCGGTCGTGGAATTTCCACGACGCGTGGATCGAACAGGAATTCCGCGAGGTAGCGCCGCACCGCGTCCTCTGTTGGCGCTTCAGGCGTGCCCAGATTGACCACGAGTACACCCAGCGCTTCGGGCAGCCCGTGTTCGTATTGCGGTGTTGCTTCGAATTGCGCCATAAGACCCGGTAACGCCGCCAGAAAGCGTAAGTATCTGATGGACATTACTAAAACGGCGAGATTCGCGCCAGTAATGCCGTATCATTATTAATACTCGAACAGGAGTTGACGATATGCAGGACGAACAGCCAGCGACTCGCCGCGACGGTAAGAATTCCGCTGAAGAGACCGGCCGGTGGGTTGTGATTCGTGACATCGGTGTTCTGCAGGTTAAATTGATTGTGGATGGGCTGCGCGACCTGATTTTGGTGCCGGTGTCGTTGGTTATGGGCGTGATCAGCCTGACGCGATCCGGTGAGGATACGGGCAGCGAATTCTATGAGTTATTGCGCCTGGGCAAGAGAAGTGAACGCTGGATCAACCTGTTTGGTGCCGCGGAAAAAGGACGTCGCCAGGAGGAGGAACCGGAACCGTTTCCCGGCGAGGATATTGACGCCATGGTGAGTCGGGTAGAGAACTTTGTGGTCGACGAATATCGCCGAGGAGGTGTGACGAAACAGGCTAAAGAGCACCTCGACAAAGCTATCGATTCATTGCATAAACTCGCCTCCCGAGACCAGCCGCCGCCCGGGCATTAATCCCGAAATACTCGCTGCCGTCAGGACTGGCTGTCCTGGCGCCGGACATCGCGACCGCTGATCAGGTCGTCAATGCTCGGTGGTGGATGATCCGGCCCCATGCGGCCGTCTTTCAGGCGCTGAACGTAATCCTTGTACGCACGCATCGCCTGGTAACCGAAGATCCAGCATATAGGCAGGTTTGCGTAAATAATGATGCCCAACCCGATTCCGGTCATGTTGTCCAGGTCAGCGCTGGTCTTGATGTGACCCAGTGTTGCAATGAACGTCAGCGAGCAGTAGATCAGCCTGTAAGGCAGCGCGCTCTTGTTGCCCCACATATAAACAGCGCCCTGTTCACCATAATAGCCCCACGCAATAATCGTCGAAATTGCGAACAGCCAGGACGCTACCGTAATTAACCATTTACCAAGGCCGGGCGCTACGGAATCGAATGCTTTCGCCGTCAGAGTTGCGCCAACGTAGTCTTTGTAAAAGCCGCCACCAACGATTGTCGGTTCTAAGTCAGTCTCCAGCGGTTGCCAGTTCGCAACGTAGCCTGCGTTCGTTGCAGAAACTGTGCCGGTAACTCTGTGCACATTCTGACCGGTGTTCGGGTTCTGCCCGGCCTCGACCACCATGAGGACTGGCTCCTGATCGCGCCATTCACCAGCGGCGAGGCTGGTATCCGGGTAGCGCCAGCCGGCCTCGCTTTGAACCGCCTGTGGAAGCGTCTCGAAAGTGACATCCGGAGCGCGATTCCAGATGCCCGTCGACAGTATGATCAAAGCGGTAAAGGTGCACACAACAATTGTGTCGATAAAGGGCTCCATGCCGCCAACGAGACCTTCGCGCACTGGTTCGTCGGTTTTTGCAGCCGCATGTGCAATCGCCGACGAGCCTTGCCCGGCTTCATTCGAAAAAATAGCGCGCTTCATGCCGAAGAGAAAAGCCGAGCCCACCGTGCCGCCGACGAAAGCGCCTGTGGCTTCAGTTGACGAAAAGGCCGACGTTATTATCAAGCCAAACATTTCCGGTATCTGGCCGAAATTCGCGAACAGCACGTAGAAGCCGGCGACGACGTATATCAATACCATGCCCGGCACAATCGTTCCGGCGACTTTGCCGATGCGTTTGATGCCGCCAATCAAGACAGCTGCAACGATGATGGTGAGGATGGCGCCGCTAACCCAACCGGCCAGTCCAAAATACTGCTTGGTCACATCGGCAACATTCCAGGCCTGGAACATATTTCCGCCTGTGCCTGATGACACCATGACGGTAAATGAATAGAGAATCGCCAGGCCGGTGCCAATCCAGCCAAGTTTCGGCTTCATCTTCTTAAGTGCGCTTCCTGCAACCCACATCGGTCCGCCATGCGGATTCTCCGGGTCATCCGTATTGCGATACAACATCGAAAGCGTAACTTCCACAAACTTTATCGACATTCCGAGTAGGCCGACGATCCACATCCAGAATATTGCCCCGGGACCACCGAGTGAAATGGCTAAGGCGACGCCGCCAATATTGCCAAGGCCCACGGTGCCTGACAGTGCTGCTGACAACGCCTGGAAATGGTTAATAGCACCCGGATCGTTCGGATCGTCGTAGACACCGCGCACAACCTGCGGGCCGTGCGTTAGCGCGCGATACTGGCAAAAGCCGCTCCAGATCGTGAACAGTACGCCGGTGCCGGCAATGATGAATATCCAGGTTTCATTCCAGAGAACGGCATTAATCAATGCCAGCGTCTGGCTTAGGTCGCCCATAGTGCCCCCGAGATTCGCCTGTCAACTGCGGCTGGCGAGAAGACCATCATGTCGGCTGCGCGGGTGTCATGCAACGTTAGCCGGGGTTCAATAGTCAGGAAGACTCCAGAATTGCCGTGACGCCCATGCCACCCGCCGTGCAGACGGAAACCAGCCCACGGCCGCCACCATTTTCATGCAGCAACTTTGCCATGGTTGCGACAACACGTGCACCAGTCGCCGCGAACGGATGTCCGATAGCGATGCTGCCACCCTTGACGTTTAACTTGGAGAGTTCTATCGGTCCCATCGGCTGGTTTCTACCCAGTTTCTCGCGACAGAACTGTTCCGACTGCCAGGCTTTGATGGTGGCAATGGTTTGCGCCGCGAACGCTTCGTGAATTTCGTAATAGTCGAAATCCTGTAACGTCAAATGCGCGTCGTTGAGCATTTCCGACACGGCGTATGCGGGCGCCATTAACAGGCCGTCGCGATCAATGAAGTTAACTGCTGCGACCTTACAATGTGTCAGGTAGGCCTGGATTGGAAGGTTCTTGCGATTTGCCCATTCTTCCGAGCCCAGCAGCACCGCTGCCGCACCGTCGGTCAACGGCGTGCTGTTGCCAGCAGTCATGGTGCCAGCTGTACTCCTGTCAAAAACCGGTTTTAGTTTCTGCAGTTTTTCGTACGTCGTATCGCGGCGAATATTATTGTCCTCCGCGGCCTCTTCGAAAGGTGTCACCAGATCATCATAAAAGCCCGCGTCGTACGCCGCGGCGGCCTTGATATGACTGGACAAGGCAAGCTGATCCTGGTGCTCACGGGAAACGTCAAATTCCTTGGCGGTGATTTCCATGCTCTCACCCATGGAAAGTTTGGTGCGAGGTTCCGTCACGCCGGGAAACTCAGGCACCAGGTGTGCAGGACGAAGTCCAAACCACGGCGTTAACTTCTTGAGAAACGATCTGCCACGATGACTGGCCATCAGCACTGATCGAAATCCGTCTTTGAAGACAATCGGCGCATCGCTGATCGAGTCTGTGCCGCCGGCAATGCCGGCTTCGATCTGTCCGAGTGCAATTTTGTTACCGATGTTGATGCATGCCTCGAGGCTGGTGCCACAGGCCCGTTGCATATCGACGCCCGGTGTGCGCAGCGACAGGCCCGAGCCGATGACGGATTCGCGCGCGAGATTCCAGTCCCTCGAGTGTTTGATAACAGCACCGAGTGCAACATCTCCCAGCGTCTGTCCCTTCAGGTCATACTTGTCAACCAGTGCGGTTAGCGTCGCCGTCATCATGTCCTGATTTGACGCACCGGCATAGTTTGAGTGAGCTCGACAAAATGGAATTCTTACGCCGCCAACAATGGCGACCCTCTTTGCCTGACCGTCATGCAACATACCTGTCTCCGTACTGACTCTCGAATGTGCCGCAACTTTACACTATTGACTGGCTTAAGTTTACGCACATCGTGCTAGAGTCCGGCCACTACGAATCCGGTGTCAGTGCAGGCCTTGTCTACAACGTCACATAATTGGCTAACTGAATCGCGAGCTCTCCTGAGGCTTGCAGGGCCTCTTATTGTCAACAACCTTTCTATAGCAGGGATGCAGTTTGCTGATGCCGTCATGGCCGGTCGACTTGGCGCCTCATCGCTCGCAGCCGTCGCCGTAGGTGGCAGTGTCTGGTTCCTGGGGTTTACGGTTTGCCTCGGCCTGATGATGGCAATTTCGCCGATTGCGGCCAGGTATTTTGGCGCCGGTCAACCCGAAATGATCGGCCGCTATACGCGCCAGGGATTGTGGCTTGCGGTTGTGCTTAGCCTTTCTATTTTTACGTTCGTTCAGTTATTCATTGAACCGGTGCTCGTCTTTGTTGGAATCGATGTTGGTTTTCGAGAAACCACCATAAATTATGTTCGAGCAATCGTCTTTGGCGCCCCGGCTATTTGTGCTTTCCTCGCATTCCGATTTACAACGGAAGGTATCGGGTTCACGCGTCCGATTATGTACACATCCTTATTCGCCTTGGCGTGCAACGTATTCCTCAACTGGGTGCTGATGTACGGCAAGTTCGGGCTGCCTGCATACGGTGCGGTCGGGTGCGGCATGGCCAGCGCCACTACCATGTGGCTCATGTCGATCATGATGACTATCTACTTCGCGCGTAAGCCGATTTACAAACCGCTTAAGATATTCGAGCGCATGGCGCCACTACGTTTACCGGTCCTGAAAGAGATCCTGCATCTCGGCACACCAATAGCCGTCACGATCGCCGCAGAGGCCGGGCTTTTCTCGGTCGTTTCGATCCTGGTGGGAACACGCGGCGCCGATATCACGGCGGCGCATCAAATTGCACTGAATTTCGCGGCAACGATGTTCATGATTCCGCTCGCTTTGAGTGCAGCAACGACGGTGCGGATCGGACACGCCCTCGGCAAAGGGAGTCCCGTCGGCGCACGTCTCGGCGGCATGACCGGCATTTTGATGTGCGGTGCGTTCATGGCATGTTCCGCGACTTTTCTATTGCTGTTCAGGGACCTGGTGGTTGGTATCTATACCAACGATCCATCGGTAACAGAAATCGCAATCAGCCTGCTGCTAATGGCGGCAGTATTTCAAATCGCGGATGGTGTTCAAATCGGTTCAGCTGGTGCGCTTCGTGGATACAAAGACACGCGCCTGCCGATGCTTATCAATACGTTTTCTTACTGGGCGCTTGGATTTCCGCTCGCATATCTCGCGGCGATAACGTATCGAGCGCCACCGGCGTATATTTGGGGAGGTTTTGTATTGGGCCTGTCAGCTGCCGCCATCCTGTTGACGTTCCGCTTCAATCGTTTGTCGAAACAGCTGGTCGCCACTGGCTAAATCAGGTTTCTCCCTGACCGAAAGTCGGTGCGTCACCTGACAGGTACTCATCTTCCTCCGGTGAATTCTTGCGCTTCAGCACGGTATTCCTGTGTGGAAAACGGCCGAATCGCTTGACGATGTCAGCGTGTAGCTCGGCAAACTGCGCAATTGTCTCGAAGGTTTCCTTGTACGTGGCAGATACGGCGCCTGCAAGCCTATCGTATATCTTGCAGGATTTTTCCTGGACTTTTCGAGACTCGGCATGTTGCAGTGGCATGTAGAAGAACACGCGTTGAATTGGCGTCAGGCCTTTATCCTTCTTCTCCATTGCCCCTTCAACACAAAGCTTCAGCGCGGCTTTGTCCATGGAAAATGCTTCTGCCTTGTTTCTGTAAATGTTACGTCGAAACTGGTCAAGCAAAATAATCAACGCGAGTCTGCCCATCGGTTTGTGCGCCCAATGATCAAGTTTGCCTTCAGACGCAAGCTGTACGTCGTCGGCAAACTCGCGCGCGACTTCCTGGTCAAAGACCGGGTCCTCACCGAACCAGATGTCCATGCGCCCATCAATCTGAGGTGCTGACAACTCCTGTTCCTTGAACCAGAAACCCAATACCGCATCGATTCGAATCTGATCATCGTCGGTAATCGTAGCGTCTGCGCTATCACTGAGAAGTTTTACTGCCATATCCGTTTTCCGCCTGGTATCTGCAAATCAGGTTGTGCAGCGGATCCATTCAAATTGAACCGATATGCGAACCACGTCACAGTAACGGTGGGGTCCGACCGCCCATAGTCTGTTCTAACATCCGACGCGGGAAAAAGCCAAACCCCGCTGTTCGGAGAACAGGGCAGGCTGCTTCGACAGGCAGTCCAGGTAACAGATGATGCGAAATGTGATGTTTGGATTATTAGTACTGCTCGCTTCCTGCGGAGGTGACGAGAATAGTCCGGAGAACGAAATACGCGCATGGGTTAATCGCGGAGAACTAGCTGCCGAGGAGCGGGATCGCGGTGAGCTTCTTGACATGATTTCCGTGAACTACACCGACGCACACGGCAACGATCGTAAAAACGTCGGTGATCTTCTGCGGCTTTATTTCTTGCGCCAGGATTCAGTAGCGCTATTGACCAGCATCGATGACATCAGTCTGTCCGGTGCTACGGCGGCGAAAGTTCAGGTGGCAGTGGGCATGGCCGGGAGCAGTAACAACGCCCTGGGTTTCGACGCAGATGCCTATAACTTCGAATTCGAGTTGATCAAGTCCGACGGCGATTGGTTACTTATCGGTGCTCAGTGGGGTCGACTTGGGAGTGAATTACTTTGAGGAGGCGGAACAATGAAAAGCCGAATATCTAGCCGGGTGGTTGTGATTTTGACGGCGGTCGGAATGTTGAGCGCCTGTGCCGGAACCAGTACCTTGGTCGACTCGCCGAGTGTCAATCTGACCAGCGTGGAACTTGCGGAAGTAAGCTTCAGCCGCCAGACATTTCGCCTGGGTTTTGACGTAGACAATCCGAATCCGTTTCCACTGCCAATCCAGGCTGTGGAATACCGCGTAATCCTCGACGAGGAAAAGTTCGCCGGTGGGGCAACGGAAGGCCGATTCACCGTGCCGGCGGGCGGCCGTGACGATTTCACGATCAGCGTAGACCTGGACATGTTGAATTCTGCGGCACAGCTCTCCTCATTGCTTGTCGGCGGAATGCGCGAGGCAGTCAGCTATGAACTGCAGGGCAGCCTGACGGTTGACATACCGTTTACCAAACCATTGCCGTTTTCGTCGACCGGTGTCATCGACGTGCACGGCAATCGGCGCTGATGCTGCCGCGGCGCCAACGGTTGCGCGGGTAACGATTCCTAATCCCAACCGGTGAGAAAGTCCTGCGCCTTTTTATTAGGGCCATAGAGAATTCCAGATGGCCGTAACTGGATGGCGGGGTGTCGCTTGTCATATACTGTTTTGCTCGGGATAAGCCTTTCGACTGTCACTGCATTACTTTCCCCCGGTTGCCCATGCGCGGCTCTCTTGGTTCGATGAAAAGCGGTTTCGTCAGGTGCAAGCAAACAACCCGGGATAAATAGCTATCGCAGTGCGCAAGCGCTGCCCTGGCGTCGGTGAGCAACAACCTCACCGAGGCACCAAGAGGTGCACACCAAAACTACAAACTTAATGGGGCCGCACCTGGTGTCGACCCCGGTGTCCCAATGACTGCAAAATTAAGCACTGGACTGTACGACCCGTCATTTGAGCGGGATAGCTGCGGCTTCGGGCTGATCGCCAACCTGGATGATCGCGCGAGCCACTTTGTCGTGGAGACGGCGATTTCGGCGTTGGCCAGACTGACACATCGTGGGGCGGTCGCCGCTGACGGCAAAACCGGAGACGGTTGCGGGCTGCTCTTGAAGTTTCCCGAAAAGTTCCTGCGAGCGGTCGGTGCTGATGAAGGATTTGACCTCGCCGAGCGTTTTGCCGTTGGCACCGTCTTCCTGAGTCAGGACGACGACGTCGCACGCAAGGTGAAGACTGAAATCGACGCAGCTATTGCAGGCAGCGATCTGCAGGTTGCCGGTTGGCGCTCCGTACCAATCAGGCCAGAAGTCTGTGGCGAATTGGCACTGCGGTCATTGCCACGGATTGAGCAGGTATTCGTGAATGCGCCGGCGGGTATGCAGCGCGGTACCTTCAACCGACAATTGTTCATGGCGCGACGACGGTCGGAGAAGCGCTTCGCCGCGATTGATCCTACGGCATACGTAACCAGTCTTTCGTCAGCCACTATTATCTACAAGGGCATGGTGATGCCCGATGTGTTGCCGAATTTCTACACGGACCTGCGTGACCCCAGGCTCGAGTCGTCCGTGTGCGTGTTCCATCAAAGATTTTCGACCAATACACTACCGGAGTGGCGGCTCGCACAACCGTTTCGCTTTCTTGCTCACAATGGCGAGATCAATACCATCCAGGGAAATCGAAACTGGGCGATCGCACGCAGTAACAACTTTCGGTCCGATAAATTGCGCGACCTCGCGGACCTCGATCCCATTATCTCTTTGACCGGCTCTGACTCATCCAGCCTAGACAACATGCTGGAGGTAATGCGAGCAGCGGGCATGGATGTTCTCCAGGCAATGCGCATTCTCATTCCGCCAGCCTGGCAGGCCATGGACACCCTGGATCCAGACGTACGGGCGTTCTATGAGTTTTTTGATTGTCAGATCGAGCCATGGGATGGACCCGCCGGCATTGTGCTGACGGATGGACGATACGCCGCTTGTTGTCTAGATCGTAACGGCCTGCGCCCGGCGCGATATGTCATTACCAAGGACCGGCACATTACAATTGCCTCCGAAATTGGCGTCTACGATTACGATGAAGCCGATGTAACCGCCAAGGGTCGCCTCGGACCGGGCGAGATGCTCGCAGTAGATCTTCGCAACGGCATGTTGTTGTCAAACGACGATATTCACAATGAATTGAAAGCACGGTTCCCGTACAAGCGATGGTTGAAACAAGGCGTACGTTTTCTCGATTCGGAACTGGTTGACCTGCACATGGCGGCCGAACCATTTTCAGCCGATACGCTGCTTAAGTACCAGAAGATGTTCAATACGTCGCGCGAAGAGCTGAACGAAGTTATCAGCGTATTGGCAAAAACCGAGGCCGAGGCCGTTGGTTCGATGGGTGATGATACGCCAATGCCGGTATTGTCAAAGAAGATTCGTTCACCGTTTGACTACTTTCGCCAGCAGTTTGCACAGGTCACGAACCCACCAATTGATTCGCTGCGCGAACGCATCGTCATGTCGTTACAGACCAATATCGGGCGGGAAACGAGCCTATTCGATATTGGTCCGGAACATGCGAATCATGTGATTATGAACTCTCCGGTCCTGTCGCAGCGAAAATTGCGTCAGTTGCTCGGGCCAGAAATGTACGGTGACGATCAGGCGTTTATCGATCTCAACAAGCCTGCTGACCTGCCGCTTGCCGAGGCGCTGGATGAAATCTGTGCGCAGGCCGACCAGGCAGTAGCTGATGGCAAGTTGATCCTGATGCTGAGTGACCGTTACCTGAAACAGGGATTATTACCAGTACATGCCTTGCTGGCGACGGGGGCAATCCATCATCACCTGGTGCGTAGCGGACATCGTTGCGCCGTCAATATTATCGTGGAGACTGGTGTTGCCCGGGATGCACATCACATCGCTTGCCTGATCGGCTACGGAGCAACAGCCGTTTATCCCTATCTCGTTTATCAGAGTCTGCACGATCTCGCGCAGCGAGGGCGTGCCGATCGACTGCAGCAGCTTGGCAGAAGCTATCGCCGGGGAATTCGCAAGGGCCTGTTCAAGATCATGTCCAAGATGGGTATTTCGTCGATCTCGAGTTATCGCGGTGCACAGCTGTTTGAGATTGTTGGCTTGAGCGACGAAATCGTAGATCGCTGTTTTACGGGCACGGTAAGTCGTATTCAGGGTGCCCGGTTCGCGGATTTGCATGACGACCAGAAACGCCTGGCGGACGATGCGTGGAAACCGCGTGTGCCGCTCACTCAGGGCGGGTTACTAAAGTATGTGCATGGCGGCGAGTACCATTGTTTCAATCCGGATGTTGTAGCCACGCTGCAGGCCGCTGTTCGCAGCGGTGACTTCGAACGCTTCAAGGAGTATTCGAGACTGGTCGACAATCGGCCCGTTGCAACCATTCGCGACCTGTTAACGGTGAACCCCGTGGGTAAACCGGTACCGCTTGAGGAGGTCGAAGCCGTCGAGGAAATATTGCTTCGTTTTGACAGTGCTGGCATGTCACTCGGTGCATTATCCCCGGAAGCGCATGAGGCATTGGCCATTGCAATGAACCGGATTGGTGCACGCTCAAATTCCGGCGAGGGTGGCGAAGATCCTTCGCGCTATCGGACCGAACGAATGTCCAAAATCAAACAGGTCGCCTCCGGCCGCTTCGGCGTGACCGCGGAGTACCTTGTGAACGCCGAGGTAATCCAGATCAAGGTAGCCCAGGGCGCAAAACCGGGCGAGGGTGGGCAGCTTCCGGGGCACAAGGTCAATGAAATGATCGCCAGTCTGCGCTATGCCAAGCCAGGCGTCGGTCTGATCTCACCGCCACCACATCACGACATCTATTCGATCGAAGACCTGGCGCAACTGATATTCGACCTGAAGCAGGTCAATCCAACGGCACTCGTGTCTGTGAAGCTGGTTGCCGAGCCCGGAGTCGGGACCATCGCCGCGGGTGTGGTCAAAGCCTATGCAGACCTGATCACCATTTCCGGGTACGACGGTGGCACTGGAGCAAGTCCCTTAAGTTCAGTCAAGTACGCCGGTAGTCCCTGGGAATTGGGACTATCGGAAGCCCACCAGGTCCTGCGCGGCAATGATCTGCGCCACAAAGTCCGGTTACAGACGGATGGCGGATTAAAGACAGGCCTGGACGTCATCAAAGCCGCAATCCTTGGTGCAGAGAGTTTTGGTTTTGGCACGGCACCAATGATCGCCCTGGGCTGCAAGTATCTTCGAATTTGTCATCTGAACAACTGTGCTACCGGTGTAGCGACACAGAACAATGTTTTACGGAGCGAGTATTTCACGGGTCTGCCCGACATGGTCGTAAATTTCTTTCGTTTTGTTGCGGAAGAAGTCCGGCAACTGCTGGCACAACTTGGCGCGCGGAGTCTCGAAGAGATTATCGGGCGTGTCGAGCTGATGGAAACGCTGCCGGGTGAAACGAGCAGGCAGCAGCAGCTGGACCTTGCGCCGATCATATCGAATGCCGGGCTGTCACCCGACAGTCCGCAGTTCTGTACCGACCTGAGAAATCATCCATTCGACCAGGCGGTTCTTGCCCAAAAAATTCTGCAGGAAACATTGCCCGCTATCGAGACGAAATCCGGCGGCTCCTATTCCTTTAACGTTCGCAATTACGATCGCACGCTGGGCGCGATGCTGTCCGGTGAAATCGCGAGGCGGCACGGCAACCATGGTATGCAGGACGCGCCGATCGATCTGCAACTGTGCGGCACGGCTGGTCAGAGTTTTGGCGCCTGGAACGTCAGTGGGTTGAACATGACGTTAACGGGCGACGCAAATGACTATGTGGGTAAGGGCATGACCGGTGGTCGCATCATCATTCGACCCTCCGAAAATGCCACTTTCGACACAAGGGATACGGTCATCATCGGCAACACCTGCCTGTATGGCGCAACGGGCGGAGAAGTGTATGCGGCCGGCCAGGCGGGCGAAAGATTTGCAGTGAGGAATTCCGGTGCTACGGCGGTTGTCGAGGGCGCTGGTGATCATTGCTGCGAATATATGACGGGAGGCGTGGTTACCGTGCTGGGTCGCAGCGGCGTTAATTTCGGCGCGGGGCTCACAGGTGGGTTCGCGTATGTCCTGGACCTGGATCGGGATTTCGTTGATCTTTATAACCATGACTTGATCGATATCCATCGCATCAAACCGGAGAGTATGGAGGCGCACCTGCACCATCTGCGCGAACTGATCAGCCAGCACGTTCTGTATACGGACAGTCACTGGGGACAGGAAATTCTGGATGATTTCCGAACGTTTCTGCCGAGGTTCTGGGTCGTCAAACCGAAAGCCGCAGAACTTGGGTCGTTACT
>JBPCYD010000040.1:0-14954 GCA_051007895.1 Woeseiaceae bacterium
GCGAGTGCGATCGAATCATTGGCAATCGACACCGAAGTTAGTTCGCTGTCTCTGGATAGCAGGTTAAGCGCAGCCTCCGTTGCGGCGCTGCAGACGGCAAATGTGCCCACAACAGGTTCTGCTAACTCCTTTGCCGTTAGTTCGGGCATCGGAATCGCCGTACTTGACTCAGGCGTGGCCCCACATCCTGATCTGAATGTCGTCACCCAGATAGATTTCACCAATCCACACCAGGGACCGGGCGGCACCTTCCGCGACGAATTCAATTCAACGTCATATGCCAACAGTGATGGCACTGAAAACTGGAGCGGCGATACCTGGACAGAATCCGGTGACGATGACAATCCCTGGGATGGCAGCATAACGATTGAAACAGACTATTGTCCTGATCCTGCCAGCCGCTGTGTGGAGTTTGACGCTCGCGGAGGTGTCAATGACACGCTGCAAAGGACGGTAGATCTGAGCGGTGCCGATTCAGCATCCCTGTCATTCGACTATCGCCTTTACGATATTGACGACAGCGCGGCGTTTGACCTCGAAGTTGCAACAGATGGCGGCAGCAACTGGCAGACCATTGCGCAGTATGATTCGGCAGCCCTGGTGATTGGCGAAGCCGTAGACCTGACTGCATACATGTCGTCCGCCACGGTTATTCGCTTTCGAGTCGCTGATTACGATCCTGAAGCGCACTTGTACCTCGACAACATTGAGATCGCTTACGTCACGCAAGGGACATTACGCGACGAGTTTAACAGCACCTCCTTCAGCAATAGTGATGGAACCCAGGACTGGTCCGGCAGTTCATGGATCGAGTCAGGTGATGACTACAGTCCGTCTGGCGGCAACATCACCGTCGAAACGGACTACTGCCCGGATCCGTCAAGCCGCTGTATCGAGTTCGATGCCGACGGCGGTGTCAATGACGCGATCGAGCGCGGCGCTGATTTGAGCGGTGGCGTCTCAGCTACCCTGGTTTTCGACTATCGTGTTTTCGACATCGAATTCAGCGCTGCATTTGCGCTCGAGGTTTCTCCGGACGGCGGTACCAGTTGGGAGTTGCTGGCCAACTACGATACCGAAGAATTGAAATTCGGTGAAACGCTTGATCTGACACCATTCATGAGCGCCGACACCCGTATTCGGTTTCGCGTAACCGATTTCGACGAAGAGGCTCATCTCTACATCGATAACGTGGTCATTGACATCGACGCCGGTAACATGCACGACGCTTACGGTCATGGCACACATGTTGCTGGTGTCGCTAGTGGAACTGGTCTGTTGTCGAATCAGAATTACCGCGGCGTGGCGAGCGGTGCGACGGTCCATTCTGTCAAGGTGCTCGATCACAATGGTCGGGGCTATACATCGGATGCAATTGCCGGTCTTGACTGGATCATGACCAATGCGTCTGCAAAGGGAATCCGCGTCGTAAACCTCTCCTTGGGCAAGGCTGTGGAGGAGACCAATCAGACCGATCCGCTGGTCCAGGCTGTTGAGGTATTGTGGGACGCCGGCATTGTCGTCGTAGCGTCCGCCGGTAACTACGGCCGCGACGGACACATGACAATCACCAGTCCTGGCAACTCGCGCAAAATCATAACAGTTGGTTCGCTGACCGATAGTGGTACGGGCAGCAATTCAGCCGACGACTACGTTTCGACGTTCTCCTCGGTAGGACCAACTCTTAAGGATCACGTACTCAAGCCTGACCTCGTCGCCCCGGGTAACCGTTTTGTTGCGCCGACCGCGAGCCAGAGTCAGTTGCTGGCAGACCTTCCGGGGCGCGTACCAACCTGTGGTTCCGGATGTACTGGTAACTACCTGGAACTTTCCGGAACCAGTATGGCGGCAGCCATGGTTTCCGGAACGGCGGCATTGATGCTAACCGATAACCCGGCGCTGACGCCAGCCACCATCAAAGCACGCCTGATGCGTTCGGCGACCAAGATAGATGTAGAACCGACTGCCTCTGGAGCGGGAGTACTCGATATCGAAGCCGCGTTGAACGACAACGGGTTTGTATCAGGCCAGGCATTGTCTCCTTTAATGGGGCGATCTGATGAGGGTCCAGTGATTCACGTACAGAACACAGCCGAACTATGGGGTGACCCGACCTGGGGTGCCGGTTACATGTGGACGGACGGCTATATGTGGACCGATGGCTACATGTGGACAGATGGTTACATGTGGACCGACGGGTACATGTGGACAGATGGCTACATGTGGACGGACGGGTACATGTGGACCGATGGCTACATGTGGACGGATGGGTATATGTGGACCGACGGTTACATGTGGGCCGACGCGGTGACAGATTACAACTCGCTCTTTGAGACCACCTCTGACTCTATTGTGCTGAACGACGACTGAGCGTATCTGACGAGTCAAGGGAGAGGACACATGAAAGCAGCACTTAGGAAGGTCATAGCGCTCGATTTTGGTCGACTGACCGCCACCGGCAGTTATCAACTCGGACCGTCGAGCAGCGACAACGCAGAATTACAGGGTACCGCAATGCTGGTAACCAGGGACAGTCTGTCTCTGCAGTGGGCCCCCCGCTGGCTGCAGCACACTGGACTTGAAGTCCACGTAGCGCGGAGTGCAGAGGAGGCGCTTGGTATTGCGTCGTCCAAACGGCCCAAATTGATGATCGTCGATGCGTCGTTCTCAGCGGACAACTCGCAGTCGTTAATGCATTCCCTGCGCAAGGTACATGGAAAAGATGTACCCCTAATCGCGTTATGTGCGAACGACAGAGAGGTCGAGATCGCAACCGATGCGGATGTTACCGACATTGTGCGGCGACCTTACGACTGGCAGCTGATTACCAGGCGTGTCGTTCGAGCCGTTCGCGCACATGAAGTGCTTGCCGAATTGCGCTGTGCAAGGCAAAGCCTGGAGCATATCCATTCAGAGACCAGTGCTGCCGAACGGGATCGTGCACGATTTGCGGGAATCGACAGGCTGACCGATTTGCCAAATGGTGAACGATTTAGAACCCAACTGCACAAGTTCATGGGAATCAAGGGCGAGTCTGATGGAGGACTGGCGCTCCTGGTAGTAGGCCTTGATCGTTATCGTGTAGTGAACGAGGCGGTCGGCCGGAAAAATGCCGATCAGTTGCTGGGAATGTTTGCGAGCCGGTTAAAGAAATGTATGGCCAAAATCGATGTCATCGGAAATTCCAACGGCCGTGCGAGCACGGCTGTCGCAGCCAGGCTGGGTGGCGCTCGTTTCTCGCTGATGGTGTCAAATGCGAACACCGAACAGGTTTTGATAATTCGCGATGAGATTCGCGCCGAACTGAGCCAGCCTTTCGATATTGCGGGGCAAAGTGTCTATCTGACGGCCAGCATTGGAGCGGCAATGTTTCCGCGCGACTGCACCAGGGCCGATGGTCTGCTGCATTCTGCCGAGACGGCGATGTTAGAGGCGCAGGAGTCGGGCTCGGGGTTTGAATTCTTTACTCGACCAGCGGACACATCGAGTGTTCGAGTCTTAAACCTGGACAGTATGCTTCGCCAGGCGGTACGTAACGATGAACTTGAGTTGGCCTATCAGCCAATCTTGTCAACTGACACCGGTCAGGTTGTCGCTGCTGAGGCGTTACTACGTTGGAATCACGCTGACGAAGGACTTATATCCCCTGCAGATTTTGTGCCGGTCGCCGAAAAAACTGGCGTCATGCAGGAGATTGGTGACTATGTAATCAAGTCGGCATGTCGGCAGCTTCGGCAATGGTTGAATGATGATATACGTCCGATACGAATGGCGGTAAACATTTCGCTATGCCAGTTGATGCGCGGTGACGGGGTCGCAGTCGTTAAGCAAGCACTGGAAGATAACGAGCTTGCGCCGGACTTGCTGGAGATCGAACTAAGCGAACGTGGTGTGCTGAATCAGCGTCCCGAGGTCGTGAACGAGATATTCCGACTGAAAGCAATAGGAGTGCGTATATCAGTCGATGATTTCGGCACCGGTCAGGCGGCTATCAGTTACCTGAAAGACCTCCCAGTCGACGTAATCAAGATTGATCGCTCTTACATTAGCGGCGTAAATCGCAGTGCGAAAGATGAAGCAATTGCCTCTGGAATGGTAGCGCTGGCGAGGCGACTGGACGCAACTGTTATTGCAGAAGGTGTGGAGACGGAGGAGCAGTTAGAGATGCTGCGTCAGTGGGGATCTCATGAGTGCCAGGGATTCTTGTTCTCGCCTGCGATTTCGCCAGATGACTTCCGGACGAAATTTAAGTAAGAAAACGAAACCTAATGGGGACATTCCTGGTTTCACACCTATTCTTCAGCATGTCCTCGTTGTTAGTGAGACTCAATTCACACCTTGCTGCTAAGGAGAGCCGTTACTCTGCCGATACACTCTGTGTAAGCCTGCGCATTGGCCGATCCGGTCCTGCGCTAAGGCTTGACAATGAGGGTTCGAATTGAGCGACACGGAGAAATCGGGCGTCAGGCCAGCCAGCATGATAGCAACGGCTATGCTAATGCTGTTTTTCTCGATGACGGTCGAGAGCCTTGAAAAAAATGCGATGCGTTTCGAACGACTGTCTACCATCGAAGGGCTATCGCAAAGTTCTGTCAACGCTATTCAGCAGGACCAGACCGGATTCATGTGGTTCGGGTCTGAGAATGGTCTCGATCGATACGACGGCATCAGTTTCAAAAATTATCGAAATGCTCGCGGCCAGGATAACTCGTTGTCTGGCGATTTCGTGCTCGCGCTGGATGTTGCTACCGATGGCAGCGTTTGGATTGCGACGGACGGTGGAGGTGTCTCTCGCTGGATGCCTGAGACGGACAGTTTCGTGTCATGGCGACATGATTCGGCAAACAAGGCATCGCTGGCGACGGATCTCATACGCACGCTGCATACAGACCCTCGCGGCTATGTCTGGATTGGCACTCGGGATGCCGGACTCGATCGTCTCGAAATTGACTCGGGTCGGATTACGCATTTCGCGCATTCTGCTGAGGATCAGAATTCCATCAGCAATGATGAGATCTATGCGATTGCACTGGGTCATGACGGCGTCGTCTGGATTGGCACCAAGAACGGGCTAAACAGTTTCAATTCAAACTCTGGCCTCTTTACTCGCTATCTGCATGATCCAAACATCGAATCGAGCCTCCCGGACAATCATGTCCGCAGCCTGCTGGTTGATCATGAAGGCACGCTCTGGGTTGGTACCAGCAAAGGTGGACTATCGCGGTTCAATGCTGGATCGCAATCGTTTCGACATTTCAGAAACGACCCTGAAGACTATCGCACGATCTCGAGCAATCGGGTGCAGGTAATATTTGAAGACGACGACCAGAGGCTGTGGGTTGGTACCAATCGCGGTTTGAACCTGTTCGATCGTGACACCGGCTATTTTCAAAACTACAGGAATGACCCGACAGACGCCTACAGTCTCAGCAGCGATGACATTTTTTCAATTTATCAGGATCGGGGTGGCATCCTGTGGATTGGCACCAGGAATGACGGGCTAAACAAATGGAACCCGCGGTCGTGGTCATTCGGTCATTTTAAACCCACCGGTGACGAAGGGCTGAAATTTGGAAGCTCGAACATCATGTCGTTTACGGAAGATCCTACGGGCAGGCTGTGGGTTGCAGCATTTGGAAGTGGCCTTAATATTCTTGAACGAGACAGTGGCGCGATAATCCAGTTACGCCACGATTCTGATGGCGTTGAAACGATTAGTAGCGACCGCGTTATGACTCTCCTGACCGATCGCGATGGACTGGTTTGGGCCGGCACGATGAATAGCGGTTTGAATCGCATTGATCCGGAGACTGGAGCGGTGAAATCTTACCGTCACGATCCAACAGACGAGTCCAGTTTGGCCGCGGACGGTATCATGTCCATTCATCAGGATAGTGACGGCGCATTGTGGTTGGGCACGTTTGGCGGAGGCGTAAGTCGCCTGGATCCTGGTGCGGAACAGTTCGTCAATTTTCGTCATGATCCGACTGACAATGAAAGTCTGTCGAGTTCCCGTGCTACCAGTATTGTCGAGGACGCCACCAGTGTCATATGGGTCGGTACGGATGGAGGTGGGCTGAATCGCTTCGATCGTGATACCGGCAGTTGGCAGCGGTTTACCCATAATGATGACGATCCGGCCAGTTTGAATGCCGACACAGTCTATGCGTTGCACGTCAATGATGACGGCGAATTGTGGATAGGAACACGCGGCGGATTGATTAAACTGGCACCCGCGCGACCGACAGACTTGACCCCGCGATTCCAGGATTTCACGTCACGCGGGTTACTCCCCGGCGACGCCGTTTACAGTATCGAGTCGAGTAAGGCGGGCGACCTGTGGCTCGGCACTTCACGCGGATTAACTCGCTTCCGAGAGGAAAGCAATGAGGTCCGACGCTTTCACGCGAGTCAGGGCTTACAGGGCGACAATTTTAATTTTGGAGCAAGCTATGCGAGTCAATCCGGGGAGCTGTTTTTCGGCGGTTCCAATGGTTTTAACGCTTTCAATCCGGCCAAACTTGATTTCAACCGGAAGCCACCGCCTGTTGCGCTCACATCTCTTTCTGTGCTGAACAAGCCGGTAGCGTCGGAGCTGCCCTATGAGTTGATCGAGAACATCGAACTTGGCTACAAAGACGATGTTGTAACTTTTGGTGTTTCCGCTCTGGACTATTCGGCGCCTGATGAAAACACCTATACATACCGTCTACTGGGATTCAATGATGAGTGGGTAGACGCAGGTACGGAACGCCGCATTACCTACACCAACCTCGACGGAGGCAACTATCGCCTACAGGTTCGTGCGGCCAACGGAGATGGGTATTGGAACAATGAAGGCATTTCGATTCCGCTCAGGGTGGCATATCCACCCTGGAAGACATGGTGGGCCTATACCACATACACCATGGCGCTACTGTTTGCCATATACGCTTTCTTAAGGCATCAGCAACAGAAACTCCGGCGAGAAGCGGAGTACAGCCGCCGTCTCGAAAGAGAAGTGCAGCTGCGCACCGAAGAACTTAAAGGCAAGAACTCGGACCTGAAAGTGGTGAACGAGAAGCTGTTGATGGCCAGCACGACCGACCCGCTAACGGGCCTGAGAAATCGACGTTACCTGTTCGAGCAAATTAACAAGGACGTTGACCTTGTATTGCGCCACTATCGCGACGGGACGGAAACAATGAAGCCCGGGGGCAACAACGATCTGCTGTTTCTGATGGTCGACCTCGACAACTTCAAGCCTGTCAACGACAGCTGTGGACATGAGGCGGGTGATGAATTGTTACTGCAGATTCGGGACGTTCTGCTGGAAGCAAGCCGGTCGTCGGATGACGTGATTCGGTGGGGCGGCGACGAATTCCTCGTCGTCGCCAGAGATACCAACAGAAAGTTTGCCGCGACGCTTGCAGAACGTATCCGTGCAAGCCTGTCAGGGCGGGTCTTCCCTGTCGGCAACGGCCAGGTGGCGCGCTGCACGGCCTCTATCGGCTATGCGAGCTTTCCGTTCCTGAAGGAACAACCCGAGCTGTTGAAGTGGGAAGAAGTCCTTGGCGTGGCAGATGCCGCAATGTATGAGGCAAAACAGAAGCGCAATGCCTGGGTCGGTATCGAGGGCATCGATTGGCAGGAAAGTGGCGACGAACTGTGCCGGGCGATCAAAGAAGACCCGGGCAAACTTGCCGAAGAAGGCTTCATCCAGGCGCTGGAGTCGATCGAGGATGCGGCCGAGAGTGTCGGCTAACTGCGACCCAATTTAATTCGCTGCGGGACAGTCCCCATTTCGCCATCTGCAATGCTTGCCTGTCGAGGTCATTCGCTTGTTCGCACGGCCAGGCACTCCTACCTTGTCGCTATTTCACGGTGCTAGAATAGCCAGAATTCAAGCCAACTATGTCTGAAATCCTGGGTGATTCTATGAAAGACCGAGATCCGGCTCGGCGTTTGTTCCTGCAACAGGCTGCGGCGCTTACAAGCACATCGTGGGCGCGCCTGGTATTACCGTCACTCGCAACAATATCTCAGGCCGCCTGTAGCGCAAGGGAGGAAAGTGCGGCACAAGAGGAGATCGTATTCGCGACGCTTGATGTCGAAGAGGCCGTGGAGTTCGAAGCCATACTGGCTCGAATTTTGCCGGCGACGGATACCCCGGGTGCTCGCGAGGCAGGCGTCATACATTTTCTCGACCAGACGTTTGCGACATTCAATGCGCCAATGCTCAATCCCGCGCGAGGCGGACTGCAACAGTTCCAGTCAGGCATTGCCGGTGGGGCTGCATTCTCAACGTTGACTGAAATGGATCAGGACGCGTATCTCGAGACACAGGAGAACACACCGTTTTTCGGCATGATTCGCTTCCTGACGCTGTGCGGCTTCTTTGGCATGAGCAAATACGGTGGCAACAAGGATGATATTGGCTGGAATTTGGTAGGCGTGGACCCGAACGCGCATGTCTATGAGTCGCCGTTTGGTTACTACGATGCAGAATATCTGAAGGAGAATCCCAGTGGCTGACTCGCCGACGTATGCAACGCGGGAAGAAGTCGATTTCGTCGTTATTGGGTCTGGTTCTGCCGGTGGAATTCTGGCCAAGGAATTGTCCACCGCCGGTCTGAAAACTGTCGTCCTTGAACAGGGACCGTATCGAAAACAGACGGATTTTACGCATGATGAGATTGACGTCATGCTCAATGGCGAGTTTGGCGATGGCGGCCCGCGTGTCAATGGTCAGACTTTTCGTGACGACGAGAGTAAGGAGGCCACCAGTCCTCCATCCGGTTTTCTGGGCGGTTATTACTACGCGCAGACGGTCGGCGGAAGTGGCGTACAGTTTTCTGCAAATTTCCTGCGCATGCGTGAAATCGACTTCATGGAACGGAGCGTGTTGGGGCCTATCGATGGAACGAATTTCGCGGACTGGCCCATAAGCTACGAGGAACTTGAGCCTTACTACAGCAAAGTCGATTGGGATGTTGGCGTTTCCGGCGCGCCCGGACATTTCGATGCGCCCCGATCACGAGATTTCCCGATGCCGCCGATGACCATCAATTCATCCGGCGCGTTGATGGCGAAAGGAGCGGCAGCCCTTGGATTGCATGCAGACGTGCAGCCGCACGCGATCGTTACAAAAGTGCATAATGGCCGGGCACCCTGTACGAAATGTGGTTTTTGCATGTTTTATGGCTGCGAAATGGGTGCCAAGTCCTCGTCGCTGGCTGCCATGATTCCGCTCGCAGAGGCCAGCGGCAATTGTGAGATTCGGGCAGAATGTGCCGCGTTTCGGATTAAGACTGATGCGAGCGGTCGTGCTACCGAGGTGTTGTATTACGATGCCGACGGCAATGAACAGGCGCAGCGCACGAAGGCTGTTGTGCTGTCCGCAAATGGTGTCGAATCACCACGCTTGTTATTGATGTCCGCGAATGAGCGCCAACCTGATGGCCTCGGAAATTCCAGCGGTTACGTCGGTCGAAACCTGATGCTGAATTCACATGCATTCACGAGCGGGATATTCGAGCATACCCTGAATGAGTTTAAAGGCGTGCAGGCGACACGCGTGGTCCAGGATTTTTACGAAACGGATCCGAAACGCGGTTACTTCGGCGGTGGTGGAATCGATGCTCGCGCAATGTTTGCTGCGACACCGCTGATGTACGCGATGGCAGGTTCACCTCCAGACATCAAGCAGTGGGGCGGTGAATTCAAGAACGCGTTGGCACACAATTTCAGTCGACAAATGGGATTGGCTGTTAGTGGCACATCGCTACCGATGGATCGCAACAACATCACACTCGATCCAAACAATACCGATCAATGGGGGCGTCAGTCAGTTCGCATGACTTATCGGGATCATCCGGACGATCTTGCGAACGTTGAATTCATGCGTGATCGCGCGATGGAAATCCTGGACGCGGCAGGGGCAGTCAAGGCGTGGAGTGGCGAGATTGGGCCATCTACGGGCGGGGTGCATCTGCTTGGCACCTGCCGCATGGGTGATGACCCGACGACGTCCGTAGTCGACAAATACAATCGTAGTCACGATGTGGCGAATCTGTTCATATGCGACGGCAGCAGCCTGGTCTCTTCGACGCGTGGCCAGCCAACCATGACCATCATGGCACTGGCGTTTCGTGCGGCAGAAAATATCATCAAGGCCGCCGGTTCGGGAGATATTTGACCCCAAATAAATGGGGACATTCCACTTTTAGCTCGTCACAAAAAAAATGGGGACATTCCACTTTTTATCCCTAAAAGTGGAATGTCCCCATTTTATCGGGGCTCGCTAATCTGATGCCGGTTTGAGTCTTGTCGATTCAATCTCATAGGTCGAGCCGTCGGTGGCTTTCAGGTTCACTTCCCATATTTCTTCGTCGGGTATCTGGGTTCTCTCGAGCCCCGGCAATTCACGTTCGTCGTCGACCTGGATACCCCAGATGCGTACATGACGTACTCCGACAACCGGTATTCGATGATTATCGAAGCGTGCACGCAAGGAATCGTCCACGTTGCCGTTTGCCCAGATCGCATAGCCGCAATCAGTGATAGCCTGCACAGCTGCCGGCATTTCAGCGTGAGATGTGTTCTCGCTCATATGTCCGGTACCTCCTGTGCACTATTTACATTGCCGCCGCGGTATTGTGAATAGGCATTTTCATCACTATTACGATCGGGCAGACGCTAGTCCGGCTTGTTCCCGGGTCCACCGAAGAACCAGGCGAGTATCACAAACGCGCCAAATACGGTGTAGATCAATGTAAAGACCCATGCATCTGCCTGGTAGAACAGAACCTGGTGAAGCCAGTGTTCGATGAATGATTCGCTATACCCCGCCTCGCCTGCGTTGCGACGAAGTTGGCTTTCCCAGATAGTGAGGGGACAGTGCTGGCCGAGCCAGGCCTGCAAAACGACCACCCCAATTGCGGCCAGATGCGTGATGCGAAAAAGGCGATTGCGTACCCATGACCATTCTGCGAGCAGACCAACGAGTATGAGCAGGAAGCCCACTACCACGAACACGACGAACGCAAAGTGAATGACGAGAACCAGGTTTGCGAGAAGGCCGTACATGTTCACATCCATCACTTGTCCTCGCCGAAATTCAGGCGCAACCCAGCGCGTTCGTCGTTCCCATGTTAGCTCATGTAACGAGCCGCTCGTTGGCTGCTCCCGATCTAGGCGTTTTCCGATATATAACAACCGTTGCCGCTGATCGACAATATCCCTGGCAGGGGCTTGGAAAGGCCAGTGGGGGCTAAGATTCGTCGTTTGGGAAGCGCGCAATGGCATCTGAAACATCCGGAAATGTGCGTACGCTGATTGGCTACGCCTCCGACCTGCTCAAATACCCGCGCCTCGTAATCGAGCGCGATGTTGATTTTACCCACTGCCAACATGATGGACGGCACAACGCATTCCTGGCGGACTGTGTGGACTGCCAGTTCGGCGTGGCGTGCAATTGGCTGAACATTCATAGAACGCCTGATGTCGATGGTGCGACGCTTGACGAACTCGTCGAAGCCATTGATAGCGCATGTGGATATATGCAGGCGAAGATAAGACAAAAGGGCAGAAACGACGCAGAAATGCTGGCGTGGCTTCGTGAAGCACGCAGGTTTTTGCATGCTCGTGGCCTATAGACGAGCTCGCATGCTCCTAACATAATTCGGCATATCACTGTTTTAGTTGCGCCAAACACTGAGCAGTAAATATTGCGACGCGATTGCGCGAACACCGTGTTTTAAAGGTATTTCGGTGTTGTTTTTGCGCGACGAAGTGCTCAAAAAAGGCGAACTGGTCGATACTTTTTGTAACACCTATTTAACAATAGTTCGCAGTTAACGTGTTATGTGACCCGGAACACGAAACGTCCTGTGCGGCCCGTTAGCATTCGCTTCTCTTGGGCAAACAGCAGGAGAACGTAATGTTGCGTTCAACACTAGTAATACTCTCTCTGGCGTTTTCGGTTTCTGCGACAGCCGCAGATTTCGATTACAACTATTTTGCAATCGGCTACGGCACCACGGATTTCGACGATATTAATGTCGATGGCGACGGATTTGGTGTTGATGGCTCGTATGCACTTAACAATGACTATCACGTGTTTGGCAGCTACGAGTCTGCAGGCCTTGATTTCGGTGTGGATGCGACGACGTTTTCCGCCGGTTTTGGTTACAACCGCGGCATGACCGAAACGGTTGACCTGGTAGCCAGGCTTTCATACGAATATATCGAGCTTGACGCACCTGGACTGGGCGACGTCGACGATAGCGGCATTGGACTGGGTCTCGGTCTGCGCATCGCAGCAAGCAGTGAGCTTGAGCTGAACGCTGGCATCGAGCACGTCGACTATAGCGATAGTGGCGGCGATACCGGGTTTGCAGCGGGCGGCCTGTACAACTTCACGGACACCTTCTCGCTTGGCCTCGCAGGCAAGTGGAGCGATGATGTCTCTTCTTACACGCTGAGTGGTCGATTCTACTTTGGCGAATAAGAAAACCTGCAAGATCGGAAAAACCCCGCCCGGTGCGGGGTTTTTTTATGCCCTTTCGCGGGATTGATTGAGATTCAGCGGAGCAGCGGTTTGGTCAGTTAGAGTTGCAAGAGCCATCAGCTGCTTTCCGAAATGCTTGTTAGGGAATATTTGTCAATGCGTATTTGGCACAGTTTATCCTGTCCGATTCGTCACCATATTTGATGCGCTGGCAAGGTTGGGCCAGCGTGATAAATGAGGTGAGTGAGATGTCAATTCTTCGCAAGTTTGAACCGCGCAAGCGGATGGTGGATGTCAAACGGATGTTGCCCGATACCCACGAAATGGAGGAGTTCTTCGAGGACTTCACTCCGCGCCGTTGGATGGAGTCATTTGAGCCCTTCGGGTTTCGCTGGCCGATGGGTCTCGACTACGAGCATAGCTTCCGGCTAGACGTCATTGATCGCGAGAAGGAACTCGTTGTTCGTGGTGAATTGCCCGGTATCGAGAAGGACGATATCGAGGTCACAGTCTCGGGTGATCGCCTGATTATTGAGGCTGAGAGAGAATTAGAGGAAGAGGATAAAGAGAAAGACAACTATTACCGTCACGAGGTGGGTTACGGGAAGCTCATGCGAACCGTAACGCTGCCGACAGAGGTCGATGCTGAGAAGGTTCAGGCTGAACTCAAGGACGGCATACTTGAAGTTGCACTTCCGAAAATCAGGGCAACGGAGCGGCATTCCGTCAAGGTTGCCTAGCACTATCCATGCCTACCGGGGGCGGACCATCTGGCCCGACCCCCGTTTTTTGCCTGTGCCTTGTATTCGAGTGGTTTTCGGCCCGCCAGGGCGGGCCATTGTATACTGCGCTATTCCATTTACGCGCGATTAACGGTCAAGTCTCACCAAGGCAGAATACCGCTGCTGTTTCCAGTGCCAGCAGACGGAAGCCCTGGGATCAATTGTATTTTGCCGAAATGCGTCTATCCAAGAGTTTCCTCAACATGCCGCTGACCGAAAACGACCTTGCAACCCTGCGGGACGCGTATGCCATGCTTGAGAATCCATCGCTGGCAGTGCGTTTGAGTTCTGCCGTGGGCATGCCGGTCGAGGCAGTAACCCGGGAGCTCAGCAAGCGGGCCCCGGATGGCGTGGTTGACGTTGTGAGCAAGTCCACGCACAAGGCAATTGAGTTTGTAATGCAGAGTTCCGTACGAACGATCAGGGATGAAGAACAGACGCCCGCAAGTCCAGGGTTGCACAAGGCGGCTGCGATTACGACCGGCGCCGTTGGCGGATTTTTCGGACTCAGCACGCTGGTCGTGGAGTTGCCCGTGACAACGGCGATCATGTTCCGTTCAATAGTTGATATTGCCCGTGCGGAAGGCGAGGCGCCCAGTGACCCGGAAACACTGCTGAATTGTATGCAGGTATTTGCCATGGGCAGCGGTGTGTCCAATCAAGACGATGCCGCCGAAACATCTTACTACGGTGTGCGGCTTGCGCTTGGCAAAGCGTTAACCGATGCGATGCAATATGTGGCCAATTACGGCGTTGGCTCGGCGAGCGCTCCAGCCCTCGTCCGCCTTATATCTGCCGTTGCACATCGATTCGGCATCGTTGTTACGCAAAAAGCGATGGCGCAGACAATGCCGGTCCTGGGCGCCGTCGGCGGCGGATTGGTGAATACGATATTCATTTCCCATTTCCAGGACATGGCACGGGGGCACTTCGTCGTGCGGGGACTCGAGCGAAAATACGGCGACGAGACCGTCCAGGCGGCATACAGACGACTAAAAAGTGACAATCTGCCGATTTGAGGTGCCTTGAAATCGCCGTAACTGCTTGAAATAGAACAACCGCATCAATAATTCTGTTGCTGATTCGTATCTGGTTTCACGGAACCCGTCGAAAGGTGTATGGTCTTACTTATTATCGTCCATGCTCCCAGAGAGCATTGAAAAGGCAAACCTACTGAAAAGTGGGGGCGCAAAGCTACCGGTCTAAGGGGTTTTCCTATGATAGCGGAGTTGCCAGAATCAGCCGATCATCGGCACGTGGTCGATGACCCTCATTCCAGTCTAGCTGGCACCGCTCTGCGGCGATCCCCTAAATTGTTGGTACACGAATTGTTGTTCATATTCGTGCGCATCCGATTGCAGATCTGATTCTTTCGCCATCATTTAGAGGAGGTTGCAGAGAGACAGTTAAATGCAGACTTTCATATTCGGGCTCCTGCTGGCTGCGGTATCAGCAACAACGGTCGTCGCTTTCAAGCATCCAATGGGATTTGCCAGGTTGTTTCCATACTTATTGGGTATTGCCACAACAATATTTGCTGGCATCACGCTCTGGCAACTGGCCGTTGAGATCACCTGGAGTAACCTTGATCAGTACGTCGCGACGGAATTCCTGGCCGATGCGGAGATCGACAAAGCGCAGTTAAGTCTTCCGTACGTATGGATTGTGCTTTGGTACATTGC
>JBPCYD010000041.1:0-4026 GCA_051007895.1 Woeseiaceae bacterium
TGCGTGGTATCACCTCAGCCGATGACGGCGCTGGCCTCGACAATTCGGTCGCCTTGTTTCTCGACGGTGTTTACATCGGTCGGCAGGCCGGAATCAATTTCGATCTGTTTGATCTCGAACGCATCGAAGTACTCAAGGGCCCGCAGGGTACTTTGTTCGGGCGAAATGCGATCGCTGGTGCAATCAACGTTATTACCGCGCGGCCAGAGGAAGAGTTAGGCGGTAAGGCCGCGCTGACCGTAGGAAACGAGGGAATCGTCCGCTACCAGGGCCTGATTACAGGCGGAATCGCCGAAAATTTGTCGGGCAAGCTGGTCGTTAATCATCGTGAGCACGACGGTTTTGTGCAAAATACGCATCTCGGCAAAGACGTTCAGGATGAGGACTTCATATCTTTTCGCGGCCAGCTCCAACTCGTCGCTGGCTCCTCAGAATGGTTTCTTTCAGCAGACACCTGGGAAGACGATCGAAACGACATGGGCCGGGCGCCAATCGCGAATGGCAACTTCGACTACATCGGCGCGGCCACAGCGTTGGGCGCCGGGCGACCGGGCACAACGGCGACACCGCTGGACGGATTTACGAAACGTGAGGGTTCGGGAATTAGCTTACAGGGTGATATCGAATTCGATACAGGAATGCTGACAACGATCACCGGTTTTCGAAATACTGAATCGAGCTGGGAGATGCCTTCGGTAGGGGCGCCCCTGGGTGGCGGATCGGATGTGGCAAACGGCAACTTCGGTCTCGACGTGATTGATGATATCGACGAGGAAATCGATACTTTTTCACAGGAGTTCCGCTGGACGTCAACAACCGACGGGCCGATTCAGTACGTTGGCGGTCTTTACTATTTTACCGAGGATACGTGGCGACCGGAGCAGTTCAAAATCGTGTCCAACACGGTGGCAAATGGCCAGGTTACGGTAGGCAATGAATACACAAAAACCGAAAACGAGACGACCAGCACGGCTGCTTACGGTCATCTGAACTGGGATATCAACGATGCCTGGAGACTATCGGCGGGCGCGCGCTGGACGCGTGACGAGCGTGATTACATCGCTACGGCCGTTAATTGCGGACTCGACGAAGCAACTCGTGCTGCAGCAGGATTTCCGAACTTTCCTGAATGCCAGGGTGTCGGTGGCAGCCTGTCGGTCATCGCCGAAGTATTCGGTGTTTCGACGTCCGATAGCTGGACTGACTTTTCACCCATGGTTTCGCTGCAATACAATCCCGGTGGCGACGTAATGTACTACGGCACGATTTCTACCGGTTATAAATCCGGTGGTTTTGCCGGTTCCCAGGGTGTTGCTGCAGCAGCTACAAATCCGGTAGAGCCGGAGGACGTAACCAACTTCGAGATTGGATTCAAAGGCGACTTTGCCGACAATACGCTGCGGCTAAACGCCTCACTGTTTTTTATGGACTACTCGGACTTGCAGGTCGTACGTTTCGGTCCGGTACCCAATTCCGTGTTTGGCACATTCCAGACCACTAATATCGGTAGCGCGGATATCACCGGGCTGGAAGTCGACTTTCTCTGGTATGCATCGGAGAACTTTTCGATCTCCGGCAACTATGCCTACCTGGATACAGAAACCAATGGGCTGACGCTGAACACATTTGCAGGTCCGGCGGATTTCTCCGGGCTCGCATTACGACAGTCGCCGGAGAATTCATTCAATATCATCGCTAACTACGAATTGAGGGCGGAAAATGGCGACTGGAATTTCCGTGCACAGTTCAGTCACACCGATGATCAGCATGTTGATTATCCGTCGTTTACCGAAACTATCATCGAGGACGCGGATCTCCTCGACGCCAGCGTTCGCTGGGTGTCGCCGGAAAGCCGCTATGAGGTAACGTTGTGGGGCAAGAACCTGACCGACGAGCGCTACGTCAAGCATAGCTACCGTATCGGACCAGGCTCCATTGGTGTCTGGAGCGACCCGTTGACAGTGGGCGTGACGGGACTTGTGCATTTCTAGGTCGTCCCCGGCGACAATCAAGTGATTTGATCCGAGAAACACCGACGCTGATTGCGTCGGTGTTTTTTTATTCTCAAGCGGTTTGCATCAGGATTGGCAGGCTAACAAGACTATGAACAGAAAAATGATTCTCCTGGTAATGATTGTGCTCGGCGGATGCGCCACGCACCCCGAAAATGCGCAGGTCCGGATTGTCCGCGACGACTACGGCACGCCACACATATACGCAGACGATATTTACGGCCTCTACTACGGTTACGGTTATTCGATTGCACAGGATCGCCTTTTCCAGATGGAAATGGCGCGTCGCAGCACACAGGGTACGGTGGCAGAGATTCTCGGTGCGGATTTTATTGACTACGACAAGAACGCGCGTACGTTGTTTGAGCCTGCTTCCATTCGGCGCCAGTTAGCCGCCCTCGAGCAGAAGGACAAGGATGTTTTCGTCGGCTATGCAGACGGACTAAATGCCTGGCTGGCCGAGATCAGATTGTCGCCGGACCAACTGACGCCGAAGCAGTTTATCGATCTCGATTTTTCGCCTGGGGAATGGTCCGGCTACGACGTCGCGATGATCTTTATTGGCACAATGAACAATCGCTATGGCGATTTCAACACCGAACTGGAGAACGCTTCGATATTGGCTTCGTTGATTGCACAACACGGCGCGCCAGGGGCGCGCCAGTTGTTCGATCTATTGAACCCGCGATTTACCGACAACGCGCCGACGACAATCCCGCGGGAGGACTGGTCGCGTCCCGCTCGCGACGCGCTCGCGTCCCGTACACCCAGTTATTCGCCGGTGTCGTTGGCGCAAAGAAATATCATCACGCCGGTAACAACCGGCTTCAGCAATTGCTTTGTCCTTGGCAAAGAGAAGCTGGTTGACGGCGGTTCGATCCTGATCAATGGACCGCAGTTTGGCTGGTTTAGCCCATCATACGTGTATTCGGTCGGCATGCACGGCGCCGGAATTGACGTCGTCGGCAATACACCCTTCGGTTACCCGATGGTGATGTTCGGTCACAACAGCACGATCAGTTGGGGCAGTACCTGGGGTGCGAGTGACATTGTCGATATCTTTGCCGAGCAGTTGCATCCGCAGGACCCGACGCAGTATCTCTACAAGGGCAAGTACAACGACCTGGCGCATCGCGTCGAGACAATCAAAGTGCACGGGTCAGATGATGTGCAATTCGACGTTTACCGTTCCGTGCACGGGCCGATCATCCATACAGACAGGGATGCGGGTGTTGCCTACGCCAAGCACCGGGCCTGGGACGGTGGGGAGCTTGATACGTTGCTGGCATGGCTATACGCAACTTGGGCGCCCGACTTTGAAACGTGGAAAGCCGAGGCAGAAAAGTCCGCAATCAACGTGAATATGTATTTCGCTGATGTTGACGGCAATATCGGCTACTTCCACGGCGGACAATTTCCTGAACGCGTTGCGGGCCACGACAATCGCTTTCCAGCAAACGGCGATGGCTCCATGGACTGGCCCGGACGCCAGTCGGTGAACGAGGCCAATCCGCATGTTCTGAACCCAGTAACGAACTACCTGGCAAACTGGAACAACAAACCCGGACACGGCGTTCTGAATCCGGATTTCTTCTTTTATAGCTGGGTCGCCGCAGACCGTGTCGAGACCCTGCATGAGGCGCTGGACGGACAGGATCAATTTACGCCAGAACAGGCCTGGGCCATTATCGAGCAAAGTTCTTACGCCGATGTATACGCACGATTCTTTCTGCCGCTCATTGACCGGGCCGTCGCCGAATCCGGAAATGCCCGGCTGCGAGAGGCAAACGATCTGCTACAAAACTGGAACCGGTCGTCAAGAGACAGCAACGAAGACGGCTATTACGACGAAGCAGGGACGGCGGTTTTCAGGACGTTCATTGCCAGGCTGGTTGATCGGGTTCTGCGTGATGATCTTGGCGAAGCCTATGCTTATTTCGCTGATGCGGGATACCCGACTGTCGACAAGCCAACGGGGGCTGGCACCAATATCGGACCCGGCGTCAAAGCTGTA
>JBPCYD010000042.1:0-2823 GCA_051007895.1 Woeseiaceae bacterium
TCTGCGCCCGCGACCGTTGTTGCCGTTGGCAGTGTCATGATCGGTGGCATGGTGGCATCCGGGTACACAAAGAGTTTTGCGGCCGGTGTCATCTGTAATTCAGGAACGCTGGGTATCCTGATTCCGCCGTCCCTGGTCATGGTCGTTTACGGTGCGATCACCGAGTCTTCAATTGGCAAACTGTTCATCGCCGGAATTCTCCCCGGCATTCTCTTAACGATTGTAATGATGGCTACGATCATCTTCATCGCGAAGCGACAGGACATGCCGAGGCAGGAGCCGGTCCCATTCAGTACCGTCGCGAAAACGTTTCGGGAAGCACTCTGGGGGCTGATGCTCGTCGTCATCATCCTTGGCGGTATCTACGCCGGCATCTTCACGCCGACCGAGGCCGCGGCCGTTTCGGCGGTGTACGCGTTTTTCATAGCGGTATTTGTTTACAAGGACATTACATTCAAAAACGTACCGGAAGTACTGGTGGACGCGAGCCGAATCACGGTAATGCTGATGTTCATTATCGCGAATGCCTTTATGTTCGCTTTCCTGTTGACGACCGAACAAATACCGCAGCTCGCGTCCGTTTTTCTTGTCGATCTCGGTTTACCGGTGTGGGGCTTTTTGTTGTTGCTCAATGTGTTGCTGCTGGTCGCGGGCAATTTTATGGAGCCGACTTCAGTCGTCCTTATCCTGACGCCGATCGTGTTTCCTATCGCGACAGACTTGGGGATTGACCCGATTCACCTTGGCGTTCTGATGGTCGTCAATATGCAGATAGGGTTGGTCACGCCACCGGTTGGTCTCAATCTGTTCGTAACCGCGGGTGTTGCGGAGATGTCGCTTGAGGATACGATTAAGGCCTCGTTCCCCTGGCTGATCGTACTGCTGGCCGTGCTGATGTTGATTACGTTCGTGCCCTGGATATCCCTGGTGATCCCGGGACTGATGCTCGACTGAGACCTACGGATGGGACCCAAAGAAAAAAAGAAAGTCACGATTAAAGACCTGGCCGATGTGGTCGGCGTACACCATTCGACAGTTTCACGTGCGCTGAGTCCCGAGAAGCGTGAGAAGATCTCACCAGCGGTCGTCAAGCAGGTCGAAAAAGCGGCGAAGAAGCTTGGGTACTTTCCAAATATTGTCGCATCATCACTGAAGCAAAACAGATCATTCACGATTGGTGTGCTGATTCCGGATCTCATGAATCCGCTGTTCCCGCCGATCATTCGCGGCGTGCAGGATGCTGCAGAGGCAGCCGGTTATACCGTCATTACGGCAAACACCGATGACGAAGAAGGGAAAGAACGTGACGCGCTCAGGATGATGCAGGGCAGGTCGATTGATGGCGTCATCATCACAACCGCGAGACGTGAAGATCCCATTGTTGAACAGTGCATCGAAAATGACATTCCGTTCGTCCTGGTCAATCGTACTGTGGACCGTGACGGCGTCAATGCCGTCGTATTGGATGAAGATTTCGGTATCCGGTCAGTGCTCGACCACCTGGTTGGCCTCGGCCATTCACGCATCGCACATGTCGCCGGTCCGCAACGAACGTCGACCGGTTTTCATCGCGCCAAGGCTTATTCAGAATATATGAACATCCAGCGCTTGAATGCTGATCTTACCGAAACGACGGAGCGGTTTACGATAGAGGAAGGCAGGCGGGCCTTTCGCGCCTTGTGGGCAAGGGAAAGTCAACTAACTGCAGTAGTGGCCGGCAACGACCTGCTTGCATTGGGCTGCATTGATGCAATGAAGGAAGCCGGACTTGCGGTTCCAAGCGACGTTTCCATCACTGGTTATGACGATATGCTGTTTCTCGAGCGGATGAGCCCCGCGTTAACGACCGTGCAGGTGCCGAAATACGAAATGGGCTCGCAGGCGATGAAAACGCTGCTGGAGATGATGGGCGGTGAAGCGAAGGCACCGGTGGTACTGCGAATGCAACCAAAGTTAGTGGTACGTGGCTCGACAGCAAAAGCGTCCCGCTAGCTGAGACCCTAGCCTAGATGAAAGACCCGCTGCGCGTTTTCCGCGTAGATTTTTCGTTTGTCCTGATCGCTTAAGGGTGCTGCATCCAGCCATCGGGTGCCCGCTTCGTTTGGTGCGAACGGATAGTCGACGCCAAACAGAATGCGATCCGGGCCGAGGACCTTGTGCGACAGCTCGAGTATCGGGTCCCAGAACATTGCGCTCGTTGTGATGACAAAATTATCCAGAAAGTATTCGCTCGGTTTGCGCTTGATCGTCTTAAGCTGAGAGCGCGCGGAAATGGTATCGAGACGATTCAGCCAGAAAGGCAGTCCTTCACCCATGTGTCCAAGAACGATGGTCAGATTAGGAAAGTGATCGAAAACGCCGGAGAGCAGGAGCCGTACCGCGTGTGTCGAGATGTCAACGTGGAAGCCCCACATGGCGGCGTCCATTCCATATTCCGAAAATGGTTCGTACATGCTCGGCGCCGGTTTGCGCGGGTGAATGTAAATGGCTGCATCGTGCGACTCTGCGGCCTCGAAGATCGGCCAGAATTTCTGTTGGTCGAGGAATTCACCCTTGGTATAGGAACTGATCAACACGCCATGCAGGCCGAGCGTCGTCATGCCACGCTCGATCTCCAGCGCGGCCGACTGTGGGTCCTGCGGCGCAACGGTAACGAGACCGGCAAACCGATCTGGATTTTTTCTTACTGCGCTTGCCAGCCTGTCGTTGGTCAAAGCGGCCAGCTCTGTCCCCTGTGCGGGATCGAATATCTGTACGCCAGGCGACCAGAGTGACAGTACCTGCTGGTCGATGCCGCCTGCATCCATATCAGCGATTCTGCCC